>MGUT01000080.1:9332-11830 GCA_001800095.1 Elusimicrobia bacterium RIFCSPLOWO2_01_FULL_64_13 | reverse complement strand
CCCTACAGCGGCTGCGAGTACGGCTGTGTCTTTTGCCACGGCCTCAAAGAGGACGTCGCGGACACGGGGGACCCGGTCTCCCCCTGGCGGGTGTCCATCAAGACCTCCTGCGTCTTCTCCCTGAACCGGGACCTGGCCGCTTTCGAGTCCGACTCCGCCCTGCCGAAGGAGAAGAGGCGTTCCACCGGCATCGGGTTCGGGTCCGACCCCTATCAGCCCTGCGAGGCCGAATACCGCCTGACCCAGAGGAGCCTGGAAATCTTCCGGGACAAGTCCCTGCCCGTGCACATCATCACGAAATCGGACCTGGTCCTGCGGGACGCCGGGATCCTTTCGGAGCTTTCGCGCGAGGGGCTGTGCGTGGTGAGCGTGTCCCTTTTCACGCTGAAGGAGGAACTGGCCCGCATCTTCGAGCCGCGGGTCCTCCCGCCGAAGAAGCGCCTGGATCTGATCGCGAAGCTGCGGCGGGCCGGGATCGTGGCGGGAGCGGCGGTCATGCCCATATTCCCGCACCTGACCGATTCCCCCGGGGAACTGGACGCGCTCTATTCCCGTCTCAAGTCGCACGGCGCGCTCTATTCCATGCCGGGGATATTGTCGCTCGACCGGCCGGGAGCGCGCGCCAGGGTGGAACGGGTCCTGCGCGAACGGTTCCCGGCGTTGTGGAAGAATTTCGAAGGGATCTATGGGAAGGAAGGATACCCTTCGCAGGAATACTGCGGGCGGGTCCTGGAGACCTTGAAGCAGGTCTCGCGCAGGCGCGAGATCCCCACCGTCCTGCCTCTCGAGAGCGCCCGCCTGGCCGTGACGGCGGAACTCCGGTCTAGTCCCTGATCTTCTCCAGCTCCAGAAGCCGGTACCTTTCCGAGCCTTCCAGCCCTTTGAACATGTCGTCCACCTCGTCGCGCTCGGGCAGGACCTTGCGGTAGGAGCCGAACCGGAACCCGATCCCCAGGCGGTGCAGGTTGGACAGCTCCGTTCCGTTCACGAACGCGTAGCTGACCTCCAAATTCCTTTCGCGGATGCCGACCCCGAAACTGTAGTCCTCGCCGTCGAAATGGACCCGGAACCCCCCGCGCATGAAGAAGGCGCGCGGATCCGCGTCCGCACCCACGGAATATTCCCCGCCGAAGCGGTACCGGCCGGTCTCGCCCAGGGTCCGCTCCGCCTCCCAGGACCAGAGGAGAGACCCGTAATCGCGGTGTTCCCACAGCCGGACGGAGAGCCCGGCCACCTGGGTGCGGGGCAGGTCGTGCTCATCGGAAAGATACTTGAGTTTCGTGCCCAGGTTCTGCAGGAGGAACCCCGCGACCACCCGGTCCTTCCACGTCTTGGGGAAAAAATAGATGAGGGCGCCGACGTCCGCGGCGAAGGCCCGGGCCGAATATTGCTCGACCAGGGTCGAGCGCACGAACTTGGGGGACACCCCGACGGCGATGGAGCCGGCGCGCGCCCCCAGGGACAGCAGGCCCGCGTAGCTCGTCTCCGCGTTCAGTGAGCGGGAGGTCCCGTCGATGGAGTTGATGTCGATGTTTCCGGCCGTGTGATAGATGAAGCCCGCCCCGAATCCGAGACCGAACCTGGGGTTCGTGAAAAAAGGATGGGCGTAGGCGGCGAACCCCGTCATGCTCTGGACCTGGGAATTGAGGTAGGTGCTCTGGAACTCGGGCCGGCCCGTCATGGAGAGCCCCGCGGGGTTGGACTGAACGGACCCGGGTCCGTCGGGGACGGACGACTTGAGGCCGCCCATGGCGACGAGCCTGGGACTCATGTTCTCGCGCAGGAACCCCGCCGCCGTCACGGCGGTCCCCGCCCGGACGAGTCCGGCGGCCAGGGCCGGAACCGCCGCGCCCACAAGGACGATGAGGAGACGGCGGCGCACGGCCTAGCGCACCACCGCTATCTTCCGGGTCTGGGAGAAACGCGGCCCCTCGATATGGACGAGGTAGATGCCGCTCGCCACGGTCTCCCCGATGCCGTTCGAGCCGTTCCAGGAAAGATCGCTGTAGGAGCCGGCGGTCCTCTGTTCATCGATCAGGGTCTTCACCAGCCGGCCCTGCGGGGTATAGACGCGGACGGTCACTTTCCCGGAGTTGACGATGGCGTAGCGGATCTGGACGGATTCGCCTTTGGCGGGATTGAAGAGGTTGTTGACGGCCTTGAGCGAACCCTGCGGCGGGACCTCCGCCTCCGGGGACGACGAAGCGGTCCCCTCGCGCACGATGGTCCCCGAATCCCCCACCGCGATCCCGAGCGCGGCGGACGGGAAGAAAATGCCGTTCAAATGATTCGAGGTCAGGCTCCGTTCGACCGTGAACGACGTCCCGCTGTCCGTGGACTTGAGGATGGCCCCGCTGTTCCCGGCGAAATAGCCCACGGCGGTGCTGACGAAATGGACGGCGTTGAACGTCGTGCTCGTGGAATAGAGGGACTGGTAGGAGGATCCGGAACCGGTGGATTTGGAGACGACTCCCGATTCCCCGGCGATCCAGCCGGTG
>MGUT01000080.1:5857-9307 GCA_001800095.1 Elusimicrobia bacterium RIFCSPLOWO2_01_FULL_64_13 | reverse complement strand
CGGTGGAAGTGCCCACGAAATAGATCGCGTTGAGCGTCTCGACCACGCCGCTGTTCTGGTTCGCCCACGACGCGCCGCCGTCGGTCGTCCTTTTGATCCTGCCCAGCTGGCCGCAGATATAGGCCGTGGAGGCGTCCGCCCAGACCACGCTGGTAAGGTTATCGGTCACGCCGCTGTTCTGCCCGGTCCAGGAGGAGCCGCTGTCCGTGGATTTGAGCACCAACCCGTCGTTCCCGACGGCGAGCCCGGTGGAGGAGTTCACGAAATGGACGGAGTTCAGGTGGGTGGACGTGCCCGTCGTCATCCGCGTCCAGGTGGCGCCGCCGTCCGTGGTGCGGAGCACCACGCCGGAATCCCCGGCGATCCAGCCCCGGTCGGAATCGATGAAAAAGACGGAATTCAAGTCGGTGGAGACGCCGCTCGCCGCCGGCGTCCAGGACGCGGAGAGAGGCGCCGCGCGGAAAGCGGCGAGGATGGAAAGGACTCCGGCCTGCAGCAACCGCCGGGGTATCATGGCTTTAAGGCGATTCGACCTCCCGTATGATAAAAAGCCGAGCAGAAAACCCCGGCGCGACCGGGGTTCGCTCTCGGCGTGATTCCAATCTAACACTTATCTCTCTTTTTGTCAACCGGCAATAAAAACCTAAAAGATCAGCTAAGCCAGGATGACCGTCGAAACATTTTTCACCTAGTGGGACGCCAATCTAACACTTATCTCTCTTTTTGTCAACCGGCAATAAAAAGACTTCACCTCCCCCCGTCCTTCCTTTTGAGCACCCAGAAGCCCTTGGGGCCGGGCACTTCCGTGAAATTCGCGTCCAGCCAGGCGCGGAGCCCGGAATAATCGCTCCGGCTCGTCATGGCGCGGCCGCTCTTGACCGCCGCCTTCCAGTCCTCCTCCATCCCGAACAAGAGGAAGCCCGTTTCGAAAACCCGCTCCTGGCCGATGAGGGCCCAGCGGACGCCTTCCTTATCAAGCATCCCAGGAATGAGCTTCTGCTCCGCCTCGTTCAGCTCGTAGCCGGAAACGTAGAAGTGGGTCATGGGGACCGGCGAGACGCGGTCCGCCGCGTAGTAGAAGAAGAGGGGGTCGGGCATGATGAAGACCTTCTCGTCCCTGGGGATGGTCTTCTCTAAATCCATGAGGCCCTTCACGAGGTCGTGGTCCTCCTTCCTGAAATACATGCCCTTGAGGCGCGGGTGGTCCAGGGTCCAATGGATGCCGGCCTGGGAGTAGGCCTGGCGCCAGCGCATGCTCCCGCCCCAGAATATGGACAGGAGCGCGGCCGCCCCCAGGAAGAGGAAGGCCGGCTTGCGGACCAGTTCGGACGGGATGACCCCCCGGAAGGGATCCGACGTGAAAAGGACCGCGAATATGACGCCGAGGTAGACCTGGTGGATGGGATAGTAGAGCCCGTGGAAGTGCAGGATGGTGATCCCCATGGCGAGGGTCGCATAGAGCGTGACCCCGAGCCGGAGGCCCCCTTCCGCTTTCCCGGAGAGCCGTTCCCGGGCCGTGAGGACGAGGGCCCAAACGTAGAAAATGAGGATGAATTTCAGGAACCTGTTCTCCGGTCCCGTCAGAATGCGGACGAAGGATTCCCACATGGACCCGGCCAGGCTCCCCTCCCCGTATCTCTGGGTGGCGCGCTGGAAGATCCAATAGACGGCCTCCTTCAGGGCGCCGTGGGCGGCGAAGTAACCGCCGGCGGCGGCCAGCGCCAGGGCGAACCCGAGGGAATAGGCCAGGAACTTCGCCGCCCTCGCGCCGGCGCCGGAGCGGATGGCCGCCAAGAACGCGAACGCGGCGATCACGGACGCGCCGCCCACGTTCTGCTTGGACAGGAAGCTCAATCCCGAGGCCGCGCCCGCGAGAAATATCCAGACGGCCCCGCCCCGGCCGCCCTCCGTCCGCGCCCCGGCCGCCAGGAGGCAGAGGGCCCCAAATCCGAAGAAGAGGGAGTCGCAGTCGTACCACGGGATCATGAGGTGGACGCCGGGGAGCCAGACCATGAACACGGGCAGGAGGACCCAGAGAAGTTTCCCCCCCGCGCCCAGGACCTTCCAGGCGAGCCAGCCGGCGAGGCCGACCAGGACCGCCATCTCGACGGCCAGGAAGACCTTCATGGGGAACATGCCCGGAGAGAAGATTTTAAAGAGGAGCGCCTGGATCCAGTACGTCAGGGGCGTGGAAGGACAGTAGAAATCGCGGCAGGGGACCTGCCCGAGATAGATCCGCCAGGTCCGGTCGATGAGCACGCCGAAATCGACGATGATGGGGGAACGGAAGCTCATCAGGTAGATATAACCCAGGGTCGTCAGCGCGGCCCCGAAAATCCACCGCGCCTCTTTGGAAACCGGCTTCAGCATGGAAGGGTCATCAACTCTCCTTTTTCAGGATCCTGACGAGGTTGTTCCCCGTCCGGATCCAGTTGGATTCGAACCGGAACCCCGGGATGGATTTCGCGCCCTCCCAGCGGATGACTTCCCGGTACCGCGAGGAGATGAACCGGCTCGCCTCGAGGGGATCGCCTTCGCCCTTGGAATAACCTTGGGTCAGGACCAGGTATTCCGGCATCTTCCCGGGGACGGGTTGAGAGGAATCCAAGTCCGCCGGGTGGGGAATGGAGATCAATTCATAGTCCAGGAACCGGATGGAAGGGAAATCGAAGGGGGAGAAGCCGCCGCCCCAGGCGCCGATGGAGCTCCCCTTGGGGATCTCCCGGTTGATCCAGTCCCCGGCCAGGTCGAGGTTGGAAGGGTCGCGGTGCAGGTCCCTGTAAAAGTCGCTTTGCAGGGCGGAGACCACCACGGAGGAGATCATGCAAGCGGCGAGAGCGGCCCTTTTCCAGCCGGGGAACCGTTCCAGGAGCCCCGCCGCGCCCCAGCCGGCCAGGATCGCGAGGAACGGCAGGAGGCGCAGGTTGATGGGCGGGTGGCGCATCATCACCAGATTATGGATAAAAAGGGCCGCCGCCGCCAGGGCGCAGAGGATCCCGAAGCGGTTCTTCTCCTTCACGGCGAAAACGACGCCGGCGGCCAGGAACGGGGCCAGGGACCAATGCACCTGCTCCGTGAAGAATCCGAGGAGATACGGCGGCCATTCCCCCCAGCGGACGGACGTGATGGCGGGAGCGAATTCGTTCAAGGCGCGCACGAGCCGCCGGAACTGGTCGAAGTTCAGGAAGATGTAGAAATTCGCGGCGGCGAAGACCCCCAGAAATGCGGCCGCGGCGAGCCAGAGACCGCGGCTTTTGAGGGCCCTGCCGAAATTCCAGTCCTCGCGGATCCATTCCGTGAAGAAGAGCAGGATCCCCGCCGTGAGGTTGGTGATGATGGATCCGGCGCACAGGCCCAGGGCCGCTCCGGCCAGGGCGTAGTCCCGCCTCGACGCGGGATGGGGCGCGGGCTCGAGGATCTTCCCGCAGAACCAAAGAGAGCAGGCGAGCC
>MGUT01000080.1:4034-5844 GCA_001800095.1 Elusimicrobia bacterium RIFCSPLOWO2_01_FULL_64_13 | reverse complement strand
CACGGCCCTGACCAGGACGTACATGCGGCGCGTCTCTTCGGGATGGGCGAAATAATATTCCGCCCCCGGATTCAACGTCACCCAGCCCGCCGCCTTTCCCAGGACGAGGCAGGCGGCCGCCGTATAGTAGTAGAACCCGCCGTAATAGCCCAGGGGTCCCGGCACGAAGTCGAGGCGCTTGGGGTTCAGGCCGGCTATGGCGGTGAGGGTCATCTGCTCGTCGGAGACATTCACGCCGATGAGGTAGTTGCGCATCCGGTCGAGGACCAGGTCCTCCGGCAGGGCCGCGAAAAGCGGGGTCTGCCAGCGGGTCACGAGGTCCCTGTAGCTCGCGTCGAAGGAGGTCTTGGGGTCGAAAACGCTTTCCACCATCTCGTAGTAGCGCCGGCGCTGTTCGATCATGGCCGGGACGCGGCGCCCGAGCTCCTCCGCGCTTGCGAAAAGGCGTTCCGCGCGCTTTTGGGACGGCAGGCCCCAGTCCAGCCAGGTCCCGTGCACCCAGCCCGCGAAGGCGAGGGAAGCCAGGAGGCAGGCGACGGCCGCCGTTCTATGGTCCGAGGGTTCGCTGTTCACCGGCTCGGTTCCGGGCCGGGCGGATTGGGAGGCAGGGTCTCGGCCCGGACGTAGGTCGGGGCTTCGCCCGTGGGGAAGCGGACCAGCCGGGCGAAAAGGCCGAGCCCATAGCAGAAATGGACGAGGGGAATGGCCAGAAGGCGCAGGGCGTGTTCCACGAGGGATTTCCTTTGAAAAATCCCCTCGATTATAATACAGAGGAAATAGAAAATCAATAAAATCCGCGCGGGCGCGGACCAGAGCGCCGCCGGTGGAAGGAGAGTGAAGCCGGCCGGGACCATCACCTTGACGAGCTCGAGAGGCGTGAATTTTTTCTGGAAGAGGGTCACCCGCATGCGGTAGGACCCGTAGCGGAAGAACTGGAGGCAGGCGGGTTTCCACAGGGGCCGGCTATGGTGGTAGACGGAATGCCCGGGGAAAAGCCGGATGGTCTCGCGGTGCTTGTCGCGCATCCTGTGGCACCATTCCACGTCCTCGCCGATATGGATGGCCTCGTTGAAAAGGGCGTCTTCCTTCGCGAAAAGCGACCGGTCGATCACGAGGTTCGAGCAGGGCAGTTCCCCCACGACCCTGGCGCTTCGGATGGGGCGGTGCCAGAGGGCCTCTTCCCCCAGGCCGATCCAGGATTCGGTCACAAGCCCCACGGCCCTCTCCGCGAGGCGCGTTCCCGGCGGCGGAAGACTCGGAGCCCCCAGGATCCGCGCTTCCGGGTTCAGGCGGATCGCTTCCTTAAGTGAAGCGAGCCAGCCCGGCGGGGGATAGGCGTCGTCGTCCATGAAGGCGGCCCAGCGGGTCTCCGGCCGGAGGTTCCTGACGCAGAAATTCCTTTTGGACGGGATGGCGGCCTTCCCTGACGGGACGACGCGGAACCGGCCGTCGAGGGAGATCTTGCCGAGGAGCGGTTCCGGCAGGGGCCGGTCGGAGACGTAGAGGACGGTGAAATCGGGGTCCGTGAGGGCCTTCAGAGCCCGGACCTGCTCTTCCAGGTAGAAGGTCGGCTCCGCGAATATGACGCAGATCTCAACTGCCGAAGGCACGTTTCAGGGAGATGCGGGCGGTCTTGGCGAAGAGATTGGGATAGACGGCCGGGGTATAGGCGATGTTCGCGGCGAAGAAGCATTCGTGGGTGCAGTAGCATTTCGTGTCGCGGATCATGCCGCGGATCTTCCGGCTCCCTTCCGACTCCCAGATCCGGTCGATGGGGGCCTCCCGGATGTTGCCCATCCTGTCGGGCAGG
>MGUT01000080.1:3814-4009 GCA_001800095.1 Elusimicrobia bacterium RIFCSPLOWO2_01_FULL_64_13 | reverse complement strand
CGTCCTTGATCACCAGACTCAATGTCCCCGCCTTGCAGTACATCTGAAAGCCCTGGTCGCGGGTCTTGAGGATGGTCTCGTGCAGGAGGGTGTCCTTGGCCACGTTCAGGTCCCCGACGGCCGTGCGGAAATCGGCCAGCTCCCCGCGGACGTGGGCGTTCTCGATGCGCTCGTACAGCCGGCGGTAGATGTCGA
>MGUT01000080.1:2696-3754 GCA_001800095.1 Elusimicrobia bacterium RIFCSPLOWO2_01_FULL_64_13 | reverse complement strand
CGTGGTCGGGCTTGAGCTCGCGGATCACGTGCTCGAGCACGTTCTCGAGGGCGTTCTGGTTCTGGGAGATCTGGACCAGGATGACGCCCACGCCCAGGTTCCCGTATCTCTTCCTCAAGTCCCGGAGGCGGCCCATGGTCTTGGTGAGCTTGTCGAAGCTGCCCTTCACGCCGCGGATGTGGTCGTGGTCCTCGTGGAGCCCGTCGATGGAGATGTCGATGTTGATGAGCTGTTTCGGGCAGTTCTTGAGCATGCGCTCGGTCTCGTCCGTAACCAGGTCGATGAAGTAGCCGTTGGTGGGGATGGTGACGTGCCGCAGTTCCGGCAGGACGGAGAACTTCTCCACGATCCCGGCCAGGTCCTTCCTCAAATACGGCTCCCCCCCGCCGATCTGCAGCCACATGAGCTTTTGCAGGGTCCTGGAGGCGGCCAGGGCCTCGACCTCGTGCATCTTGATGTCGAACTTGCCCTGGTTCAGGTCCATGTCCTCCCAATAGAAGCACTGCTTGCACTTCAGGTTGCAGCGGGAGGTCACGAAAAGGATCAGGTGGCGGGGCAGACCGTCGAAGTGGGACTGGACCACGCTCTTGATATAACCGGGGATCATTGGGGCCTCGGGCCTCGTTTTCCGTCGGATGGCATCAGTCGAGTATAACGAATCTTTACTTTTTTGTCAAGATTTGGAGGGGGCGGGTTCGCCGGCGGGGACGGCGCTCACGCCCGTCGAGTCCCGGGGAGGAGGAGGGAGGAGGCCCGCAACGTTCTTGGGGAAAAGGTCCAGCCAGACCCTCCGGAGGAGCGAAAAGAACCACTTGGGCCGGTAGTAGTAGCTCACGTAGGCCCGCTCCTTGAGCCGCTCGAGCTCGGCCGGGCTCAACTGCGGGTGGCGGACGACGGGCGTGAAGCAATCCATCCTCTCGTAATCGTCGGTCAGGAGCTGGTCCTTAACCATGTCGTAGTAGTCCGTGCCGGGAAAGGGCGTGGCCAGGTAGAACATGGCGGCGTGGGGGTTCAGGCGCTTGGCGTATTCCACGCTCTCGCGGATCTTTTCGGGGGTG
>MGUT01000080.1:1682-2564 GCA_001800095.1 Elusimicrobia bacterium RIFCSPLOWO2_01_FULL_64_13 | reverse complement strand
CCCGCCTTGTAGAAGGTGAGGAGGAGTTCCTCGTTCAGGAGGTCCATCCTGGTCTCGCAGGCCCAGCGGACGTCGATCCCGCGCTCGATCATGCCTTCGGCGATCCGGCGGGCGCGGCGGCGGTTGATGGAGAAGAGCGGGTCGCGGAAGAGGAACCCCTTGACGCCGTATTTCTTGACGATCATCTCGATCTCGTCGAGGACGTTGGCCACGCTCCTCTCGCGCCACTTGTAGTTCACGGGATAGGGGCAGTAATCGCAGGAATAGACGCACCCGCGCGAGGACAGCACCACCAGGAACGGGCTCTCCTTCAGCGCCGGGATGTAGGAGTATTCCTTGACGGGGAAGTATTCCCACGCGGGGAAGGGCAGGGAATCCAGGTCGGCGATGGGCCGGCTCTGGACCACGCCGGTGAAGGTCTCCCCCTTGGCGAGGCGGTACCCCGCCTCCTCCACTTCTCCCGCGATGATGAAGTCGCAGTGGCCCAGGAAGAGCTGGGGGCGGAAAGTGGCGAAGGGGCCGAGGAACCCGACGCGGGTCCCGGGCCTTTCCTTTTTGATGCGGTCGCACCACCGCAGCTCGTTCTTATAGTCGATCATGCTGCCGTGGAGCAGAACGAGGTCGGCGTCGGGGACGGCGTTGGCGAGGACCTGGACCTGGTGGCCGTGGTCGCGGAATATGGCGGCCAGATACGCGAAGTAGAGGATGGGCACCTTTTCCCCCCACTTCTTCACGAACTCGATCAGGCGGGCGGGCAGGGACTTGCCGATGTGGAAGGCCCAGCCGTAGCCGCCCATGAAGTCCTTGTTGACGCATTCCGGCCTCTCGGCCGTGATCTCGAGGAGGGCGACCTTCACGGGTCCTTGTCGAATCCGACCTTGT
>MGUT01000080.1:0-1618 GCA_001800095.1 Elusimicrobia bacterium RIFCSPLOWO2_01_FULL_64_13 | reverse complement strand
GATCCCGATGAAGAGGAGCTGGAGGCCGCCGAAGAACACGACGGCCACCAGGAGCGAGGTCCAGCCGGGAACGGTGTTCAGGAGGTCCGTGAAGACGCGGATGAGGGAGACCGCGACCGCGACCAGGACGGCGAAGGCCGACACGGCCAGGCCCAGGACCGAGGCCACGCGGACCGGCACGGCGGAGAAGGAGAAGAGGCCGTCCGTGGCCATGCGCATGAGGCGCAAAAATGTCTGGCGCGGCTCTCCGGAGAAGCGGGCGTCGCGCTCGAAGCGGACGGCGGCCTGGCTGAAGCCCACCCAGGCGCGGATGCCGCTCACCAGCCGGTTCTTCTCCGGGAGCGACTTGAAGATGTCGGCCACGCGCCGGCTCATGAGGGAGAAGGAGCCGGCGTCCAGGGGCATCTCGACGGTGGAGATGCGGTTCAGGAGGCGGTAGAAGGCGGCGAAGGCGAAGCGTTTGAGGAAGTTCTCCTTGCGCTTCGTCTTGACGGTATAGACGACGTCGTAGCCCTCCTTCCATTTGGAGACGAGTACGGGCAGGAGCTCCGGCGGGTCCTGGAGGTCGCCGTCCATGACGATGACGGCCTCGCCGGAGGCGTGGTCGATGCCGGCGGAGTAGGCGACCTGGAGCCCGAAGTTCCGGGAGAGCTGGACCAGCTTGACGGCCTTGTCCCTGGCGGCGAGGGCGCGGATGTTGGGGGCGGAGGCGTCGCGGCTGCCGTCGTCCACGAAGACGAGCTCGTAGGTTCCCCCCAGGGGATCGAGGGCCTTTTTCAGGCGCGAGTAGAGCTCCGGGATGGTCTCGGCCTCGTTGAATATGGGGACGACGACGGAGATCCCCGTCACGCGCGGTTCCTCGCGAGGTAGGCGGCATTGGAGTAGGGGGTGCCGGCGATGGCGTGGAATTCCACGTCGAACCCGAGCCGGCCGAGGAGGGCCTTGAAGTCGTTCTCTTCCCGGTAGTAGTAGCTGCAGGTGGGGTAGAGGAGGTTGTCCACCATGCGGGTGAAGAGGAACTTGTGCAGGGGTTTTTTGTCGATGTCCTTGATGAGGATCATGCCGTTCGGGCGGAGGAGGCCTTTGCAGTAGCGCAGGAGCGATTCCTGCTCCTCGAAGGAGTTCAGGTGGTGGAGCACGTCGAGGAGGAGGATGCAGTCGCATGGGGGCAGGTCCGCCACGCGGGTGATGTCGTCGTTGATGAAACGGGCGTTGGGGAGGCCCTTGTCCGCGTACTTCAGCTTCCGGCCGGAGAGTTCTATGCCGATGACGTTCCTGTCGGGGGAGGCGGCGGCGATGTAGTTGGCGAATATGCCGTAGCCACAGCCCAGGTCCACGATGGTGCCGGATTCCGGGACGTATTTGGCGACGCCTTCGAAGTCGGCGATCCACCAGCGCACGCGGAGGAAGGCGTAGACGTATCCGTCGCCGGAGTAGAGGTCGAAGAGGCGGGATTTCGCCGGGGCGCCGATGGGCTCTTTCACAAGGGATACCATTTTATCATTTTTCGTCATAAATAAGCAACCTTTATGCCAAAGCTCGAACCATCTTTGAAGAAGGTCGTGATAAAGATTTCATTGGCCCAAGGAGATAATAGATTTATAAGAACCCTCTGGCA
>MGUT01000079.1:21956-25493 GCA_001800095.1 Elusimicrobia bacterium RIFCSPLOWO2_01_FULL_64_13 | reverse complement strand
GGGACTGCCCCCTTATGAAGTTTTTTTAAGGAAAGGGGCTGTAGCTCAGTTGGGAGAGCGCCTGCATGGCATGCAGGAGGTCAGGGGTTCGACCCCCCTCAGCTCCAAATTACAATTATCATTGGGAGAGCGGTCGCCGCGGCGACAGGTCAGGGGTTCGGGCGCCACACTTCAGGCGCCCGTCCGCCAGATGTGTGGCGGACGACCCCCCGACGCGCGCGGAACATTATAAAAATTTCATAAGAATCGCGCGCAAGTGCCGCTTCAATAATGTCAAGGAATAAGAAAGCGGCCTCAGCTCCATAAATTTCACCCCTCACCCCTTTGAGAACCGACCAGGACACATCCGTCGCCAAGCTGAAGGACCAGGTGCGCCGGTTCTGCGACGAGCGCAGGTGGGACCGCTACCATAACGCCAAGGACCTGGCCATCGGCATCATCACGGAGGCCTCCGAACTCCTGGTCCAGTTCCGCTTCAAGAACGAGAGGGAAGTCGAGAAGCTCTTCCGCAACCGGACGACGCGCTTACCCATCTGCGAAGAGCTCGTCGACATCCTCCACACGGTTTTGCGGTTCGCGCAAAAGTACGGCATAGACCTTTCGTCCGAACTGGCTAAGAAAATGAAAAAGAACAGGGTCAAGTACCCCCTGCCCGCGAAGGAGAGCCGCCGTGGATGACACCCGCCCGCAGTCCAAGTCCATACTCGTCGTGGACGACGACGAGACCATTTGCGCCTATTTCGAGGTCCTCCTTTCCAAAGAAGGGTTCAACGTCTTCACCTTGATGAGCGGCAAGACGGCCCTGGACCGTCTGAAAGCCAGGGCGTTTCGGAAGATCGATCTGGTGATCCTGGACCTCATGATGCCGGCCCCGGGGGGGTACGAGGTCCTGAAGGAACTGCAGAACCCGGACTACCAGGACGTTCCCATATTCATCGTGACGGCGCGCGCCCTTGATCCCGGATCGGTGTCCATGCTGCGGCTGGAATCCAACGTGAAGGAATTCTGGAAGAAACCGATCGATCCCGCCGAGTTCAGGAAGAAATTGCACGACACCCTGGGCACGGTCCCGCCTTCCACCCCGGCCTCCGCGCCTCGAGACCCCTACGGCCCGGCCTGATCCTTAGGCGCCCCGGCCCCAGAGGGAACGAGCGGACCTGCGGATGGTCTCGTCCCGGCTCCGGCCGAGAGAGATGAGGGAGAACTTGAGCCCCAGTATCTTTTCCAGGAATCGGATGTACTTCCTGGCGTTCCCCGGCAGGTCCTCGAACCGCCGCGCCTCCTTGGAGATATCCCCGAAACCCGGCATGTCCGCGTAGACCGGCTCGCACCCGTCCAGGACCCGCCGGCTGTTCGGGAAATGGTCCAGGCGCCGGCCCCCGTAGCGATAGCCCACGCAGACCCGGATGGGATCCACCCCGGCCAATACGTCCAGCTTGGTCAGGGCCAGGTCGCTGATCCCGTTCACCTGGATGGCCCGGCGCACGACCAGGGCGTCGAACCAGCCGCAGCGCCTCGCGCGTCCCGTGGTCGCTCCGAACTCCTTGCCCGACGCGCGCAGGAATTCTCCCATGGCGTCCGTGAGCTCCGTGGGGAAAGGACCTTCCCCGACCCGCGTGGTGTAGGCCTTCACGATCCCCAAGACGGAACCGATCTTGCCCGGCCCCACCCCGCAGCCGGCGCCCACGGCCCCCGCGATCGGGTTGGAGCTGGTCACGTAAGGGTAGGTCCCGAAATCGATGTCGAGAAGCGTCCCCTGCGCGCTCTCGAAAATGACCTTCCTGCCCCGGTCGAGGGCCTGGTTCAGGAAGCGGGAAGCATCGCGGGCGAAGGGCTTGAGGAACGGACGGAGGGATCCGGCCTGGCGGAGGATCTCCTTGCGGATTTTCCCGACGGAACTGGTGCGGTTGATGGCCCCGCGCTTCAAGGCAAGGTTCTGCTCCAAAAGTTTGGGGAAGGTCTCCGGTTCCAGGTAATCGATGAGGCGGATGCCCACCCGCTCCACCTTGTCCGCGTAGGCCGGGCCGATCCCCTTGCGGGTCGTGCCGATCTTTTCCGAACCGCCGCGGGCCTCCTCCCGGGCCACGTCCAGGATCTTGTGGTAGGGGAATATCAGGTGGGCCTGCTCGGATATGAAGAGGCGCCCCCGAATTCTGATCTTCCGCCGCTCGAGGAGCCGCACCTCCTCCGCGAAAGAGAGGGGATCCACCACCACCCCGTTGCCGATCACGCAGGTCTTCCCGGGGATGAGGATGCCGGCGGGGATGAGGTGCAGGACGAACTTCTTGCCGTCGAATACGACGGTGTGGCCGGCGTTCGGCCCGCCTTGATAGCGGACGATGAGGTCGGCTTCCTTGCCGAGCAGGTGCACGATCTTCCCTTTGCCTTCGTCCCCCCACTGCGTCCCGACGATAACGATGCTGGGCATTAGAGCGTCCTCCGATATTGTTCCAAATTCAGATTCCATACGGGGACCCCGCAGAATCGGTCCCCTTCCGGACAGAAGGGCTTCCTGCCGGCCGTTCTCCGAAGAGCGCAGGGAGCGCGCAGGTGCCGGCCGATGTCCGGAAAGACCTCCTCCACCTGGGACACTTCCTCCACGCAGCAATTCCAGATCTCCTCCTGCGCGGTGTAGCAGAGGCGGTGGACCCACTTGTGGTGGAAATCGAGCAGCGACCCCGATTCCTCGAACCGGATGGGAAAAGCGTTGGGCAGGAGATAGAGCGCGGCCTCCGGGTCCGCCCCCTGCTCGCGCAGCCGGACGATCCGCCCCCAGAGATCGTTCATGGCGGAAACGTAAACTTCCTCGGCCCGGGGCGACCGCCGGATGAGATCGGGCGTGACGTAATCGGGAGAATCCGCCGCGTGGCGGGCGAGGACCGGCCGGGAACCCGGCACGGTGCGGTGGCGCTGGCCCTGGGAATCGGCGGTATGGGAGATCTTCTTCCTGAAAGTGAAATGCGGGTGGACCATGGCCCGGGTGAGCTTGGAGTGGTGGGTGAGGTTCATCGTCTCGGAAAGGAGGGGGTTCCTGGCCGGGTCCATCACCAGAGCGACGGCGCGGGCGTCGTCGAGCTCTCCGGCCGGCAGCGCAAGCATGTTCCGGACGGCCCCCGCCATCACCTTCTCGGAATTCGGCTTATGGTCCACCAGGAGCGAGGTCCTTCCGCCCAGGGACCCGTCGAATTCCTTGAGGAACTTCACGGCGGACTCCCGGCCCTCCGCTCCCATCCCGCCCGGGAAGAACGCGTATTCCGGGGTCTCTTCGATCGGCAGGGGGTCTTCGGCGTTCTTCAGGAAATCCGGGTCCCACTCCCGCACCGCCTCCGCCATCTTCCTCACCAGGATCTCCTGTTCCCGCGGGACGTCGAAGGTCCGGCAGAGCCGCAGGTACCGCAGGAGAGTCACTCCCGAGATCGTATGGTAAAGATGGGCGTGCGTGGCCAGGGGCAGGACGTAGCGGGCGACCTCCTGGCAGCGCTTCTGGATCCAGCTCTTCCAGCGCTTCTGCGAAACGTCCCTTGCGGGGAAGATCTT
>MGUT01000079.1:12899-21947 GCA_001800095.1 Elusimicrobia bacterium RIFCSPLOWO2_01_FULL_64_13 | reverse complement strand
CTCGAAATAGACGCCCCGGCAGGATTCGGGGAGGACGGGGACCGAGAAATTTTCCGGGGCCACCCGCACGTAGCGCTGGCTGACCTGCTCGGAATTGTAATAAGGATGGCTGTGCAGGAAGCTCCAGATGCAGTTGCGGCTCACGCGCTCGATCGCGAACTGGAAGGACGCGTGCTGGAGCGTGGTGTGGTGGCCGGCGAGATAGATGCTTTTGGCGATGGCGTCCCGGCGCGCCCGCGCCGCCTCGTCCTTGCGCACGTCATCGGAAGAGACCACTTCGGACGAATAGCAGGTGCGCGCCGCGGCCACGGCGTTGTCGTAGGGGTCGCGGAAGGCGTTGGCCAGCCGGACGACGGGTCCGCGCTCAAAATCGGTCAGGGAAAGGGGGTTCATTTTGACTGGGCCTAGATAGCATACTTTTTTTCATTCCGCATTACAAATCCCGTCGGGAAGCCTGCAGATTCATCCGATAAATCCGACGGAAAACTGATATTTTTATTTTACTTGACATGCGACCTGTGGTTTTATTAATATGCTTTCTCACACCTTGTCGCGGCGTGAATTCCGGTCGCTGGAAGCTTGAGTGATTTTTATTATCGCCGGACACTAGATGTGGGAGAGAATGGAAGCCCAACCCCAAGATATTGAGGATGCGAGGTCCTGATGCGCTGTCCCTTCTGCGGCCAGTCCGACGACGCCGTGATGGATTCCAGGCCCATAGATTCCGCGGGCGTCATCCGCAGGCGCCGCCTGTGCAAGTCCTGCCAGAAGCGTTTCACCACCTACGAGCGGCTGGAGGAGATGCCCCTCATGGTGGTCAAGTCCGACGACCGCCGCGAACCGTACGACCGCGCCAAGCTCCGGGAAGGGGTCCTGCGCGCCTGCGAGAAGCGCCCGATCTCCATCGACACCATCGACCAGCTGGTCGACGCGGTCGAATACGACCTCAAGGACTACGTGATGGAGATCCCTTCCCGCGTGATCGGGGAGAAGGCCCTTAAAAAACTCCACGACATCGACCAGGTCGCCTACGTCCGCTTCGCGTCCGTCTACAGGAATTTTTCGGATATCGACTCCTTCCTCGCCGAGATCCGCAACCTCAAGGCCCGGCGCACCCGTTCGAAGAATCCGGAAGATCGCGCGTCCGCGCTCGCCGGGAAATAAACCAGGAGGCCATACATGAATCAGTCCGTCGACAGCCGTTCCTCTCTCAAGGAAGTGCCCGACGCGTCCGCGGCCGGCACGACCCCCGGCGATCCCCAGCCCGCGAAAAATAACGAGGAGGAGCTCTTCATGGGCACCGCCCCCCTGACCCAAGAGACCAGCGATTTCTTCAAGGGAGACATCCTTCGCTCCCGCGTCTTTTTGGACAAGTACGCCCTGCGGGACCGGAGCGGACGGGTGGTCGAAAAGACCCCCTTGGAGATGTGGTCGCGGGTCGCCCGCGAGCTCGCCAGCGTGGAGAAGACGGAAGCGGCGCGGAACGAATGGCAGGAGAAATTCTACTGGCTCCTTTCGGATTTCAGGTTCATTCCCGGAGGGAGGATCCTTTTCGGCGCGGGCAACCCCCGGAACGTCACCCTCCTCAACTGCTACGTCATCCCGGTCAAGGAGGACCGTCTGGAGGCCATCTTCGAATGGATGAAGGAGGCCGCCCGCACCTATTCCTACGGCGGCGGAGTGGGGACCGACATCTCCGGGCTCCGGCCCAAGGGCTCCCGGGTGAACAACGCCGCCCTCACGAGCACGGGGTCGGTCTCCTTCATGGACCTCTTCTCCCTGACCACCGGCACCATCGGCCAGGCCGGCCGCAGGGGCGCGCTCATGATCACCATGGCCGACTCCCATCCCGACATCCTTGATTTCTGCAAGGTCAAGCGGAACTTGAAATCCGTCCGCTACGCCAACATCTCGGTGCGGGTCTCCGACGCCCTCATGCGGGCCGTGGAGAAGGACGCGGACTTCGAGCTCCATTTCGAGAACGAGAAGGTCCGCGTTTCCAGGACCATCCGGGCGCGCGAGCTCTGGGACGAGCTCATCCGCGGGGCCCACAGCTGGGCCGAGCCCGGCATCATCTTCTGGGACACCATCAAGCGCGAATCCACCTCCGAATACGACGGCATGGGGGTCATCAGCACCAACCCCTGCGCGGAGATCCCCCTCGAGGGCTACGGCGACTGCTGCCTGGGCAACATCAACTTCTCCAAGTTCGTCGAGGACGAATTCACGGAAAAGGCCCGGGTCAACTGGGTGGCCCTGGAAAAGGCCGCCCGCACCGGCGTCAGGTTCCTGGACAACGTGCTCGATTACAACGCCGACAAGCATCCTCTCGCTTCCCAGACGGAAGCGTCCATGACCTCGCGCCGGGTGGGGCTGGGCTTCACCGGACTGGGCGACATGCTCTGCCAGCTGCGGCTCAAATACGACACCGACGCCGCCATCGGCTTCGTGGACACCCTCTTCGAGCGGATCAAGAACTTCGCTTACGACGAGAGCGTGAACCTCGGCGTCGAGAAAGGGACCTTCAAGAAATTCAACGCCGACAAGCACATGCGCTCTCCGTTCATCCAGCGCCTGCGGCCGGAAGTGCGGGAGCGCGTCCGCGCCCACGGGCTGCGCAACGTGGCGCTCCTGACCGTGCCTCCCGTCGGGAGCGGGGCGTCCCTGGCGGGAACGACCAGCGGGGTCGAACCCATCTTCGACCTATCCTACACCCGCCGTTCGGAATCCTTGAGCCAGGAATACTTCAAGGTTTACCACCCCCTCGTGGCCCATTACATGCAGAACCAGGGCGCCTCGGACGAGTCCGGGCTTCCGGAATATTTCGTCACTTCGCACAACATCACCGCGGAAAAGCGCGTGCTGATGCAGGCCACCATCCAGAAACACATCGACCACGCCATCTCCTCCACCGTGAACCTCCCGCGCGAGACGACCGCCGAGGAAGTGAGCCGCATCTACCAGCACGCCTGGAAGATGGGCTGCAAAGGCATCACGGTCTACCGGGAAGGCAGCCGCGAAGGCGTGCTCATCAGCGACGACGAATCCAAGCGCAAGGGCGCCGGCTCCAACACCGCGCTGCAGGCCAAGGAGGCCGCGCCGCCGACCCGGACCCGCCCGAAAGTGACCGAAGGCCGGACCGAACGAGTGGAAAGCCCGCGCGGCCCCATCTACGTCACCATCAACGAGGACGAGCTCGGTATCTGCGAGATCTTCGTGAAGTCCCTCGACGCCGAGGCCGAGGTCACGGGACGGCTGGCCAGCCTCCTCCTGCGCGCCGGCGTGGACCCCCGCGAGATCATGGAGCAGCTCTGGCGCGTGCGCTCGCGCGAGGTCGCGTTCGACCGCTCCGTGGACGGGACCACGGTCTGCGTCACCACGGTCGCCCAGGGCGTGGCCCTGGTCATCGGCCGCTACCTCTACGGCGACGCCTACGACCCGAAGAAGGAGTACCCCCGCGCCACCACCCTGCCCGAGCCGCCCAAGGCGGCTTCGCAGCTCAAGCTCAAATTCTCCGGCCAGGGCCTCCCGCAGCAGCCGGCCGCGCCCGCCAAGGACCGGGGCGGGGCGCCGCCGCAGGAGATCCGCAGGAAAAAGGAATTCGCCGGGATCTGCCCGGACTGCGGCGAACCCCTGATCCACGAGAACGGCTGCGACATCTGCAAGCACTGCAGCTATTCCCGCTGCGGCTGACCCGCGGACCGGGAGAGGTGAACCCATGGCAGTGAAATCGGACCGCTGGATCAGGAAGATGGCCCGGGAAAAAGGGATGATCGATCCGTTCGTGGAAAAGCAGGTCGGCGGCGGGGTCATCTCCTACGGACTGTCCTCCTACGGATACGACATCCGGGTCAGCAGGGAATTCAAGCTCTTCACCAACACCTACGGCGCGGTCGTGGACCCGAAAGGGTTCGACCCGAAATCCTTCGTCGACATCTCCACCGACACCTTCTGCACGATCCCGCCGAACTCCTTCGCCCTGGCCCGCACGGTGGAATACTTCAGGATCCCCAGGAGCGTGATCACGCTGTGCGTGGGCAAATCGACCTACGCCCGCTGCGGGATCATCGTGAACGTGACCCCGTTCGAGCCGGAATGGGAGGGGTTCGTGACGCTCGAGATCTCCAACACGACTCCGCTTCCCGCCCGGATCTACGCCAACGAAGGGATCGCGCAGGTCCTCTTTTTCGAGTCGGACGAGGTCTGCGAGACGTCCTACGCGGACAAGAAGGGGAAGTACCAGAAACAGAGCGACATCACCCTGCCCAAGATTGCGGCAAAAGTTTAAATCCCCCGGAACGCCGGGGACTCGAAGCGCCTGGCCGGGCGTCCGGGCGCCATTCTTCTATCAAGGAGGCATGAGTGTCATTTTTCATAGGCAGGGATCGTGAAGCGAGGCGGGCGTACGGATTCGACGAGGTGGCCCTGGTGCCGGGGTTGGCGACCATCAACCCGGAGGAATGCGACGTGTCCGCATCCATCGGCGGCGCGAAGCTCAAGCTCCCCATCATCGCCAGCGCCATGGACGGCGTGGTGGACGTCAATTTCGCCGTCGAGATGGGCCGGTGCGGAGGGCTGGCGGTGCTCAATTCCGAGGGCATCCAGACCCGCTACGACAAGCCCCAGGAGATCCTTAAAAAGATCATATCGGCCAAACCCGAGGAGGTCACCAACCTCCTCCAGCAAATATATAAGGAACCCATCAAGGAAATGCTCCTGTCCAAACGCATCAAGGAGATCAAAGCCGGCGGGGCCCTGGCCGCCATCTCGGCCATCCCCAAGCGGGCCGGAAGCTTCAGCGATATCGCCCTGGACGCGGGCGCGGACTTCTTTTTCATCCAATCCACGGTCACAAGCGTCCAGCACGTCTCCTCGAAATACGCCCCGGTGGATTTTTCCAGGATCTGCAAGAAGCTGCACGGCAAGATCCCCGTGGTGATCGGCAACTGCGTGACCTACGACGCGGCCCTGGCCCTCATGGAAACGGGCGCGGCCGGGGTGCTGGTCGGCATCGGGCCGGGAGCGGCCTGCACCACGAGGGGAGTCCTGGGCATGGGCGTCCCCCAGGTCACGGCCACCGTGGACTGCGCCGCCGCCCGGGACTACTATTTCAAGAAATCCGGCCGGTACGTTTCCATCATCACGGACGGCGGCATGGTCACCAGCGGAGACATCTGCAAGGCCTTCGCCGCGGGGGCCGACAGCGTCATGATCGGCTCCGCCCTGGCCAAGTCCCTCGAGTCTCCGGGAAAAGGCCATCACTGGGGCATGGCCATGCCCGACCGCTACCTCCCGCGCGGCACCCGGGTCCAAGTCGGGACCACCGCCACATTGAAGGAGATCCTGCTCGGCCCCGCCAACGTGGACGACGGCACCCAGAACCTGGTCGGCGCCCTCAAGGTCGCCATGGGGTCCCTCGGGGCCCGCAACATCAAGGAAATGCAGCTGGTCGAGATCGTCATAGCTCCGGACATCAAGTCCGAAGGCAAGGTCTACCAGAAAGCGCAGAAACTGGGCATGGGAAAATAGGGCGGTCGAGGGGGGTGCGCGAATGAAAAATCGAAGCAAGAAGAGCCGGAGACCCGTCGTCGCCGTCCTCATGGGCAGCGCCTCCGATCTGGGCGTGATGAGGTCCGCCGCGGACACGCTCGAGGCCTTCGGCGTTCCCTATGAAATGACCGTGGTCTCCGCCCATCGGACGCCGCAGAAGATGCTGGATTTCGCGCGCGGCGCCAGGAACCGCGGGATCCGGATCCTGATCGCCGGCGCGGGCGGAGCGGCGCACGTGGCCGGAATGCTGGCCGCCCTGACCACTCTCCCCGTGATCGGGGTCCCGGTCGACTCGAAGCTTTCGGGATTGGATTCGCTCCTTTCCACCGTCCAGATGCCCGAAGGCGTCCCCGTGGCCACCGTCGCCATCAACGGCGCGGGCAACGCGGCGCTCCTGGCCTGCAGGATCCTGGGCGTCGCCAGCGCGGAAATGACCCAAAAGCTCATCCGCCATCAAGCCGGCCTTCGCTCCAAAGTGGAGGAAAAGGCCCGGGAGTTGGAGAAGGCCTAGACCCGCCCATGATCGTCGTCCTGGATTTCGGCTCCCAGACCACCCAGCTCATCGCCCGCCGGGTCCGGGAAAAGAAGGTCTATTGCGAGATCCTCCCCCATAGCGCTTCCTGGGCCGAGATCGAAGGAAGATCCCTCAAAGGCATCATACTTTCCGGCGGCCCCGCGAGCGTCAACGGCCGCGCGGGCTCTCCATCCTGCGACCCCGGGATCCTGGACGGGCGGGTCCCCGTGCTGGGCATCTGCTACGGCATGCAGCTCCTGGCCCACGCCGGAGGCGGCAGGGTCTCCCGCGCCGCCAAGCGCGAGTTCGGGCGCGCCGAGATCCAGATCGAAAGACCTTCGGAACTCTTCCGGGGGCTGGAAAGCCGGCTCACGGTGTGGATGAGCCACGGGGACGAGGTCCAGGCCATGCCGGAAGGTTTCCAGCGCCTGGCCGGCACGTCCAACGCCGGGCTCGCCGCCATCTCCCATCCCGGAAAAAAGCTTTACGGGGTGCAATTCCATCCGGAGGTCGCCCATACCCCCAAGGGTCCGGAGATCCTGTCCAACTTTATCTTCAACGTCTGCGGGGAATCCCCGTCCTGGAAGATGTCCTCCTTCGTCGAGACCGAAGTGGAAAGGATCCGCTCCCAGGTGGGGAAGGACACCGCCGTCTGCGCCCTCTCGGGCGGGGTGGATTCCGCCGTGGCGGCGGCCCTCGCGCACCGGGCCATCGGCGGGCAGCTCCACTGCGTCTTCGTGGACCACGGGCTCCAGCGCCACGGGGAAACGGAGCGCGTGCGCAAAGTCTTCGGCGGGATCTTCGGAGAGCGGCTGAAGATCGTCAACGCCCGGGCCCGTTTCCTGAAAAAGCTCAAAGGGGTGGGCGATCCCGAGAAAAAAAGGAAGATCATCGGGACGGAATTCATCCGGGTGTTCGAGTCGGAATCCAAAAAAATAGGGAAGATCCGGTACCTCGTCCAGGGGACCCTCTATCCGGACCTCATCGAGTCCCAAAGCGTGCGCGGGCCTTCGGCCGTGATCAAGACCCACCATAACGTCGGCGGGCTTCCCAAGAATATGCGGCTCTCCCTGGTCGAGCCCCTCAAATCCCTGTTCAAGGATGAGGTCCGGCTTCTGGGAGCGGAGCTCGGGCTCCCCAACGAGATCCTCCTGCGCCAGCCGTTCCCCGGGCCCGGCCTGGCCGTGCGCGTGCTCGGGCCCGTTGACGAGGAGAACATTGCGATGGTCCGCGAGGCCGACCGGATCGTGGAAGAGGAGATCCGCGCCGCCGGCATCTACGAGCAGATCTGGCAGGCCTTCGCGGTCCTGATCCCCGTGCGCACCGTGGGCGTGATGGGCGACGCGCGCACCTACGAGCAGGTGATCGCGGTCCGGGCCGTCACCTCCCAGGACGCCATGACGGCGGACTGGGCCGACATCCCCAGGAACGTCCTCGCCCGGATCTCCAACCGCATCATCAACGAGGTCCGCGGGGTGAACCGCGTGGCCTACGACATCTCATCCAAGCCGCCCTCCACCATCGAGTGGGAATAGGACCGGGAGGAGCCATGAGCGCAAAAACCGAATCCACGCTGGACCTGCCGCTCTTCATCCGCGGCAAGGTGCGCGATGTCTATGATCTCGGAAGCAAGCTCCTCATGGTCGCCTCCGACAGGATCTCCGCTTACGACGTCGTCCTCCCGAACCCCATCCCGGACAAGGGCAAGGTCTTGAACCGCATCTCCATATTCTGGTTCGGGGCTACCCGGGGCATCGCACCGAACCATCTCGTGAGCGCGGATCCCGGCAAGTACCCCGAGCCGGTCCGCAAGTACGCCGCCGAACTCGAGGGCCGTTCGATGCTGGTGGAGAAGACCGACAAGATCCCCATCGAATGCGTCGTCCGGGGGTACCTGTCCGGCTCCGGCTGGAAGGAATACCAGGCCGGCGGCAAGGTCTGCGGGGTGCCCCTGCCGCCGGGCCTCAAGGAATCCGAGAAACTCCCCGAGCCCATATTCACGCCGGCGACCAAGGAGGAGGGCGGGAAGCACGACGAGAACATCTCCTTCGGGCGCATGGGGGAGATCGTCGGAAAGGACCTCGCCGAGCGCCTGCGCAAGATCTCCGTCGCCCTCTTCCGCTTCGCCTCGGACCTCGTGGCCTCGCGCGGGCTCATCCTCGCCGACACCAAGTTCGAGTTCGGATTGAGAAGGACGTCTCCGGGCCAGGACATCCTCCTGATCGACGAATGCTTCACCCCGGATTCCTCCCGGTTCTGGAACGTCCCGGAATACCGGGTCGGGATCTCCCCTCCCTCGTTCGACAAGCAGTTCGTCCGGGATTACCTGGACTCCATCCACTGGGACCGCAAGCCCCCGGCGCCGTCCCTGCCTCCGGCCGTCGTCTCCAGGACCCGGGAAAAATACATCGAGGCCTTCACCCGCATCACCGGCCAGAGATTTTAGAGCCAGATTGAACCCCGTCGTCATCCTGCCCACCTATAACGAGAGGGAGAACCTGCCGGTCCTCGTCCCGGAGATCCTCGCCGCCATCCCGGCCCACGTCCTCATCGTGGACGACCACTCCCCGGACGGCACGGGAGACCTGGCGGAAGGCCTGGCCAGGACCAGGCCGGACGTCTCCGTGATCCACCGGCCGGAGAAGCTGGGCCTGGGGTCCGCCTACGTCCGGGGTTTCCGCTGGGCCTTGGAAAGGGATTTCGACGTCATCGTGCAGATGGACGCCGACCGTTCCCACTCTCCCGGGGACATCCCCCGTCTTGTGCGGGCCCTCTCGGACTGCGAGGTGGCCATCGGGTCCCGCTACGCGGCGGGCGGCGGCATCAGGGATTGGCCTTTTTCCCGGCGGCTCATCAGCTCCGCCGGAAATCTCTACGCCCGGTCGGTCCTCTCCCTGGGGGTCCGGGACCTGACCGGCGGATTCAAGGCGTTCCGGAGGGAAGCGGCCCAAGCCCTGCCCTGGGCCGCCATCCTTTCCGACGGC
>MGUT01000079.1:7579-12878 GCA_001800095.1 Elusimicrobia bacterium RIFCSPLOWO2_01_FULL_64_13 | reverse complement strand
ACCTTCCGGGCTCTGCGGCAAGGGTTCCGCGTCAGGGAAATCCCCATCATCTTCTCGGACAGGACCTGCGGACAGTCCAAGATATCGAGGCGGGTCGTGTGGGAGGCTTTCCGGCTGGTGTGGAAGCTGAAGTCTAGCGCTCGATATTGAGGATCTTGAATTCCTTGCGTCCGGCGGGAAGGTCGACGGCGACCGTCTCGCCTTTTTTATGGCCCAGGAGCCCCTCGCCGAGAGGGGAATGGACCGAGAGCTTGCCGTGGGACGGGTCCGATTCCTCCTGGCCCACGAACATGTACTTGAACTCGGAGCCGGAAGAGAGCTCCTTCAAGGTCGCCGTGGCGCCGATGCGGATCTCGTCCTTGGCGATCTTGGTCTCTTCGATCAGGCGCACGTTCTTGAGCTTCTGCTCGAGGTCTATGATCCGGCGCATGACCTCGGCCTGCTTGTCCTTGGCGTACTGGTAGCCGGCGTTCTCGCGCAGGTCGCCCTGCTCGCGCGCCTCTCCGATCATCTTGGACAGCTCCTGCTTTTCCTTCTGCAGAGAAGCCATCTCCCTGCGCAGCTTCTCGAACCCCTCGCGGGTGAGGTACGTCTCGTTGGCCATACCCTAAAATTATAACATGTCCCTCCGGCATGTCAACCCGCTGGATTGGCACCGCCACATCGCCCTCACCCCATCCCTCTCCCTGGGGGAGAGGGTGGCCGGAGGCCGGGTGAGGGGTCCCGCAAGGGAAAGTCCCGGCCCCAATCGGCGGTTTCTCCCGGCGGTGGAAATCTGATATGATACATCCATGAGATCCGGCAAAGCGGCCCCGAAATCCCCCCTCCAGGGCTACCGGGGCAAGAAAGTCCTCGTCACGGGGGGTCTGGGTTTCCTGGGCAGCAACCTCGCCCACCGCCTCGCGGCCCTGGGGGCGGACGTCCGCCTCCTCGACTGCCTCCTGCCCCTCCACGGAGGCAACCGGCACAACCTGGAAGGGATCGAAAAGCGGGTGGAATGGATCCAGGCCGACATCCGCGACCGCGCCGTCGTGGAGGCCGCCGTCAAGGACCGGGACATCCTCTTCAACATCGCCGCCCAGACGAGCCACACGGACAGCATGCGGAATCCCCGGCTGGACGCCGACATCAATATCCACGGACAGCTCAATCTCCTCGAGGCCGCCCGGCTCCGCCGGCCCGATCTGCGCCTGGTCTACTGCTCCACCCGCGCCGTCTACGGCTCCCCCGGCCGCGGAAAGGTCCTCGAGTCCGGCCCGACCCAGCCGCTGGACGTTTATTCGGCCGACAAGCTCGCCGGAGAGAACTACCACCGCATCTACAGCTCCGTCTTCGACCTGAACGCCACCATCTTGCGCGTGGCCAACGGCTACGGCCCGCGGGCGCAGATGCGCCAGCCCAGCTTCGGCATCCTCAATTGGTTCATACGGCTGGCCATCGACAACGCCCCGATCAAGATATTCGGGGACGGCCGGCAGGTCCGGGACTACCTCTACGTGGACGACATCGTCGACGCGTTCCTGATGGCGGGCCTGCGGAGCGACCTGCGCGGGGAGACCTACAACGTGGCCTCGGGCAAGGGAGTCCCCCTGATCGAGATCGTGCGGAAGATCCTGCGCATCGCCGGGAAAGGCACCATCCTCCACGTCCCCTGGCCGGAGACCAACAAACGCATCGACGCGGGAGACTTCGTGGCGGACAACCGCAAGATCCGCCGCGACGCCGGCTGGCGCGCGACGACCGCCCTGGAGGACGGCCTGAAATCCACCATCGATTTCTACGAGAAGAACCGCCGGCACTATTGGGGATAGGCGGCCGCGGCGGGGTCTGTTATAATTGAACGCGCTAAAACCGAAAGGAACTCATGCTGATCGAGACCACCAGGGAGTCGGCCGAACAAATCTACGGTAAATCCGGAAAAAATCTCGCCGAGGTCCGGAAACGGCTTGCCCGTCCCCTGACCCTGGCGGAGAAGGTGCTCTTCGGGCACCTCGACGACCCGAGAAATCAGGATTTTTCTCCGGGCCAAGGGACCCTGGTCACGCGCCCGGACCGCGTCGCCATGCAGGACGCCACCGCGCAAATGGCCCTCCTGCAATTCGCCCAGGCCCGCCTCCCTCGGGTCGCCGTGCCCGCGACCGTGCATTGCGACCACCTGATCCGCGCCCAGACCGGCGCCGCCGGCGATTTGGAGGCGGCCGAGAAGGAGAACGGAGAGGTGTACCATTTCCTGAAATCGGCTTCCAGCAGGTTCGGCATCGGCTTCTGGAAGCCCGGCGCCGGCATCATCCACCAGGTCCTATTGGAGAATTACGCGCTTCCGGGAGGCATGATGCTCGGGACGGACTCGCACACGCCCAACGCCGGCGGATTGGGCATGATCGCGGTGGGCGTGGGCGGGGCGGACGCCGTGGACGTGATGGCCGGCCTCCCCTGGGAAGTCCGGCATCCCGGCATCATCGGCGTCCGGCTCACGGGCGAACTGTCCGGCTGGGCCTCGCCGAAGGACGTGATCCTCGTCCTTTGCGGCATCCTCACCACCCAGGGCGGCACCAACCGCGTCATCGAATATTTCGGCCCGGGGACCCGGTCCATCAGCTGCACCGGCAAAGCCACCATCACGAACATGGGAGCGGAACTCGGCGCCACCACGTCCATTTTTCCCTATGATCCCAGGATGGCCGGCTATCTGAAAGCCACGGGCCGGGCCGCCCTGGCCGAAGCGGCCGATCTCAACTCGGGCCTTCTCACGCCCGATCCGGAGGTCGAGAAAACCCCGGAGAAGTTCTATGAGCGCGTGGTGGAGATCGACCTGTCCAAGCTCGAACCCCACGTGGTCGGCCCCCATACCCCGGACCTGGCCAGGCCCATCTCCCGACTGGCGAAGGACGTGGCGGAAAAGGGCTATCCCGACGCCATTTCCGCCGCGCTCATCGGGAGCTGCACGAATTCCTCCTACGAGGACCTGACCCGGTCCGCCGACGTCGCCAGGCAGGCGTCCTCGGCGGGGATCAAGGCGCGCGCACCGCTCCTCGTGACTCCGGGGTCCGAGCAGATCTACGAGACCGTCAAGCGGGACGGGCAGGCCAAGGCTCTCGAGGACCTGGGCGCCGTGGTGCTGGCCAACGCCTGCGGGCCCTGCATCGGCCAATGGAAGCGGCAGGACGTTCCTTCCGGCCGGCCCAATTCCATCCTGACCTCGTTCAACCGCAATTTCCCCAAGCGCAATGACGGCAATCCCGCCACCCTGGCCTTCATCGCCAGCCCGGAGATCGTCGTGGCCCTCGCGCTCGCGGGGCGCTTGAGCTTCAATCCCTTGACGGACGAGCTGCCGGCCGCCGGCGGCAAAAAGACCCGTCTGGTCCCTCCCGCTCCGGCGCCCGACTGCCCCGCCAGGGGTTTCGTCCGGACCGAGGGAGGATACTTCCCCCCTCCCGTGGATGGAGGCTCGATCGCGCTCGAAGTGGACCCCAAGAGCGACCGGCTCCAGATCCTGGATCCCTTTCCCGCCTGGGACGGAAAAGATCTTCTGGGACTGCCCATCCTCCTCAAGGCCAGGGGAAAATGCACCACGGACCACATCTCTCCCGCGGGCCCCTGGCTCAAGTACCGGGGCCACCTGGACCATATCAGCGACAACCTGTTCCTGGGAGCGGTCAACGCTTTCACCGGGGAACCGGGGAAGGGAACGAACGCCGTCACGGGCGAAAAGGGATCCGCATTCCCCAAGACGGCCCGGGACTACCGGGCCAAGGGCCTGCGCTGGATCGTGGTCGGCGACGCCAACTATGGAGAGGGCTCGAGCCGCGAGCACGCGGCCATGTCCCCGAGGCTGCTCGGCTGCGCCGCGGTCATCGCCAGGAGTTTCGCCCGCATCCACGAGACCAACCTCAAAAAGCAGGGGATCCTCCCCTTCACGTTCTCGGACCCGTCGGACTACGACCGCGTGGAGGAATCCGACCGGGCGGACCTCCCGGACCTGGCATCCCTGGCCCCCGGAAAGGAGGCGGCCTGCGTCCTGCGCCACAAAGACGGGTCGGAGGACAGGATCCGCATCCGCCACAACCTCACGTCGGACCAGATCGGCTGGTTCCAGGCCGGGTCCGCCCTGAACCTCCTCCGCAAGAGCCTGATCAAAAAGTGAAGACCTTCGTCATCGCCACCCATAACCGGCACAAGACCCGGGAGATCGCCAAACTGCTCCGCGGGGTCCCGGCCGCGTTCACGGACCTCACCCGCTTCCCCAAGGTCGCTTCGGTCTGCGAAGACGGCCGCACCCTGCTCGAGAACGCAGTCAAGAAGGCCCGGGCCTATTCCCGGCGGACGGGTCTTCCCGCCCTGGCCGACGACACGGGCCTGGAAGTCGACGCCCTCTCCGGCGCGCCCGGGTTGCGCAGCGCCCGCTACGCCGGTCCGGGCTGCGCCTATTCGGACAACAACCGCAAGCTCCTGCGCGAGCTCGGGAGGCGCGGGGCCGCCGGCGCCGCCCGGGGCGCGACCTTCCGCTGCGTGGTCGCTCTCGCCGACCCGGCCACGGGCCGGGTGGAGACCTGCGAGGGCGCTTTGCGGGGAAAGATACTGGAATCCTCGCGCGGCAGGAACGGTTTCGGTTACGACCCTTTGTTCTACATCCCCCGCCTGAAAAAGACCCTGGCTGAACTTTCCCTCAAAGAAAAGAACCGCGTCAGCCACAGGGCCAAGGCGGTCCTGAAAATCAAGAAACTCCTGGAGGCCCGATGCGCAGGATCCTGATATCCAACGACGACGGCATTTACGGGATGGGCCTCAAGCCCCTCATCCGGGCCCTGCGCCCGATGGGGAATCTCCTGGTGATCGTTCCCGACGGCGAGCGCTCGGCCGCCAGCCACTCGATCACGCTCCACAAACCCTTCCGCGTCCAGACCCTTCCCGTCGCGCTCACGAAGAAAGACGTCATCGGGGCCTACATCACCAACGGCACGCCGTCCGACTGCGTGCGTTTCGGGCTTCTCGAGCTGCTCAAAAAGAAGAAGGTGGACCTGGTGGTGGGGGGCATCAATCACGGCCCGAACCTGGGCGAAGACATCATCTACTCGGGCACGGTGGCCATCGCCCGGGAGGCCGCGATGATGGGGATACCGGCGATGGCCGTCTCCATGGTGAACGCCGCCAGGACGGACCACAAGTTCGTGGAGCGAAAGGTGGAGAAACTGGCCCGGCTGATCCTCAAATACGGGCTGCCCAACCGGGTGTTCCTGAACGTGAACTTCCCCGCGAATCCCGGCCGCCGGACCGATTTCGAGGTGACGCGGCTGGGCCG
>MGUT01000079.1:6829-7525 GCA_001800095.1 Elusimicrobia bacterium RIFCSPLOWO2_01_FULL_64_13 | reverse complement strand
GCCCGGCACGGACATGGCCGCCATCAAGGCCAGGAAGATCTCCATCACTCCCCTATCGGTGGATTCGGCCAACGCTCTCCTCACCGACCTGTCCC
Organism: Elusimicrobia bacterium RIFCSPLOWO2_01_FULL_64_13; assembly: GCA_001800095.1. GTDB lineage: Bacteria > Elusimicrobiota > Elusimicrobia > 2-02-FULL-39-32 > 2-02-FULL-39-32 > 2-01-FULL-64-13. The sequence continues at coordinate 7,430 of MGUT01000079.1, read as the reverse complement.
GCTGGAGACTTTAAAGTACTGGGCGAAGGCGAGGATCCCGATCACGGTCTTCGAGTCGCGGATCCTCCCGTCCCTGATCTTCCGAAGAAGGTCCCCGAACCGGTCGATCCGCACGCGCAGAAATTCGTCCTCGTCCGGCCGGCTCTTTCCGCTCCGTAATCCCACCGCCCAATAGATGTGGATGAGCTCCTGCGAGAACGCGGGGGTCGGCCAATAGCTTAGGAGCTTGTGGAACTTCCCTCCCGTGTATCCCGTTTCTTCCTTCAATTCCCGCGCCAGGCACCCGGCCAGTCTTTCGCCCGCGTCGAGTTTTCCGGCCGGAAGTTCCTCGGTAAGACGCCCCACGGGATAGCGGAATTGCTCGACCATCGCCACCCGCGCCAGGCGCAGGGGAACGCGTCCGGGATGGTCCAGGAACGGGATGATGGCCACGGCGCCGGGATGGGTCAGGTATTCCCGCCAGGCCGTCTTTTTGCCGGGGAGCCGGACCTCGTCGCAGCGGAACCCGACCGCGCGACCCCGGTAGGAAAAATATTGGCGGAGGAACTTTTCCTTCACTGGCGGGAAGGGCCGGCGGGCCCGGCCTCGCACAGCTGCCGGG
>MGUT01000079.1:3972-6787 GCA_001800095.1 Elusimicrobia bacterium RIFCSPLOWO2_01_FULL_64_13 | reverse complement strand
GAACGGCCAGACGTACTCGATGACCGTCCCCGGGTACCTGGCTTGAAGGAGCTTCACCAGGTCCGGGATGTCCTTTTCGGAATGGATGCCGCCGCGGGTGAACATGGTGGTCATGAGCGTGACGCGGCCGGCCCCCCCCGCGACCAGGTCCGCCACCGCGTCCTCGATGGAAGGCGCGCAGAATTCATTATACGCCGTGGCCACTTTCTTCCCTCCCAGCATCCGGCCCAGGTTCGCGGCGATGTCCTCCAGGCCGGTCTTGTACGGGTCCGTCCCCGGGGTGCGCGGCCATTCCCTCACCTTGCGGTCGAGTTCCGCCTCCCGGGAGCTCATGGCGGAGCCCCCCCGCATCTGCCGCTCGCGCTCAAGCTTTTTGAGCTCTTCGATCATGGGCCGGGGAGTATCGGAAGCTGCGCTTCCATGTCCGACCAGGAGAACGGCTTCGCGCTGTTCCATGAGACCTCCTCTCCGGCCACTTGAACCTCCGGAAAAAACTGCTATAACTATACGGACATGTTCAGACTCAAGCAACCGGCCCCGCGAAGCTGCTGGCTGGTGGGCCACAGAGGCGCCATGGCCTACGCCCCCGAGAACACGATGGCCTCTTTTTTATGCGCCCAGAAAATGGGGGCTGAATTCCTGGAATGCGACATCCACCTGACCAGGGAAAAGACCTGCGTCCTGATGCACGACGAAACGGTGTCGCGCACGACCAACGGAACGGGCTACCTCCAGGACCTCACGCTCGACGCCGTCCGGGCATTGGACGCCGGTTCCTGGTTCTCGCCGGATTTCCAGGGCGAGAAGGTTCCCACCCTCGAAGAGCTCCTGCAATGGGCCAAGAATCAGACCTCCCTGACGGGATTCCAGCTCGGGTTGGCCGTCGAGCTGAAGAACGGCCAGGCGCGCGCGTCCGAATTGCCGGACCTGGCCGTGGACCAGGTTTCCCGCGCCGGGATGGAATCGCGCGTGGTCGTGGTCTCCTACGACCAGGACATGCTTAAAAGGGTGAAGGCCCTCAATCAGAGAATCGCCACAGGGATCCTCTACAAGCTGCCCTTGGAGCATCCTTTCAAACTCGCCAAGGAGCTCGACGCCGACGCCCTTTTCCCCAGACGGCACCTCTTGACCAAAGAGCTGATCGCCCAGGCCCACAACCGCGGGATCGCCGTGGCGACTTGGGCGGTGGACGACCCGGCGGAGATGCGGGAATTCCTCTCCTGGAACGTCGATGCCATCGCCACCAACGTCCCCGACCGCTTGAACGAGATACTGAATTCTAAGCCCGGCTCCCCTTGACCAGGCGCTCGGCGATCTGAACGGCGTTCAGGGCCGCGCCTTTCCTTAAGTTATCCCCGACAGCCCATAGAAGGACCGCTTTGGGGTTGGATGGGTCTTTGCGGATCCGTCCGACCAGGACATCGTCACCCCCGCTGGCGTATACGGGCATGGGGCAGACCTTCCCGTTCCGGGGACTCTTCTCGTCCACGACCGTGACCCCGGGAGAGCGCGCCAGAAGGGCGCGCACCCGGGAAGGGGCGGCTTTTTTGCGGGTCTCGACATAAATGGATTCCGAGTGGGAGTTGAAGACCGGAACGCGGACCGTGGTGGGCACCACCTGGATGGACTTGTCCCCCAGGATCTTCCGCGTCTCGCGGATGACCTTGAGTTCTTCGTTGGAGTAGCCGTCGGCCTCGATCTTCCAGTTATGCGCCAGGACGTTGAACGCGATAGGGTCGGGGAAGCAGCCGGGGTCCCGGACGGAATCATTCCTTAAGAATTCCTCTGTCTGGCCGCGCAGATCTTCCACCGCCCTGGCGCCCGCCCCGGAGACCGCCTGATAGGTGGAGACCACGATCTTTTTCACCCCGAATTCCCTGTAGATGGGAGCGACCGCCATCAGGAGGACCGCGGTCGTGCAGTTGGGATTGGCGATGATGCCGCGGTGCCAATCGAGGTCTCCCGCGTTGATCTCGGGGATCACGAGAGGGACTTTGGGGTCCATGCGGAAATCGGACCCGTTGTCGATGACGACGGCCCCCCGGGCCACGGCCTGCCTGCCGAAAGTGACCGCGGCGCCCTTCTCCCCTTCCGTGCCGGCGAAGAGGGCGATATCCACCCCGTCGAAAGCTTCCGGCGCGGTCTCGCGGACCTGATAGGTCTTCCCGGCCACCTCGATGGCGCGGGACGAGCGCGCGAGGACGCGCAGCTCCTTCATGGGAAATCTCCTCTGTTCGAGGATGCGCACCATCTCTTTCCCGACGACTCCCGCGCCCACGACCGCGACGGTCACGGGCGGATCGAATTTCTTCATGATTTATCCTTTGCCCAGGATCTTCGCCATGTCCTTGGCGTGGTAGGTGAGGATGATGTCCGCTCCCGCCCTCCGGATCGAGGTGAGGACCTCGAGGGCGAGGGTCGTCTCATCCGCCCAGCCGTTCTTGCCCGCGGCCTTGACCATGGCGTACTCGCCGGAAACGTTGTAGGCCGCGACCGGGACCTTGACCGCCTCCCGCACCCGGCATATGACGTCCAGATAGGCGAGGGCGGGCTTGACCATCACGATGTCGGCCCCTTCGCGGACGTCCAGGGCCGTCTCCCGCAGGGCCTCGCGGACGTTGGCCGGGTCCATCTGATAGGTCTTCCGGTCGCCGAACCTGGGCGGGGATTCCGCCGCGTCCCGGAACGGCCCGTAAAAAGCGGAGGCGAACTTGGCCGCGTAGGAGAGGATCAGGCGGTCTTTCAGCCCCTCGCCGTCCAGCGCCCGGCGGATGGTCCTGACCATGCCGTCGATCATGCCCGACGGGGCGATGAC
>MGUT01000079.1:0-3963 GCA_001800095.1 Elusimicrobia bacterium RIFCSPLOWO2_01_FULL_64_13 | reverse complement strand
GCGGGCGATGAGCTCGAGCGTCGCGTCATTGTCGAGCGTCCAACCCCCGCCCCGTCCGGTCCGGCCGACGATGCCGCAATGGCCGTGATCGGTGTATTCGCAAAAACAGAGGTCCGTCACCACGATGAGGCCGGGAAAGGACGCCTTGAGCTCCCGGACCGCGACCTGCACGATGCCGTCCTCGTCGTAAGCCTCGGAACCCCGCCCGTCCTTCCTCGAAGGCAGGCCGAAGAGGATCACCGCCCCGATCCCCAGGGAGCGGGCCTCCCGGACTTCCTTGCGCAGCTCGTCCACGGAAAGCTGGAACTGCCCCGGCATGGAGGCGATAGGTTCGCGGACCCTTTTTCCCGGGCGGACGAAGAGGGGCCAGATGAGATTCGCCGCGGAAAGCGACGTTTCCCGGACCATTTTCCTCAAGGTCTCGGACCGGCGCAGGCGGCGCGGGCGGATTATCGGATGTTCCATATCGCGTCGAGGATCCTGTCCCCCCCGGAACGGAGGAGTTTTTCCGCCAGGGCCGCGCCGATTTCCTCCGAAGAGCGGAGAGGCCCCAGAGACCGGTCCCTTAAAATCTTCTTCCCGTCCAGAGACGCCACGAGCCCCTCCAGAACAAGCTCTTCCCCCCGAACCTCGGCCAGGGCCCCGATGGGGACCTGGCACCCTCCCTGCAGGGTCTTCAGGAACGCCCTTTCGCAGTCAGCGGCGGCGCGGGACGGCCCGTGTTCCAGCGCCGCGAGCATCTCCCCGACTTTGGCGTCCCCCGACCGCATCTCTACGGCCAAGAACCCCTGCCCGACGGCGGGAAGCATGTCCTCGTACGGGATCACCCGCAGGGTCAATTTCCCGAGCCTGTCTTTGAGTTCCGCGGCCAGCCGGCCGAGCCCGCAGGCGGCGGCCACGATGGCGTCGTAGGAACCTTCCTCCAGCTTTTTCAGGCGGGTATCCAGGTTCCCGCGCAGGTTCTGCAAACGCAGGTCCGGCCGGATGGCCAGGATCTGCGCCTGGCGCCGCAGGGAGCTGGTCCCGACCCTGGCCCTTTCCGGCAGGGAGCGGATGTCCCGGCCCTTTTTGGAGATGAGGCAGTCGTGCGCGTCCCGCCGTTCCAGCACCGCCCCGATCGCGAGCCCTTCGGGCAGGTCGGTCGGCACGTCCTTGAGCGAATGCACGGCGAAGTCGATCTTCCGCCCGAGCAGGGCCTCCTCGATCTCCTTGGTGAAAAGGTTTTTCCCCCCGATCTTGGAGAGAGGGGCGTCGGTGATCTTGTCCCCCGTGGTCTTGATGCGGACCACTTCCACGCGGGTCCCGGGAAAGAGCCGCCGGACCTCCCCGGCCACGGACTCGGTCTGGGTGAGGGCGAGGAGCGATCCCCGCGTCCCGGCCTTGAGGCTCTCCCGCGAAACAGCCCTAGGCGACGCCATCTCTGGCCAGGTCCACGCGATGCTTGAGGCTTTTCTCGTCCCCGGATCTCAAGGAGCCCAGCCATTCCCAGAATTGGGACGTCTTCTCCCGTACGATCCCCGCCGCTCTTTCCAGCTCCGCGCTGCGGTGGGCGTAATTCTCCCTGACGATCGCCTCCATGTCGTCGATGTCGTAGAGGTAGACGTTGTCAAGGTCGTTGACTTTCGGGTCCACGTTCCTGGGCACGGCGATGTCGATCAAAAAAAGGGACCGGTTCTGCCTCCGGAGCATGAGACCGGCGAGGAAATCCGGCCGGATGAGCGGTTCCGTGACGGAAGCGGACGTCAGGACGACGTCGGCCCGGATCATGTTCTTCAATCCGTCTTCCAGGGTGAGCGGAGTCCCGTCGAATTTCTCCGCCAGGGTCCTCGCGTTCTCCAAGGTGCGGTTGGCCACGAGCAGGGTCCGGACCTTCTTGCCGAGCAGGTAGCGCGCGGAGACCTCGGCCATCTTGCCCGCCCCGAAGATGAGGACGGTGCTCTTGGAGAGGTCGCCGAATATCTTTTCGGCCAGGCTGACCGCCACGCTCCCGACGGACAGGGCCCCCTGGTTGATGGCGGTGTGGGTGCGGACCAGCTTCCCCACGTAGAGCGCCCTCTGGAAAAGCACGTTCAGCACCTTGCCCGTGAGCCCGAGCCCGTGGAAAAGATGGTAGGCGTCCTTGACCTGCTTGAGGATCTCGTTCTCGCCGTAGACGAGGCTGTCGAGCCCGCTGGCGACGCTGAAGAGGTGGCCCACCATCTCCCTCTCTTCCTTCACGTAGACGTATTTTCCCAGGTCGTCCCTTTGGAACCGGCGGCGGAGGAAGTCCAGGCACCAGCCCCGGGCGTCCGCGTTGGACAGCCCGTAGATCTCGGTGCGGTTGCAGGTGGAGAGGAGGATCGCCTCGCTCAAGGGGACTTGGTCCCGGGCCCGCGCCAGGGACTGTCCCGCCTCGGCCAGTTCCGCCGCGGCGAAGCTCAACTTCTCCCGCAGCTCGACCGGAGCGGTCTTGTGGGACAATCCGACGACGATCAGAGGCATGCCCGTCAGGCGGTTCTAGGACCCCTTCCCGGAAAGGAACCCATGCAGGTCCGAGAGGTAATTGACCCCGATATAAGTGAAGAGGATCACGCCGAAACCGATGAGAGAGAGGATGACGGTCTTCCTGCCGCGCCAGCTCATCACCAACCGCATGTGCAGGTAGATGGCGTAGGTGAACCAGGTGATGAGGGCCCAGGTCTCCTTCGCGTCCCAGCCCCAGTAGCGGCCCCAGGCGTCGTAGGCCCAGCGGGCTCCCAGGATGACCCCGAGGGTCAGGATAGGGAAACCCCAGCCGATCAGGCGGTAGATCATGGTGTCGAGCGGCTCGAGGGCGGGCAGGGCGCTGGAGATCTCGCCGGGTTTGTGCGACTTGATCTGGCGCTCCTGGATCAGGTAGACCAGGCCCAGAGCGAAGGCCACGGCGAACGCGGCGTAGGAAATGAACATCACCGGGACATGGATGGCCATCCAGTAGGACTGCAGAGCGGGCATGAGCTGGGGGATGCCGCGAGAGGCCATCATAGCGGCCCATATCTCGCCCGGGCCGTTCAGGTCCCCCCATTGGCTGAAGAGAGGGTAGGTCATGGAAAAACTGACGACGACCCATAACAGCGTGCTCACGAACGCGCCCAGGATGTGCAGGCGGTAGATCAGCTGCACCACGATGAAGGTGACCCCGATGACGAACGCGAAAAGCGAGAAGCTTTCGAACCAGTTGGACCAGGGCACGTACCACCGGAGCTGGTGCAGTCCCAGCCCCACGTAGGCCCTTAGGACGAGGTCGGCCAGGTGCAGGACGGAAGTCCCGACCAGCACGGAGAAAGCCGCCCGGCCCAGGGACTCGCTTTTCTTGAAAGCGAACAGGAGATAGGCGGCCATGGCGAACGTATAGCCCAGATACACCGCGTTGAACAGGATGTGCTCAAAGTTTTCCATCTTTCACCTCTCTAAGGATTTTACCCAGTTCGACGTCGATCGTCTTGCCCCGGCCTTCCCGGAGCGCCGAGAGGGAGCGGTCGTCGATCACCCGCCGGAGGAGCCGGCTCCTCCGGGCCATCGGCAGGCGGAGAAGTCCGCCCCGGATCTTCCCGAGTTTCCGGGCCAGGACGCCGACCTCCCGCCCGAACCGCCTCAAGATCTCATCGCGCAGGAACCGCGCCAGGGCGGGGCTGGCCCCGCCCGTGGACACCGCGAAGACCACGCCGCCCCTGCGGGCGACGGCCGGCATGACAAAATCGCATTGCTCCGGCCGGTCCGCGACGTTCACGAGGATGCCCCGCCGCGCGCAGAGCCGCCCCATCCTCCGGTTCAGGACTTCATCATCCGTCGCGCAAAAGACCAGGGTGCGTCCTCGAACGTCCGAATCCCGGAAGGGACGTTCCCTGTATTTTATCTTATTTCGGCGCGCCAATCTCGTGATCGCCGGCGAGGCCCGAGGCGCGACCAGCTCCACCCTCGCTCCCGCCCCGACCAAAGACGACG
>MGUT01000078.1:4667-10196 GCA_001800095.1 Elusimicrobia bacterium RIFCSPLOWO2_01_FULL_64_13 | reverse complement strand
TCCGGAGGCCAATCCGGACGCGCAGAACATCCACAACGCGGCCAGGGAGATCTCGAGAGGGAGGAGGCCTCCGATCTCGTTCCTCCACAGCCACGTCCCCGGCAGAAAGCGGGTGGAAAGCGTGGCTATCCGCAGGACGTGGCAGAGCGTTCCCATGGCGATCCCGGAGACGACGGCGCTTTTCGCCGCGCCCAGGACCGGCCGGAACCGCCCCCGGGCTTTCTTTAAAATGAGCCAGCCCGACGCGGCGGCGCCCAGGACCAGGCCGTAGATGACCAGCGCCAGGACTCCCGAGATCCACCTAAGGACGTTGGCCAGGTCCAGGACGAGCTCCCAGCGGTCCGGGTCATAATGGATCTCCGCCGCCGCCGGCCCCCCTTTGGGGCCCGGTATGGAGCGGATGCGTCCGACCAGGCCGTCCCTGCTCTCCGGGTCCCAGCGCGCGGGCCAGACCCGGTAGCTCCAGGGGAACAGCTCCTTCCCTGGATTTTCCCCGGCCTTGTCCAAAAGCCATTTCGCCTCCATCCGCAGCTGGGGATCCGCGGCCACGCGGTCCAGGGACTCGGCCGGGGAGACGGCCTCCGCTCTCTCCACGCCCGGCAGGGATTCGATCTCCTTCTTGAGCATCGCCGCCGGCCCGCTCCCCAGTCCGGTCAGGGAAAACACCTCCAAAGTGAGTGCGTCCTTCTGCTCCTCGAACACGGCCGCGCCGTCCTGGTGGAGGGCGAAGAGGACCGCCATCATGAAGACCACCGGGATCCCGGCGAGGAAGGGGACAGGATCGGAAAAGAACAAGGTCCGGGCCGCGCTTGCCGCGCGCTTTAATTTTTCCGGGACGATCATGGGATATCTCTCATGCGACGTTAGGAGTATATCATAATGGCTTTACCGCCTCAAACGGCTTGCCGCAGGCCGCGGACAGCGCCCGCGCCAGGGCCTCGCCGGCGAGGGAGCGGAGTCCCGGCAGGCGGGCCGCGGCCGAATCCCGGATCGAATCCCGGCCGCGCCAGGCGGAGCGGAGCGCCGCGGGAAAGTCGCCGCGCTCGAAAGCCGGGAATCCCGCCGCGGCGGCGAAGGCGGCGACCTTGGGATCGACGGACAGCCCCAGGGCCGGGATCCGGAAAAGGCAGGAGAGGGCCAGGCCGTGCATCCGCGCGGAAACGACGAGGTCCGAACCGCGGACCTTCCGCCGCAGTCCGGCGAGGCCCTCCCATGGCTCCAGGGCCGCCCCTCCGCCGATGACGGCGGCGCAGCGCGCGGCTTCCTCCCGGTCCCTTTCGTGATGGAAGGGGACGACGCGGACCCGCGCGCCCGTTTCGCGCGCGAACGCCCCCAACGCGGCGGAGGCGTCCTTCATCAATGCCGGAAATCTCTTCGCGGGGAGGGAGCGCGGGACGAACAGGACCACGGGAGCGCCGGCGCTTTTGTCCTCCGCGCCTTCTTCCCCGTCGAAAAGGAGGGCGGGGTCCGCCCCGGAAAAGACCTCGCGGCCGAGACCCATCGCTTCCAGGGCGGAAGCGGACCCGCCGTCGCGGACGGAGATCTCGAGCGCCTCGCGGAGAGCGCTGCCGGTCAGGCGCCGGTTCAGGGGAGAGGAGACCGGCCCGATGCCGGCCGCCGCGACGACGATCCTTTTTCCCAGGAGGGCCGCGAGCCGGACGAGCGCGAGATAATACCAGAGACTCGCGGAGCTGGTGGAATCCTGGAGGATGCCTCCGCCGCCGAGGAGGAACGAGTCGGCGAGGACCATCTCCTTCGCGACGGCGGCCGGATTCCAGCGGTCCGCGGCCCGGACGCCGTGCTCGCGGGAGGTGCGCCCCGGATTATGGGAAAGAACGACGGGAAGCGCTCCGGGGAAATCCCTCCTGAATCCGGAGAGGATGGATTCGAGTATCAGCTCGTCTCCGGCGTTGCCGAAGCCGTAATAGCCGGCGATCAGGACCCGGGACATGTCACCTCCCGGCGCCTTTCGGACGGAGGACGAGGAGGAGGGCGGCGCCGGCCGCCGCGCCCAGCCACGCGCCGTGGAACGTCCGGACCAGGCTCACGGCGAGCGGAGCGTGCAGGTGGCAGAACGTGTTGACGATCGAGACGGGGCCTATCCCTCCCAGCCACACCGCCCAGCCCTCCCTGCCGCCGAAGGAACGCTTTCCGTCGGCTCCGGCCCGGGCCAGGCCGAGGAAGATCCCGGCGATGAGGAGAGGGTGCCCGATCAGGAACTCCTTGAAGCGGGGCCGGACGCCGAGCGCGGCCTCCAGCCAGGACCGGAACGCCAATTCGAACGGCGGCGCCGACATGGTATTGCCGCTTCGGTAGAGGGCGGCGGCGGCGAAAGCCGCGACGGCGGTCCAGAAGACCGCGCCGCCCCTGAAGCCCGGACCGCGGACCAGGGCCCAGCCGGAAAGGAGGAAAGGCAGGAGGATGGCCGCCTTCACTCCCCGGAACAGGGAGAGTCCGTTCGTGAAATCCGAGTCGGGAAGGAGGATCCTGACGAGCAGCCCGCCGAGCAGTGAGAGGAGGAGCGCCTCGCCCCAGGCGGCGGCGGCCGCGGCGGCGCGGGGATCCGTTTCCCGGTAGGACCGGATGCGGTCCCGGACGGCGAGGAACGCGGCCCAGGGGGCCAGGACCGAGACCAGGAAAGCCAGGACCAGCCGCGCGTTCCGGAACGGATAAGAGCGGCGGGAGTCCCCGGCCGGAGGCAGGCGCCCCACGGAAAGGCCGCGGGAGCGCAGGGCGGAGACCAGGCGGGAGAGATGCAAGAGATTATCGTCGGGAGACTTGGCCGGGTCCCAGCGCAGGTAGAAAAGGGCGCATCTCCTTTCCACCGCCGCCCGGACCCATCGCGCGATCTCCGCCTCGTCCCCCAGGCGGGCGGCCTCCCGGGGTTCGATGGCATGGGCGCGGACGACCCGTTCGGGGGACCGCGCGGCTTCCTCTTTCAGACGGTCCGGGGCGCGGCCCGAAGCGGACCTCTCGACGAGGGCGATGCCCGCCGTTCCCCGGGAGAGGGCGGCGAGGGCGTCGGCGTCCGGGACCGCCTGGCCCGACGGCCGGGTCTGGGTCGTCGCGGCCAGGATCCATGTCCCCGGTTCCGCTGACGGTGCGGCGCCGGTCCCCGGCGGCGCCGGCCCGGACAGGTCCTCTTCCCGGAGGACCACGGCTGGAGCGAGGGAGTCCTGTCCGAAGCCGATCCCGGGGACCCGTTCCCAGCGCGAGTTCCGCCAATCCTTCCAGGACATGGCGGCGGAACCGGCTCCCAGTTCCCGGCATCGCGACAGGAACGGGCCCGGGCCTTCCCGGCCCGCGGCCGCGGCGCTGTCTTCGATGTCGACGCAAATCTCTATGGGGGAGCGGGGCGGTTCCGTCCAAAAGGCCCGGCCCAGGGAACCCAGGACCGCGGCCGAGAGGAGGAGGGACCTTCGCAGCAAGATCTCTATCCCCGGACTTTTTGCAGGGTGCTTTCGTAGAGCCGGATGTATTTTTCGGCCGGGGAGTCCCAGGAGAAGTCCCGGGACATGCAGTTCCGGACGAGTTTCCGCATGGCCGCGGGGTCCCTGGCCGTTTTCAAGGCCGCTTTCAGGGCGGTCTTCACGGCGGCGTCGGTCATTTCCAGGGCCACGAACCCGGTCCCGGTCCCGGCCTTGGGGTCCCAGGGAGTGATCGTGTCCAGGAGGCCTCCCGTGGGAGTGACGATGGGGACGGAGCCGTATCTCATGGCGATCATCTGTCCGAGCCCGCAGGGCTCGAACTGGGACGGCATGAAAAAGAAATCGGAACCGGCGTATATCTTGTGGGCCAGATCGTTCTGGAATCCCGTTTCCACCCTGACCTGTCCGGGGCAGCGGACCGCCAGGGCGCGGAGGGAATCCTCGATGTCCTTCTGCCCCGAGCCCAGGATGACGCATTGCGTCCCGTTCCCTTCGTTCAACACCTGGGGGAGGACCTTGACGACGCGGTCGAAACCTTTCTGCGGATCGAGCCGGGACACCATCCCGATCAAGGGGACGGAAGGGTCTTCCGGGAGCCGGACGGCGGCCTGGAGGTCCTTTTTGCATTTCTGCCTGGCGGAGAAGACGTCCTTGGATTTCAGGGAATAACCGGCCAGGATCCGGGGATCATGGGCGGGGTCCCATTCCGCGCGGTCCAGCCCGTTGAGGATGCCGGAGAGGTCCTTGGAACGGTCCTTGAGGAGGCCTTCCATGCCCCGGCCGAACTCGGGGCCGCTCTGGATTTCCCGCGCGTAGCTCGGGCTGACGGTGGAGAGTTTGTCGGCGTACACCAATCCCGCCTTCATGAAGCAGACCTGGTTGAAATATTCCAGTTTGTCCGGAGTGAAGTCCGCCCAGTCCAGGCCGGTGAGAGGGAACCTTTCCCTCGGGAACAGTCCCTGGTAGGCGACGTTGTGGATGGTGAAAAGGGAGGCGGTCCGGTTGAAGAAAGCGTCCGTGCGGTAGAGGGTCTTCAGGTAGGCCGGGATGAAACCCGTCTGCCAGTCGTGGCAATGGATCAGGTCGGGCGTGAAATCGACGAACTTGCACAGTTCCAGCGCCGCGCGCGAATAGAAGATGAAGCGCTCGTCGTTGTCGGGATAGTCCCCTTGCGCGGTCCCGTAGAGGCCCTCCCGGTCGAAGTATTTCTCGTTGTCGATGAAATAGACCGTGTGGGAACCGCGCGTTCCGGCCGGCTTTTTTCCGGCCAGCCGCCAGACCAGGGCCTCCTCCAGTTCCGCGCCCACGGGGATGAGCATCCTGCCGGGAAGGAGTTCAAGGGAGAGGCGCGTCAGCCGGGTGGATGAATACTTGGGGAGGACCGTCAGGACCTGCGGGGCCTCCGGGCGCGCCTTCCGCTCTTTGGCGCGGCCCGTCTTCTTTTTTTTGGGGGCCCCGCCGAGATGGGCCAGGATCCTGTCCGGAAGGGACCCGGCCACGTCCGCCAAGCCGCCCGTCTTGACGAACGGGACGCATTCCGACGCTGCGAACAGGAGCTTCATCTCATTCCGCTTCCCGTAGGAACTCCGCGGCCTCCTCGGGCGGCGTGGGGTTGATGTAGAAGCCCGTACCCCATTCGAAGCCCGCTATCCGGGAAAGCTTGGGGATGATCTCCACGTGCCAGTGGTAATGGGGCAGGGGAGGGTCCTTCAGGGGCGAATTGTGGATGATGTAGTTGAAGGGCGGGTCCTCCAGGACCCGGTTGATCCTGGACAGGACGTTCTTGACGATGCCCGAGAGGTGGACCACCTCGGATTTCTGCAGGTCCTCGAAATGGGAGTCATGGCTCTTGGGCAGGATCCAGGTCTCGAAGGGAAAGCGGGGGGCGTAGGGCTCGAAGGCCACGAACACGGCGTTCTCGGCGATCACGCGCACCTTGGTGTGCAGCTCCTGGGCGATCATGTCGCAGAAGACGCAGCGCTCCTTGTAATCGTAATATTGCCTGGCGCCAAGCATCTCCTGGCGCACGCGCACCGGCACCATGGGCGTGGCGATGAGCTGGGAATGGGGGTGGGAGAGACTCGCTCCGGCCGCGGCCCCC
>MGUT01000078.1:1239-4654 GCA_001800095.1 Elusimicrobia bacterium RIFCSPLOWO2_01_FULL_64_13 | reverse complement strand
CCGGCCGCGGCCCCCTTGTTCTTGAAGACGAGTATGTATTCGAAGCGGGTGTCCTTCCTCAAGTCGATGATGCGGTCCCGGTAGGCCCAGAAGATGTCCTCGACCTTGGAATCCTCGAGTTCCGGTATCTCCTTTTTGTGGTGGGGCGTCTCGATGAGCACCTCGTGCGCCCCGATGCCGTTCATCTTGTCGTACATGCCGTCGCCCTGGCGGTCGATGGAGCCCTCGATCTGCAGGGCCGGGAACTTGTTGGGGACGACCCGCAGCCACCAGCCGGGCTTGTTCTTCTCGCGGCCGGCGGGAGCGTAGGCCAGGACCTCGGGAGGGGTCTTGGATTCGTGTCCGGGGCAGAAGGGGCAGAGCTTGCCCATCTCCGGCTCGACGTCGCGGGTGAATTCGCTGGGGCGCTTGCCCCGCTCGGCGGATATGATGATCCAGCGTCCGATGATGGGGTCGCGGCGGAGTTCAGGCATGGGGTTCCCCCTCCGCCGGCGCGGGCGGGCCGGCGTCGGAGCCGCCGGGCGGCTCGGCCGCGACCGGCTCACCTTCGGAGCGCTTGCGCTCCGCCTCCTTGGCCAGGTCCTCGAGGGAGGGCAGGTCCGATATCTTCCACAGCTGGAACTGTCTTAAGAACTCCGGCGTGGTGGCGTAGAGGAGCGGCCTGCCGACGGATTCCTTGCGGCCGGCGATCTTGACCAGCTTCCTTTCCGAGAGGGTCTCCAGCACTCCGATCACCTCCACGCCCCGGATCTCTTCGATCTCGGCGCGGGTGATGGGCTGCTTGTAGGCGATGATGGACAGGGTCTCGAGGGCGGACTGGGACAGGCGGAACGTGGTCTGGTCCTTGAAGAGCTTTTTCACCCAATACCCGAAACCGTCGCGGGAGGCGAGCTGGAACCCTTCGGCGACGCGGGAGAGTTGGAGGGCGCTGCCCCGCGCGGAGAGGTCGCTCTCGAGATCCTCGGCCACGGACTGGACGTCTTCCTGGGTCTCACCGATAATCTCGGAAAGCTCGAGGAGCCCCACAGGACGGTTGGTAACGAAGAGCAGGCATTCCAGGACTTTCCTGACTTTTTCTCTATCCATCGCTTTCCACGCTCCTTCCCCGCGGTCCTTCGCCGGGGGTTTCCGCGTCCCCGCCGTCGGGCCGGGACTCCGCGGCCGCGAGGACCCGGTAGATCCGGATCTCGCCGAATAAGTCGGTCTGCGCGGCGATCACCTGCTTGAGGCGTATGAGCTCGAGCAGGGCGAGGAACGTCACGACCAGCTCCCTCCGCGCCATCCTGGCCGTGAATATCGCGTTGAAATGGACGCAGTTCTGCCCTTCGAGGAGGTCCAGGATCTCGCGGATCTTCTGCTCGAGAGGAATCTCCTCGTAGATGAGCTCCTTGACCTCCTCGCCGGCCTGGTCGAGCACGCCGCGGAAGGCGTCCAGGAGGTCGAAGAGGGTCGCTTCCAGGGTCATGTCCTCCTGGGCGAAGAGGGGCAGGACGTTGCGGTAATAGACCTCGCGCGAATCGAACTCCCGCCGGGCGAGCAATGCGGCGGCTTCCTTGTATTTCTGGTATTCGAGGAGGCGGGCCACGAGCTCCGCCCTCGGGTCCGGCCCTTCGTCCTCCTCCCTCTCCGCCTCCTTGGGCAGGAGGGTGCGCGCCTTGATCTGCAGGAGCGTGGAGGCCATCACCAGGAATTCTCCCGCCATCTCCAAGTTGAGCTCCTTCATGAGGTGGATGGCCGCCAGGTATTCGCCCGTGATCTGGGATATGGGGATGTCGCGGATGTCCATGTCCTCCCGCTTGATGAGGTAAAGGAGCAGGTCCAGGGGCCCTTCGAAAAGCTCCAGGTTCACGGAGTAGGGTTTCATCTCCCCCCCTCGCTTTCGAAACGGACGGCCCGGCGGATTTCCTCGACGGTCCGCGAGGCGGTCTCCCGCGCCTTTTTGGAGCCGTCGGAAAGGATGCTCCTCACCAGGTCTTTTTCCTTCTCCAAAGAGCGTCTTTTCTCCCTGGCCGGGCCGAGGGCGTTATTCATGGACTCGAACAGGTCTTTTTTGCAGGCCACGCAGCCCAGGGCGCCGCTCCTGCAGTCCGCTTCGCGCGGGCCGAGGGTCTCCGGCCTGCCGTATATCTTGTGCAGGGCGAAGACCACGCAGCCGGGCGGGTTCTCCGGGCAGGGGAGAGGGTGGCCCGGGTCGTCGGCGCGTATCTTTTGCGGGTCCGTGTACATGGAGTTGATCTTCTTCTTCAGGACCGGCTCCTCGTCGGCGAGGTACACGCAGTTGTCGTACGACTTCGACATCTTCCTGCCGTCGGTGCCGGGGACCTTCGGGGTGTTGGAGAGTATGGCCTGGGGTTCCTTCAGGACCTGTTTTTTATAGATGTGGTTGAAGCGGCGGGCGATCTCGCGGGTCAATTCGAGGTGCGGGAGCTGGTCTTCCCCCACGGGCACGTGGCTGGCGTGGTAGAGGAGTATGTCCGCGGCCTGCAGGACGGGGTAGCCCAAAAATCCGTGGGTGGATATGTCCCTGTCCTTGAGCTCGTTCATCTGCTCCTTGTACGTCGGGTTCCTTTCCAGCCAGGAGAGGGGCGTGATCATGGACAGGATGAGGGCCAGCTCCGCGTGTTCCGCGACCCAGGACTGCCGGAAGAGCACGGATTTCTTCGGGTCCAGACCCTGGGCCAGCCAGTCCAGGACCATTTCCCCGGCGTTGGATTCGACGTTCGACGTGTCGGCGTAGTCGGTGGTGAGGGCGTGCCAGTCCGCCACCATGTAGAAACAGCCGGGGTCCGAGGATTGGAGTTTCAGCCAGTTGGAAAGGGCCCCGAAGTGGTTGCCGAGGTGGAGTTTGCCCGTCGGGCGCATCCCGGAGAGGACGCGTTTTTTGTCCATCACAGCCCGGTCGATCTGATGAGCAGCATGTAGAGGAACCCCACGGCGGGATAGAGTATCTTTCCCAGGACGCCGAAGGCGATGAGCCCCATCACGATGAAGAACCCGTAAGGTTCGAGGGAATCGTAGCGCCGGGCCAGGTCGGTTGGAAGGAGCATGGAGACCACCCGGCTGCCGTCGAGGGGCGGGATGGGGATGAGGTTGAACACGGCCAGGACCAGGTTGATCAATATGGCCTGGGAGAGGACCTTGGGCAGGAAAGCGAGGCTCCCGGCCGCGAGCGGGCCGGAGAGGGAAAAGGAAAGTATCACGGTGGCGATCACCGCCAGGAGCAGGTTGGTGGCGGGCCCCGCGACGGCGACCCAGATGACCCCGGAACGGTAGCTCGTGAACCGGTTGGGGTTGATGGGCACGGGCCTGGCCCAGCCGAAGACGGGCATGTGCATGAATATGCACAGAGCGGGGAATATGACGGAGCCGATGGGGTCGAGGTGCGGGAGAGGGTTCAGGGTGATGCGGCCGGAGT
>MGUT01000078.1:0-1160 GCA_001800095.1 Elusimicrobia bacterium RIFCSPLOWO2_01_FULL_64_13 | reverse complement strand
GAAAATAACGGAGAAAATGAGCACCGGCAGGAGCAGGAGCAATTCCACGGAGGTAGTCTACAAATCCCGTCGGAAATTGTCAATTGACCGAATTGCGATTCATGTTTGACAATTCCGGGCTGTTCTGTTAAACTCCTCCAATTATGACAGCAAAAGAGAGAGTCAGACATGAAATTTCGGAAGCGTTCGATTTCCTTAGGTTCGTCATTAAGAATCCCAAGGAGATGAAGAATATCCGGAACGGTTCCGAGATCAATATCGTCTGCAAAGACGTTCCCGCCAGGAGATCGAGGAAGTCCGCCCCGCGGAGAAGCCAGTCCCCGCAGTCCAGCTACATTTCCCAGCATACCTTCTTCAGGATATAACTCTTCCCGACCTATGCGTCATTCCCCGGCTTAACCGGAGAATCCTATTGGTCGTTTTTCCCTCTCCCCTCGAGGAAGAGTGTATCCTTTTTTTCCTCTCCCCTTGGGGGAGAGGGCAGGGTGAGGGGTATTTTTTTGTTGTTATATCGTCCAGGCGGGGTCAGAGACAACTTTGTCCCGCAGTCCCTTGTAATGCTCGAGCCGGTCGTTGGCCGCGAGGACCTTCTCCAGTCCTTTCAGGAGGGCGGCGCGCTGGTCGGTCTCCTTGGGGTCCACGGGGATGATGGGCGGGACGCCTTTGCGGCGGGCGGCGTCCCTGGCCAGGCGTTTTTCCTTGAGCCCGAGGGAGCGGCAGAGGGCGTCAGTTCCCAACCATATACGCCTACAAAATTAGAATGGATTTGTACCGAAGCGAATATTAGTATGGCGTGTATTGATTTTGGAGAAAAGGATTATAGTTTGCTATTTATTCCTATCCATTATGAGGATGCCGCTTTGCTTCTTGTACAGCATAGAGTTGATGCGAGTCAAAACGGTGTAAAAGCAAGTATTATATCAGCGGAAAACTCCTTTTGGCAAATAGCTAAATCCAGACATTGGGATTCATGGATAAAACTAAAAGTACAAATTATAAAATTACCTCTTTAAATCCTTCATCTAGGGTGTATATGTGTGTTCTTAGTACAAGATCATTGGACAACTGGCAATAAATAAGGCCGCTCTCGTGATTTCGGGTTGGAGAAGGTCTGCTCACATTTAAGGGCTATGGATTGGATCAGAAAATCTGAGGTATTG
>MGUT01000077.1:54728-55899 GCA_001800095.1 Elusimicrobia bacterium RIFCSPLOWO2_01_FULL_64_13 | reverse complement strand
GTCCTCCGGGCGGAACGTTTCGGCGTCTTGGCCCCGCCGATCCCGCCTTCTCACCGCCACCTGATGGCGGAACGCGCCGTGCCGGCCCGCGGTCCCGGCCATCCGCAAGGTTTATCTGGATTGAAACGAAAGAGGATCGGAGAAAAAGTAAGCGGGAACGGCGGAGGGGGGCGCGGGGATCTTTAAGGCGGTGTTTTAAAGCCCGAGGGCTTCGGAAAGGGCTTCCATCGTGGGCGGGACGCTCGCCGGCTTTTCCACGACCTTGACGGGCAGTTCCGGGTCCTTGAGGCCGTGGCCCGTGAGGACGCACACGATGCGGAGCTTGACGACGCGCTTCTCCAGCTTTTTGGCGCGGACGGCCCCGATGAGCCCGGCCACCCCGGCCGCCGAGGCCGGCTCACAGAATATCCCCTCGAGTTTTGCCAGCATCTTGTAGGCCTCGATGATCTCATCGTCCGATACGGCGGCGATGGCCCCTCCCGACTCGTCCCTCGCCCTGACCGCCGCCTGCCAGGAAGCCGGATTGCCGATCCGGATCGCGCTGGCGACCGTCTCCGGGTCGGGGACCGGCCTCCCCCTCACGATGGGCGCGGCCCCTTCGGCCTGGAAACCCATCATCTTGGGCAGGTTGACGCATTTTCCCCGGTCGCAGTATTCCTTGTATCCCTTCCAATAGGCGGTGATGTTCCCCGCGTTCCCCACGGGCATGAACTGATAGTCCGGCGCCTCTCCGAGCTCATCGACGATCTCGAAGGCGGCGGTCTTCTGGCCTTCGATCCGGTGGGGGTTGAGGGAATTGACGAGGGTGATGGGGTATTTCGCGGTCGCTTCCTTGGCGAGAGCGAGCGCCGCGTCGAAATTTCCGCGGACGCTCACGACTTTCGCGCCGTGCATGAGCGCCTGCGACAATTTCCCCAGGGCGATCTGCCCCTCGGGAATGAGGACCACGCAGCGGATCCCGGCCCGGGCGGCGTAGGCCGCGGCCGAGGCGGACGTGTTGCCGGTGGAAGCGCACAGGATGGTCCGGGACCCGGCTTCCGCCGCTTTCGAGACGGCGAGCGTCATGCCGCGGTCCTTGAAGGAGCCGGTCGGATTGGCCCCTTCGAATTTAAGGTAGATCTCCCAGGCGCCGGCGCCGATCGCCTCCGTCAGGTTCTTCGCCGGAAGGAGA
>MGUT01000077.1:52897-54700 GCA_001800095.1 Elusimicrobia bacterium RIFCSPLOWO2_01_FULL_64_13 | reverse complement strand
CGTGACGGGGAGATACGGCCGGTAGCGTTCTATGACGCCGGCGTTCATGGTTCTTCGATCCGGATGCAGACGGTCTTGGCGCAGGCCGTGGGCAGGCGGTCGATCTCCTGGACGGCTTTCTGGATATGGCCTTCGGGCGCGGAGTGGGTCGTGAGGAGGATGTGGGCCGCGTGCGGATCGGTCCTCGGCCTGCCTTTCACCGATTTCGGCCTCTGGGACTCGCGATCGGCCACCATGGGCTGGTAGACCGATGAGATCGAAACGCCCTCCTCTCCCAGGATGCCGGAGATCTTGGAGAGCACGCCGGGCTTGTCCTTCGTGGTGAACCGGAGATAATATTTCGAGAGGAAATCCTTCCGGTCGAGGATGCGGAGCTTTTTGTGCTCGTCGTAGGTCACGGTGGGGAGCTTTCCCGCGGTCCCTTCGATCACCTGGCGGGCCAGGAAGATCACGTCGCTGACCACGGCGGAGGCCGCCGGCATCTGGCCCGCTCCCTTCCCGTAGAAGATGACGTCGCCGGAAGCGTCGCCCACGATCTCGATGGCGTTGTACTCGTTCTTCACGGTGGTGAAGGGGTGGGAGAGGGGCAGGAAGGCCGGGTGCACGCGCGCCTCGATCAGGCCGTCGTGCTCGGCGGAGATGCCCAGGAGCTTCAAGCCGTAGCCGAACTCCCTGCGGGCCAGCTCCAGGTCCAGAGGGTTCACGTGGGTGATGCCCTCGGTATAGACGTCGGAAAGCTTGACCCACCCGCCGTAGGCGATGGAAGAAAGCACCGCGAGCTTGTGGGCGGAGTCGATCCCCTGCACGTCGAACGTCGGGTCCGATTCGGCGAACCCGGAGGCCTGGGCGAGCTTGAGCGCCTCGTCGAACGCGAGGCCCTCCTCCGACATCTTGCTAAGGATGAAATTGGTGGTCCCGTTCAGTATCCCCACGATGCGGCGGATGCGGTTGGCGGCCAGCCCTTCGTTCAGCCCCTGGATGACGGGGATGCCTCCCCCCACGGCGGCTTCGAAGTAGACGAGGCGCCCCGCTTTCTGGGCCGAGCCGATGATCTCGTCCCAGTGCTTGGCCAGAACGGCCTTGTTGGCCGTCACGACGTGCTTGCCCGCCTTCAACGCCTCCAGGATGATGCTCCTCGCGGGTTCGTATCCGCCCACCAGCTCCACGATCACGTCCACTTTGGGGTCGGCCAACAGCTCCCGGTAGTCCCGGGACACCGTTCCGGCCCGGATGCCGAGCTCGGGTTTCGATGAAACGACCTTGTCGCAGAACCGCTCGACGCGCACTTCCCCCCCGACCCTTTCCGTGATGCCGGCCCGGCGGCTGTGGAGTATCTTCACCACGCCCGTGCCTACCGTCCCCAGACCGATGATTCCCAGACCCACGGTTCGCATAGATGACCTCTTTAGACTGATTTTCTCAAAAATTTCTTGATCCGCAGGAGGGCGTCGTGGAACCGCCGGTCGTGAGTGACCAGCGCGATGCGGACGTACCCTTCTCCGTAAGGACCGAATCCGACGCCCGGGGAGACGGTGACCCCGGTCTCCTTGACCAGCTTTTCGGAGAAGGCGAGGGAGCCCATCTTCCTGAAGGGTTCGGGGATCTCCGCCCAGAGATACATGGTGGCCTTGGGGCTGGGCACGTCCCAGCCGATCTTCCCGAGGCCCGACACCATGTAGTCCCGCCGCCTCCGGTAGGCCTCGACGATCCCGCCGACGCAGTCCTGCGGGGACTTTAAGGCCCAGACCGCCGCCAACTGGATGAAGGTGGGCACGCCGTAATCGAGGAAGCTCTTCAGCTTCT
>MGUT01000077.1:43683-52885 GCA_001800095.1 Elusimicrobia bacterium RIFCSPLOWO2_01_FULL_64_13 | reverse complement strand
GCAGGTCCCCTCTTCCCGCCACGAACCCGACGCGCCATCCCGCCATGTTGTACGTCTTGGAGAAGGAAAAGAATTCCACCCCGACGTCCTTCGCGCCCGGGACCTGCATGAGGGACGGGGCGCGGTATCCGTCGAAAGTGATCTCGGAATAGGCGTTGTCGTGCACGAGGAGGATGCCGTGTTTTTTGGCGAAGCGCACGGCCTTCTCGAAGAATTCCAGTCCTTCGACCACGGCGGCCGTGGGGTTGTTCGGATAGTTCAAAATGAGAAGCTTCGCCTTCCGGGCGGTTTTTTCCGGTATGGCGTCGAGGTCCGGCAGCCAGTTCCTGTCCTTCTTGAGAGGCACGAACCGGACCTTTCCCCCGGCGAGATATACCCCGTTGAAGTGAACGGGGTAGCCCGGATTCCCCACGAGCGCGACGTCTCCGGGGTCCAGGACGGCCATGCAGAGGTGGGCGATCCCCTCCTTCGATCCGATGAGGGCGAGGACCTCCCGGGAAGGGTCCATCCGCACTCCGAAGCGGCCTTCGAGCCATTCCGCCGCGGCGGCGCGGAACTTGGGCATGCCCTTGGCCTGCGGATAGCGGTGGGTGCGCGGGTGTTCCCGGACCGTTTCAGAGAGGCGCTCCACGATGTGGGGCGGCGTGGGCAGGTCGGGATTGCCCATGCTCAAATCAATCACGTCCAGGTTCTTCCTGTAGGCCTCGAGCTTGAGGACGTTGATCCTCGAGAAGAGATAGGGAGGGAGCCCCGCGACCTTCTTGGAGACCAGTTTCATGACCCGGGGAAGCTTCCGGAAGGCTCGGCGGCCCGCTCGATCCAGTCGGGAAGGCGCTTGGCGAATTCCCAGCAGGCCAGCCCGAGTCCGGCGCAGGCCAGGCCGTAGGCCGTTTCGAAGCCGCTCCAGCGGAGCCACTGGGATTGGGTCACGAACTCCCACTTTTCCAGGGAATAGAAATTGGCTTCGGGCTCCCCGAAGAAGGCGTCGTAGAGGCCGATCAGGGACACGAGCCCTCCCCAAAGGACCAGGATCCAGCCCGCGATCCTCGCCAGGCCGCGGACCTTGACCTTTCGCACGGCAGAGGACGCCGGAGGCGGCATCAGGCCGGAAGCGAAGGCGGGGGCTGTTTGAGCAGCCGCTTGAAGGAAAGGCTCGGCTTGAAAGAGACCTTCTTGCCTTCCGGCAGGTGGACGGTCTCTCCCGTCTGGAGGTTGCGGGCGGGTTTGGGCTTGCGCGTCTTCATGCGGAACGTTCCCAGCCCGGAAAGGGTCACTTTCTCTCCTGCGTGGACGGATTCGGCGATGGTCTTCACCAGGGACTTGATCACGCGGTTGACGGCGATCCCGCTGACCTTGGATCTGGCCGAGACTTTGGCGACGAGTTCTTTTTTCTTCATGGATGGTCTCCCGATGCGCGAAATTGATTCAGGTAGGGCAACTGCGACGCGACGCGGCGTATCTCCTTTTCGGCGGACAGGAGCTCCCGGGTCGAGTCCCAGGACCCTTCCAGGAACGCCCGGCGGGCCTGCTCCGCGAACGCGACGGGGACGGCGCGGCCGGCGTAGCGGAGCTCCCGGCGCTCCAGGTCCAAAGCGACGGTCGTTCGCGGGAGTTCCGCGACCAGGGCCTTGAGAGCGGCCAGGTCCTCCGCGGCGGCGGCGGCGATCGGCAGGCCGATCCCGGCGCAGTTGTCCGAGAAGATCTCGGCGAAGGACTCCCCCACGAGCCCGCGGATCCCGGACCGGTAGAGGGCCTGCGGAGCGTGCTCCCTGGAGGAACCGCAGCCGAAGTTCCGACCGACGATGAGGATGGACGCGCCCGTGAACCTGGGATCGTTGAAGGGATGGTCCTTTTTGGAGCCGTCCTCGCCGAAACGCGCGTCGTAAAAAACGTAGGGCGCCAGGTCGTCGAACGTGACGCATTTCATGAAGCGCGCCGGGATGATGCGGTCGGTGTCGATGTCGTTCCCGGGCAGGGGGATGCCGCGGCCCTCGACGAGCTCTATCCTGGAGGTCTTCCGGTCCAGCGCCATGCCGGCCACTATGCCGCCCAGTCCCGGACGTCGGACACTTTCCCGTTCACCGCCGCGGCCACGACCATGGCCGGGCTCATGAGCAGGGTCCGGCCCGAAGGACTGCCCTGCCTTCCCTTGAAATTGCGGTTGGAGGAGGACGCGCAGATCTCCCGTCCGGTCAATTTGTCCGGATTCATGGCCAGGCACATGGAGCATCCGGCGTTCCGCCATTCGAAACCGGCCTCGCGGAAGACGCGGTCCAGGCCTTCGGCGACGGCCGCGCGCTCCACCTGCTGCGATCCCGGCACGACCAGGGCGCGCAACCCCGGGGCGACTTTGCGGCCCTTGGCGAACCGGGCGGCTTCCCGCAGGTCCGAGAGCCTCGAGTTCGTGCAGGAACCCACGAAAGCCACGTTGATGGGCGTGCCCAGGATGGGGCGGCCCGGCTCCAGACCCATGTGCCTGTAGGCCTCTTCGGCCGTTTCCCGGTCGTCAAGAGGGAGGGATGCCGGGTCCGGGAGGTCTTCGGAGACGCCCACCGACTGCCCCGGATTGATGCCCCAGGTGACGGTGGGCTCGATCATGCCGCCGTCGAGCGCGGCCCTGTCGTCGTAGCGGGCCCCCGGATCCGAAGGCAGGGCGCTCCACCAGGCCTTCGCCCGGCCGAAATCCTTCTCCTTCGGGGCGTATTCCCGCCCGCGCAGGTATTCGAACGTGGTCTCATCCGGGTTCACGTAACCCATCCTGGCCCCGCCTTCGATGGACATGTTGCAGAGGGTCATGCGCTCCTCCATGGACATGCGCTCGATGACGGGCCCGGCGTACTCATAGCAATATCCGATCCCGCCGTTCACTCCCAGCCGGCGGATGATGGAAAGGATCACGTCCTTGGCGTACACCCCTTTCCCGAGCCGTCCCGACACCTCGATCCGGCGGATCTTCGGCCTGGACAAGGGGAGGGTCTGGGTGGCCAGGAGGTCCCTGATCTGCGTCGTTCCGACCCCGAAGGCCAGGGCGCCGAAGGCGCCGTGGGTGCTCGTGTGGGAGTCCCCGCAGGCGATGGTCATGCCGGGCTGGGTCAGGCCGAGCTCCGGCCCGATCACGTGCACGATGCCTTGTTTCGAGCTGTCGAATGAGAAGAACCGTATCCCGGATTCGCCGGAGTTCGTCTCCAGGGCGCGCATCATCTCCTCGGCCAGGCCGTCCGGGAAAGGGCGCGATTGGTCCGATGTGGGCACGATATGGTCCACCGTGGCGAATATCCTGCCGGGGAAAAGGACCCGCAGGCCCTTCTCCCGGAGCATCTGGAAGGCCTGCGGGCTCGTCACCTCGTGGACGAGGTGGAGTCCCACGAAGAGCTGGTCCTTGCCGTTCGGCAGGGTGCGGACCTTGTGGGCGTCCCAGACTTTATCGAGGAGGGTCCTGCCCATCAGATCTTCCTGTAAAGCTGCTTCCGCTTGACTTCGCCGATGGCCCGGGTGACCTCGATGCCGCGGGGGCAGGCGTCCGTGCAGTTGAATATGGTCCGGCAGCGCCAGACCCCCTCCTTGCCGTTAAGGATGTCCAGCCTTTCCTCCGCGGCCCTGTCGCGCGAATCGAATATGAAGCGGTGCGCCTGGACGATAGAGGCGGGGCCGGCGAAGTCCGGGTCCGACCAGAACGACGGGCAGGCGGTGGTGCAGCAGCCGCAGAGGATGCACTTGGTGGTGTCCTCGAAGCGGGCGCGGTCCGCTTCCGATTGCGTCCTCTCGGCCGGGGGCGGCGGCTCGTCGTTGACGAGATAGGGCCGGACCGCCCGGTACTTGGCGAAGAAGCCGTCCATGTCCACCACGAGGTCCTTGATCACCCGGAACCCCTTCATGGGTTCGATCACGATGGGCTGCGCCAGGTTCTTGAGCAGCACCTTGCAGGCCAGCCTATTGGCGCCGTTGATGCGCATGCCGTCGGACCCGCACACGCCGTGGGCGCAGGACTTGCGCAGGGTGAGCGTGCCGTCGATCGTTCCCTTGATCTCCAGGAGGGCGTCGAGGACCCGGTCCGTGGGCTCGGCCGTCACCGTGTAATCGACGTAAGTCGGCTTTTCCTTCGGGTCCGGCGGGGTGCGCAGGATCTTGAAACGCGCTTCCATGTCAGTATTTCCTCTCCTGGGGCTGGAATCTGCCGAGAGCGACGGGCTTCGAGCTCAATCTCACGCCTTTCTCCGTGCGGAAGGCCAGGGTATGCTTGAGCCAGTTCTTGTCGTCGCGCTTGGGGAAGTCCTCGCGGTAGTGGGCCCCGCGGGACTCCTTGCGGGCCAGGGCGCTGGCCACCGTGACCTCCGCGAGGTCGAGCAGGTTTCCCAGCTCCAGCGCCTCGAGGAGATCCGTATTGAACACTTGGCTCTTGTCGGAGACCCCCACCGACCTGTAGCGCTCCTTGAATCCCTGGATGGATCTTTGCGCTTTCACGAGCAGCTCTTCCGTGCGGAAGACCCCGCAATGGTCCATCATGGCGGATTGGAGGTCGCGGCGGAGGGCGGCGGCGTTCTCCCCGTCGCTGTTGGACGCGAGCCGGGAGATCCCGGCGCGCGCGGCGGACTCCGGCTCGGGAGGCAGAGGGGCGAAGTCCGAGCGCCGGCAATAGTCGGCCATGCGGACGCCGGCGCGCCTGCCGAAGACGAGGATGTCCACGAGGGAATTGGTCCCCAGGCGGTTGCCCCCGTGGACGGAAACGCAGGCGCATTCCCCCGCGGCGTAGAACCCTTTCAGAACGGTGTTCTTTTCGTCGTGGACCACCTCGGAGTTCTTGTTCGTCGGGATGCCCCCCATGGCGTAATGGGCCGTGGGCTGGATGGGGATGAGGTCCCGGACCGGGTCCAGGCCCATGTAGGTGCGCACGAAATCGGTGATGTCCGGGAGTTTTTTTTCAACGACCTCGGCCCCGAGGTGCGTGAGGTCGAGGTGCACGTAATCCTTGCCGCCGATCCCCCGCCCCTGCCGGACCTCCTCGTAAATGCAGCGCGAGACGATGTCGCGCGGCGCCAGGTCCTTGATGTTGGGCGCGTAGCGCTCCATGAAGGGCTCGCCGTCCTTGTTCCTCAAGACGCCCCCCTCTCCGCGGCAGGCCTCGGTCAGGAGGATGCCCATCTTGTATATCCCCGTCGGGTGGAACTGGAAGAATTCCATGTCCTCGAGCGGCACCCCCCGCCGCAGGGCGATGGCCATGCCGTCGCCGGTCATGGCATGCGCGTTCGAGGTGATCTTGAACATCCTGCCCGAACCGCCGGTCGCGAACAGGACCGCCTTGGCGTGGAAGACGCAGATCTCCCCCGTGGCGCAGTTCAACGCCACAACGCCCCGGCAGACCTTGTCTTCGATGAGCAGGTCGACCACGTGGGTTTCGTCGAAGAACTTCACGTCGTGCTTGATGCATTGCTGGTAGAGGGTCTGGAGGATCATGTGTCCCGTTCGGTCCGCGGAATAGCAGGCCCGCTTCACCGGCGCCTTGCCGTGCTCGCGGGTGTGGCCGCCGAAACGCCTCTGATCGATCTTCCCGTCGGGAGTGCGGTTGAACGGGAGCCCCAGGTGCTCGAGCTCGATCACGGTATCGACGGCCTCGTTGCAGAGGACCTCGACCGCGTCCTGGTCGGCCAGGTAATCGGGGCCCTTGACCGTGTCGAACATGTGCCATTCCGGGTCGTCCGGCTCGGTGTTCCCCAGGGCCGCTCCGATGCCGCCCTGCGCCGCTCCCGTGTGGGAGCGGGTGGGATAGAGCTTCGAGATCACGGCCGTCGGGATGTTCTCCCGGGCCAGGGCGAGAGCGGCGTAAAGGCCCGCGCCGCCGCCTCCCACAACGATCGCGTCCACGCGGAAGGTCTGGGTCATAACGGGCTGAAAGTGAATACGATGATGGAGCCCACGGCCAAAAAGATGAACGTCGCGGAATAGAGGACGCTCATCCAGAAAGTCCGCCAGCCGCCCGGGCGGATAAAGTCATCCAGGATGGTCCGCAGGCCGTTCGAGCCGTGGAGGAGGGCCAGGGATAGAAGCAGCCAGTCGTAGCTCCTCCAGAACATGCCCCAATCCCCGGACCAGCGTTCCGCCACGAAGTCATAATCGATGGTATGGATGCTGTTGATCAGGTGCATGACGGCCAGGTGGCCCAAGGCGAGGAGGAGAAGGAGCACTCCGCTCACCCGCATGAAAAACCAGGCGAAAAGCTCGAATGAGCTCCCGGTCGGGATGGGGCGGCCGGCGCGGATATCCGACGGTTCAGTCATCAAATAAACCTCAAAAATGAATATGAGACAGCATGAGGAACGCCACAGGGACCATGATGACCACGAAGAGGACCATCTCCCCGTAGAAGAGGGTCTTGTGGTGCCGGGCCCCATCGGGCCAGAAATCCACGAGGATGATGCGGATGCCGTTCAAGGCGTGGTAAAGCACCGCGGCGAAAAGCCCCACTTCTCCGACGGCGAAGACCGGGTGGCGGTAGATCTCGATGACCTTGTTGTACAGGTCCGGACCCCAGCCCACGAGCATCGTGTCGATGATATGGATCAATAGGAAGAGAAGGACCCCCAACCCCGTGACCCTGTGGAAAATCCACGACCACTGCCCCTCTTTGCCGCGGTAAATCATCATGATTGTGACATTCTATTAATTTTAGAAGGGATAATCAATTCCGACATAGAGAGCGGAACCGTCTTCCCCATAGGCCAGGTCGATGAGGCCCACCACGTTCGGCCTGACCACGCTGCGGAACCCGACGCCCACGACGTCATGCAGATCGGTGAACCGGAATGAGTCCCTCTCGTGGAACACGGCCCCCGTCTCGTAGTACGGCGTTAATTCGAATTCAATATTCACGTTGAACGCCTTTAGGGTATAGAGCCGGATCCTTTCCTCGAGACTGAATGCGGTCTTGTAATTGTCGATGAAGCGGCCCACGCCGAATCCCCGGAGGGAATCCTTCCCCCCCAATAGGGAACGTTCGTAGAACGGGACCGATTCCCCTCCCGTTTCCCCTTCATAGAGGAACCTCCAGCCCGTCACGAATTGATTGGCCCGGAGAGGATGGAAACCCCTGGCCTCGAGTCCGTAGCGCCGGTAATCCACCTGGCCTCCCGCGTGGCCGGCGGACTCTCCGAAAACGTCCGCGAAATACCCTTCGACCGGGGCCTGCGGAAGGTCGCGGCTGTCGTAGGAAAGGGAGAGTCTCTGCGCGAAGGTCTTCAGGCGGCGGTTCGTGCCCGGAGGCAGAGGAAAGAAATCCGATATCCGCGGCAGGGAAGTGATGGGGCCGTCCACGATCTTGGCGGAGCGCCAGCGCTGTCCGAAGGTCAGGCGGCAGCGTTCCAGGAAATTCACTCCTGTCTTCAGCTCGATGGAGTGGTCCTTAAGGGTGTAGTTGGACTGGCGGCCCAGGTCGGAGGACGGGCCGAAGCCGAAGAAGCGGTAGGAGCCGTCCCTCCAGAAGGAATAGTCGAACTTGAAATAGAGCCGGTCGAAGTGGAAGGCGGGATCCTCGTAGCGCAGGGTGAACCGCTGGTTGGTCTCCTCGGCATAGGAGCCGATGGTGAAGAACTGCGCCCGGGGGCGCGGGTACCAGTAATAGCGCATGGTCGAATTCACGCCGAAATAACGGTTATAGGTGACGGAAGGCGCGAGGATGTGGCGGATCGTCTCGGCCTTGTCCACGAACAGGAAAACGGGCAGGAATCCCATCGTCGTTCCGGAATCCGGATCGGAAGCCATCGCGGGAAGATAGACCCGGGTCTTCCCGGGAGAGGCGGCCGTCATGATGTTGATGAGTCCCTGGAGGACCTTGCCTCCGAGGGAATGCGCTCCGAGGGCGAATTCCTGGGCCTCGCGGGCCGCGGTCTCCGCGGTGCGGGCCACGGCCTCCTCCACTGGATGGGCCTGCTTTTTCGCGCTCCCGGGCGGCGGGCTTCCCGGGGAGGCGGCGCGGGGGACCCCCGCGCAGGCGAGGACGGTCCCGAGGACGATCGCTAAGGACCGGCGGGCGCGCAACCCTTATTTCCTCGCGATCCAGAGCAGGAGCGCCGTGTCCAGGACGCCCCAGGCGAGCCAGAGGAAGAAGATGATGTCGAGCAGGATGAAGAAATTGGTGGAGAGGAACTCCCGGGCCTGGTTGTAGGATTCCTCGACGCGGTCGAGCTTGGTCTCCAGCGTGCGGAAGAGCTCGTTGACGTTGAAGACCTTGGTAATGTCGTTATAGACCATGCGCAGGTGCCAATCCGATTCCACCGTCGAGCCGCCGGCGGAGGTGTTGTAGAGCGAATCCACGATGGACAGCTTGTCCTTGCCGAAATCGATGGCGTCGGTCGAGAAGCGCTGGTAGCGGCCCGGGATCTGCCAGAACTTGTAGTAAGGGGGCAGGTCTTCGAGGAGCTTCTGGGCGGCGGCGATCTCCCTGTCCAGGACGAAGTGGTAGGACTTCAGGCTCCAGTACTGGGAGTAGGCGAGGGCGATGAGGTCGAGGACCTTGTCGGATTCGGAGGATGAGATCACGGCCCCGAACCTTTTTGAGATGATCACCTCGTCCTGGTAATAGCCGAAATTCCCCAGGGGGTCTCGCTGGAACACGAAATCGGAGAGCATGTCGAAATTCTGCTCCCCGGAGACGATCCCGTAGATGGCCTTGTAATTCTTCCGGATGAAGGCGTCGGCGTCGGAGACCTCGGCGGGGTCGAAGATGAAGACCGGGAACGCTTCCCATTCGCGCAGGCGCTGGTCGTAGCGGTGGGCGGCGTAGGGTTCCGCCTCCTGGATGAGCTCGCCCTCGCGCGAACGCAGCCAGTCGCGCAGGGGGGTCCTGCCCACGGATATCCTCTCGATATTGCAGGCGATCTCCGCGCAGCGCGCCGGATTCTCATCGGCAAGGAAAGCGAGCTTGACGAGTCCGACCCCGAAGCGGTAGAGGCGGGTCTCCGCCCGCGCCGAAGTGAAGACCCGCCCCTCGAAAGAGAGGTTCGGGAGCGACAGGGAGGAGATCTCCTGCGCCGCGTCCTTCGCCTCGGGGCCGCTGAAGTCCAGCTCGAGTCCGAGGTCGAAAGGAAATATCAGTTCGACTTTGACGTCCATGATGGGTGGATCTAGGGGATGTCCAGGACCTCGTCCGCTTTGGGCGTTCCGCGCAGGATCTTATCGAGATTGGCGTCGTAGATGACCTTCCACAGCCCGG
>MGUT01000077.1:37118-43661 GCA_001800095.1 Elusimicrobia bacterium RIFCSPLOWO2_01_FULL_64_13 | reverse complement strand
GAGTCCGCGGAGGGTCTCCCCTTTCCTGACCTTATGCCGGCGCGGGGCGTCTCCGGGCCGGAGCGGCGCCGCGGCGGACGCCTCCGCTCCGGGAGCGGTCAGGAGCTGTTTTTTCTCGGCCTGGAGCTTTTGGATCTCCTTCCAGAGTTCTTCGATCTCCCGCCGGCGTTCGGACAGGTCCTCCTCCCCTTTTTTCGCGTCCAGCTTCGCCTGGGCCGCCCTGGCCCTCAAGTCCGCCAGGTCCCGCTTGATCTTTTCATGACGGTCCTCGTCCTCCTTGATCCCGGCCTTGAGGCTGGCGCGGCGGAACTCCATGGCGGAAAGGGTGTTCTCTATCTTGGGCTTCTCCCCGCTCTCAGTTCCGGACAGGAACTGGGTCAGGGACGGCGCGCCGAAACGGTAGGTGATGGAGGCCAGGAAACGCTCGTTCGTGTCGGAAAGCTTTCCCAGGGGGAATCCGTAGGCGAAGTCCAACTGGAGGGGAGGAAGCTGGATCCCGGCTCCCAGGGTGAGCTGCTTGGGCCGCCCGGACAGGTCGGCGGAGCCGGCGCGCACGACGACCAGGTTCCGGTACAGCACGGACTCGATCCCGGGGAAAAAGCGCGTCGTCCCTCCTTCGGAGAGCATGTCCATCGCCAGCACGGAATTTTTGTACCTCCAGGCCCCGGCCAGGCGCGTGCGGGGCGGCCCTCCGATGGGGCCGGCGTTCATTTCCTGGAAGACCAGTCCCAGGCTCCAGCCGTTCCTCCAAAAGTCGGGGTGGTCCGGGAACCGGTAGAGGAACCCCAGGTCCATCCCCAGTCCCAGGTCCGCTCCGGAAGAGCCGGCGCGGTCGTTCCTGCGGATCCGGAGCGTGGCCCCGCTCCAAAAGGATTCGGGGACGCTGAAACTCAACCATTTTTTGGGCAGGAGGTCGGACGGCGCGGCTCCGAGAGACGCGCTAAGGTTGGAGATCGTGTCCTCGCCCGAGCGGCTCGTGGTGTGCAGCATCGCCCCGGCCGTGCCGAATTTCCATGTCTCGCGGTAAAAACTCAAGGGGTAGGTGCCGGAGGCGAAGGCCTCCGTCAAGGGACCGTCCCCTCTGACGGAGGCGCGGGACAGGCTTCCCTGCGCCTCTACGCGCCGGACGCCGGCGAGGCCCGCGGGATTGTAGATCATGGCGTTGGCGTCATCCGCGACCGCGGAAAAGGCGCCGCCCATGCCGTACGGGCGCGCCGACTCCGGGGTCGGGGGGGTGCCGGCGCGGAGGTCGGCGGGCCCGCAAGCGAAAAGGACGAGGACCGCCGGTAAAAATCTCGATCGCTTCATCGGGAATAGATGTTAGCAGATTTTATGTTAATTGACAAAACCCGCCCAAGGGTCTAGAATACCGGCAGAAGGAGGCTCTGCGTTGCGTTCCCCCGCTGACAGGAAGCGAATCCTTGATTTCGTCCGCGCCGTCCTGGAGGATTTTTTATCCGCCCCGGACGCCCGCGGGTCCCGTATGGCCGCGGGCGGGCGGCGTCCGGACATCCTCCTCGACGACAATTCCCCGGCGCCGGTCTTCATCACCCTCACCGCGAACGGACGGCTACGCGGGTGCGTCGGCAGCCTCGCCCCGGAATCCGACCTTCTCCTCACCCTGGCCGGGACCGCGATCCGGTCCGCCTCCCGCGACCGCCGTTTTCCTCCCCTCCTCCCGGGAGAACTCGCCGGGACCCGCATCGAGGTCTCCATCCTCTCTCCCATGGAAAAGGCCGCGGACGCCTCCGCGATACGCGAGAAGACCCACGGCGTCTTCCTCCGCCGGGGCGGTTCATCGGGACTCTTCCTTCCGCAGGTCTGGCGGCAGATACGGTCGAAGGAGAGGTTCCTGGAGGAGCTCTGCCGGTCGAAAGCCGGGCTTCCTCCCGACGCCTGGCGGGATCCAGCCACCGAGATATTCGTATTCACGGTTGAAAAGATCTCCGAATAGACCCGCCGCGGGGCGTTGGCAGGACGCCTTCATCGGCCTGGGAAGCAACCTGGGCCGGCGGGAGGATTTCCTGCGCAAGGCGTTGAAGATCCTCCTCTCCCATCCCGCCATAAAGCTGGTACGGGCCTCCGGGATCTACTCCGCGTCCCCGGTGGGTCCTCCCCAGCCCGATTTTCTCAACGCCGCGGTCCATGTCCGGACCGTTCTCCCCCCCCGGCCGCTGTTCAGGTTCCTTATGAAGGCGGAGAGGTCCCTGGGCAGAAGACGGTCCGGGCCGAGCTCCGGCCCAGGGCCGAGAGTCATCGACCTCGACCTCCTCCTCTACGGCTCCCGCCGGATGAGGTCCCGGACCCTGACCCTGCCCCACCCCCGCATGGCCGGAAGGAAATTCGTCCTCGTCCCCCTGCGGGAGATCGCTCCGGACGCGGTCGTGCCGGGTCCGAACGCGACGGTGGCCCGGCTCCGCCGGGAATTGACAGCCCGGGGGCAAAAAGTTAAACTATGCCCGCATCTGACATGGTAAAAGTAACGACGTCCGTCCTGCGGGAGATGAAAAGGCGCGGTGAAAAGATCAGCGCTTTGACGGCTTACGACGCGCCCACGGCCAAGATCCTCGACGAAGCGGGCCTGGACGTCATCCTCGTGGGCGATTCCGTCGGGAACGTCAAATTGGGCTATGACACCACCGTCCCCGTGACCGTCGAGCAGATGCTCCACCATACCCAGGCCGCGCGCAGGGGAGTGTCCCGGGCGCTCCTGGTCGCGGACCTGCCCTACCTTTCCTACCATCTTTCCCTCGGCGAGACCAAGCTCAACGCCGGACGGCTGTTCAAGGAAGGCGGAGCGGAGGCCGTGAAGCTGGAGGGCGGGCTGGAGGTGGCCGCCACGGTGAAGGCCCTGGTGGAGATCAACATCCCCGTGATGGGGCATCTGGGCCTGACTCCCCAGGCCATCCATAAGATCGGCGGCTACAAGATCCAAGGCAAGACCCCGGAGTCCGCGGAAAAAATGATCACGGACGCCAAGATACTCGAAGGGGCCGGGGTCTTCGCCCTGGTGCTCGAGTGCGTCCCCCCGGACCTCGCCCGGACCATCACCGCCAAGGTCTCCGTCCCGACCATCGGCATAGGGGCCGGCCCGCACTGCGACGGACAGATCCTCGTCACGGACGATATCCTCGGCCTCACGGGAAGCTCCGCTCCGGGATTCGCCGCCCGCTACGCGGACCTGGGACGGACCATCCGGTCGGCGGTCTCGAAATACCGGCGGGACGTCAGGTCCGGACGCTATCCCCGCAGAACCTCCCGGCGTTGACCGCTTCCTTGTGCGCCTTTCCTTTTCATTCCTGCGCAAAGACCTGCCCATGATCTGGGCGGCCCTGGCCCTCGTAGCCGCGGGCGCGGTCATCTGGGGGGTCGCCTCATCGAATCTCATCCTGAAAAATGAAAGGAGCCCCCTCGATTTCAGCCCCGAGTCTTTCGGGCGTGAATTCGAGACATTCACCGTCCTGACCGACGACGAAGTCCGCGTCGAAGGTTGGCTGGTGCGCTGCAAAAGGCCTTCGGAATCGTTGATCGTGGTCATGCACGGCTGGGGAGCCAACCGCGCCGACGTGCTCCCTTCGACCCTGTTCCTGGGAGAGAGCTATAACCTGGCCTATTTCGATTTCCGGAACCACGGCCGGTCGGGAGGGAACGTCACGTCCCTGGGATGTCTCGAGATCAAGGATTTCGAATCCGTGGTGAGGTATCTCCTGGATGAGCGCGGACCTCTCGCCCAAAAGCTCGGCGTATTCGGATTTTCCATGGGCGGGTCCATCGCCCTGGCCGGCGCGCCCGGCATCCCCGAGATCCGGGCCGTGGTGGCGGAAAGCCCTTTCTCCTCGTTCAACGACACGGTGGAAAGGTTCGCCGGACTTTTTTACGGGATCCCGCGGTGGGTGACGCCTCTCACTCTTCTATTCGCCAGGATCCGCCTGGGGTTCGATCCGGAGACCTGTTCCCCCATCCGCCGCGTAGCGGCCATATCTCCCAGGCCCGTGTTCCTGATCCAGTCGGGGAACGACTTGCGCATGCCTCCCTCCGAAGGCAAAAAGCTCTTCGAAGCGGCGGGAGAGCCGAAAGAGCTCTGGACCGTTCCGGAAAGCGACCATGGGGAGGCGTCGGAAAAGTCCCCGGAAGAATACCGGAAACGGATCCTGTCCTTCTATGAGAAGTGGCTCTAGGATGGCTTCTAAGGTCTTCGTCTGCGAGGCGGACCTCGAGGACGGCGGGATGCGCGGGGTCAACGTCGAAGGACGATGGCTTTTGATCTCCCGCCACCGGGGAGAATATTCCGCCCTGGACGCCGCCTGCGCCCATTCGGGAGCCCCTCTGTTCGAAGGCAGCCTGGACCCTTCCGGAGCGGTCACCTGCCCGCTCCATTACGCCCGTTTCGACTGCAGGACGGGCGAGATCCTGTCCCGTCCCCCCATCTGCGGGGATCAGACGGTCTTCAGGATCAAGGTGTCCAACGGGAAGATATTCTGGCTGAAGGACCCGGCTGGAGAGGCGGAAGGATTCAGGGCTGGAATTTCTTGAAGGCGTCCGGACCGAACGCGGGATTAATCTCCAAATCGGTCCATTCGTAGGATTCGACCGCTTTGCCGTCCGGACCCATCCTTTCGATCCTTTCCAGGAATCCGCTTTCCCCTATCCCCGCCCGGAACTCGTCTTCCGAAGATCCTTCGGCCAAAGTCCAACGGACCTCCCCGCCCCGGTCCGGGTCGTAACGGCCGCTGATCAGACGTCCCCGCAGGCGTCCGGATTTGATTCCTTCCCACGTTCCACAGAGGGATTCCATCCTGCTTCCGAGGTCGGAACGGTCCACCGTCCCTCCCGAGTCCGTGCTGACCCTGGGATGATCGAGCCCGTATTTGAGGATGAAAAAAGGCAGGGAGGGGAACGGCCGCACCCTTACCTTGGGAGAATCCTCCGGGTCATAAAGCAGCACGGCGCCCCGGGAAGGGAGAGAAATGTCCATGCGGACCTTCCCCGGCTTGGCGAAGGCATAGACCATGCGGGTCTCCTTGACCTTCCCCTCGTGGGAGGTCAGGGCGCGGTAGGAACAGCGGTAGGTCCGGACCTTGGCCCAGGCATCCTTGAGGGCGGAGCAGACGGGGTCATCCGCACGGGACGGAGAGACCCAAAGGAAGAGCATGACGGCCGAGAACCATACGGCCGCTGGGTTCCGGCGCTGGACCTTGGCGGTTATTTCTGGTGGGTGTGCAGGCCGCACTCTTTCTGTTCGGGGTTCTCCCACCACCACCTGCCGGCGCGGATGTCCTCGCCTTTCTGGACGGCGCGGGTGCAGGGGGCGCAGCCGATGGACGGATAACCCTGGTCGTGCAGCTTGTTGTAGGGGACCTGGTTCTTCTTGATGTAGTCCCAGACCCGGTCGCTGGACCAATCGATCAGTGGATTGACCTTGACCATGCCCTTGCGGGGGACGTCGAGCTCGATCTTGGGGGTGTCGGTGCGGGTGACGGATTGTTCCTTCCTTAAGCCGGTGATCCAGGCGTCCAGGGTGGAAAGGACCCGGTTCAGAGGGACCACTTTGCGGATGCCGCAGCATTCCTTGCGGTTCTCGATGCTCTGCCGGAAGGAGAACAGGCCCTTTTCCTTCTCCAGCTTTTCCACCGCCTCGCGCTCGGGGAATTGGGACTCGATGCTGATCCGGTATTTCTCGCGCATGCGCTCCATCACCTCGTAGGTCTCCTCGTTCATGCGCCCCGTGTCCAGCGTGAACACGCGGAAATCGCTCCCGCGGGTCTTGTGCATCATGTCGATGAGCACGGATTCCTCGCACTGGAAACTGGAGGCCAGGGCGATCCCGGACCCGAACGCGTCGAACGCCCATTTCAAGACCTCTTCCGCGCTCTTGGACTGGAGATCTGATATTTTCCTGCTGATTTCTTCCGTGGCGATGGCCATGATTCGTTTCTCCCGTTGATAAAAAACTCGCGGCCCCCGTTCCGGGAGCCGTGGTGGATCTATTTTACTAAAAAACAGCAAAATGGTAAAGTGAAAGCCCATGCCGGAAGAGAAAATCCCCATCGGCGTTCTCATCTCCGGAGGCGGGTCCAACCTCCAGGCGATCATCGACGCCGCCCGCGCCCCTCTCCTCGAGCGGGCCAGGGTCGCGGTGGTGATCTCGAACAAGGCCGGGGCCTACGGGCTTGAGCGCGCCCGGAAGGCGGGCATCGACGCCCTGGCTCTGGACCCGAAGGATTTCCCCTCCCGGACGGACTATTTTTCCCGGATCATTTCCGAATTGGAGGACCGCCGGGTCCGGGTCGTCTGCCTGGCCGGCTTCCTCCTCAAGCTCGAGCCCAACATCGTGGCCCGGTACTCCGGCCGCATCCTGAACATCCACCCGGCGCTCCTCCCCAAGTTCGGAGGCAAGGGCATGTACGGGCATTTCGTGCACGAAGCCGTGCTCCGGGCCGGCGAGAAGGAATCCGGGTGCACGGTCCACGTGGTGGACGCGGAATTCGACCACGGCCCCGTCCTCCTGCAGAGGAAGGTCCCCGTTCTGCCCGGAGACACCCC
>MGUT01000077.1:27421-37075 GCA_001800095.1 Elusimicrobia bacterium RIFCSPLOWO2_01_FULL_64_13 | reverse complement strand
TTAATTCAAAATGGACAAACTATTGATTTGTTTCCCTCTCGATCTGAATTAAGTATTGTGTCCCCGGAACTGGATAAATCATTCTCAAATTGCTAAAATCATAAAACTATGACTAAAAACTTATCGTCGCAAAACACGCAATACGGCTCCACCCCCCATGGGGGGAAACTCGTCGAAAGACTGCTTGACGGCGAAGCCGCCGAATCCTGGAAGGAGCGTTCGCGGGAATTGAAATCCATCCAGCTCACCGACCGGGAAAGCTCCGACGTCGAGATGATCGCGGTCGGGGGCTTTTCCCCCCTGGCCGGATTCATGGACCGCTCCGATTACGAATCCGTCCGCGACGGTATGCGCCTCGGGAACGGGACGGCCTGGTCCATCCCCGTGACCCTGTCCGCCGGCCGGGAGGAAGCCGCCGGCCTGAAGACCGGCGGGCCGGCCGCCCTGCGCGACCCGTCGGGCGAGCTCCTGGCCGTCCTGCATCTCGAGGAGAAGTTCGAGTACGACAAAAAGCGCGAGGCCCGCGAGGTCTACCGCACCGAGGACGAGAAGCACCCGGGCGTGGCGGCCCTCTACGCCCAGGGAGAGGGCCTGCTCGGCGGCCCCATCGAGGCCGTCCGCCTCCCGTCCCACAAGCAATTCCTTGATCACCGCCTCACGCCGAAACAGACGCGGGAGGCCTTCGCCCTGAAAAAGTGGAGGACCGTGGTGGGTTTCCAGACCCGCAATCCCGTCCACCGGGCGCACGAATACCTGCAGAAATGCGCCCTCGAGATCGTGGACGGCCTTCTCCTTCACCCCCTGGTCGGAGAGACCAAGTCCGACGACATCCCCGCCGCCGTCCGCATGCGCTGCTACGAGGCGCTCCTCGAGAGCTATTACCCGAAGGACCGGGTGGTCCTGTCCGTGAACCCTTCCGCCATGCGCTACGCCGGGCCGCGCGAGGCCGTCTTCCACGCTCTCATACGCAAGAACTACGGCTGCACCCACTTCATCGTGGGACGGGACCACGCCGGAGTCGGCAGCACTTACGGCACCTTCGACGCCCAGAAGATCTTCGAGGATTTCAATCCGGGCGAGCTCGGGATCATCCCCTTGAACTTCGAGCACAGCTTCTGGTGCAACGCCTGCGAAGGCATGGCGTCCGTCAAGACCTGCCCCCATTCCAAGGAGAACCACCTGACCCTCTCCGGGACCAAGGTCCGGGAAATGCTCGCGAAGGGAGAGCTGCCTCCCCGGGAATTCTCCCGCCCGGAGGTCGCCAAGATCCTCATTGACTCCTACAGGAAGAGCCCGGTCCTTCAGTAAGGCCTTCGCCATGAACCCTGCCGGATCGACCTCCAGCTCCGTGCTGGCCCTTCGGGACGTTTCCAAGAACTTCTCGACCCGCCGGGGAGAGTTGAACGCCGTCACGGACATCCGTTTCGACGTCCGGGAAGGGGAGTTCGTGTGCGTGGTCGGCCCTTCGGGTTGCGGCAAATCCACGGTGCTCAACCTGATCGCCGGCCTGGACAGACCGGACGGGGGAAGCATCCTGTTGGACGGGCGTCCGGTGGACGGCCCGGGTCCGGACCGCGTGGTCGTCTTCCAGGAGGGCGCGCTTTTCCCATGGATGACGGTCTCGGAGAACGTGGGTTACGGGCTCAAAGTGCAGAAAGTCCCCGCCGAAGAACTGGACCAGCGGGTGGAAAAGGTCCTCCGGCTCGTCCACCTGGACCGGTTCGCGTCTTCCTATATCCATGAACTATCGGGCGGGATGAGGCAAAGGGTGGCCATCGCCAGGGGCCTCGTGCTCCAGCCCAGAATCCTCCTCATGGACGAGCCCTTCAACGCCCTGGACACCCAGACGCGGGACCTCCTCATCGAGGAACTCCGCGCCATCCACAGCGAGATCAGGAACACGGTTCTTTTCGTGACCCACAACGTCCGGGAGGCGGTGTACCTGGCGGACCGGGTGATCCTGATCTCCTTCCGTCCGGGATCGGTCCGGAACATCTTCAAAATCGCCCTGCCCCGCCCGAGGGACCCCGACAACCCGGAACTGGAGGCGATCGTCCGGGGCATCGTCGGGGAATTGCACGAGGAAGTGGAGAAAGCCGTTGCCAAAGAATTCGGTCCATAACCGCCTCCTGTTCCAGTCGCTTTTTTATGTCTCGGCCCTCGGCCTGTGGCAGGTCCTCGCGTTCGCCGGCCTCCTTCCGGAGAAGCTGTTGCCCGCGCCGTCCCGGATCCTGGGGACCCTCGCGTTCAACGCCGGGCTCAAATCATTCTGGATGGCGATCGGCTCCAGTCTCATGCGCATCGCGGCGGGGTATTCCATATCGGTGGCGGCGGGGCTCGCCATGGGGTTCGCCCTCTATCGCTTCCGGGCCCTTCAGGAGACCCTGTCGTCCCTCTTCCTGGCGCTGCAGGCCTTTCCCAGCATCTGCTGGGTGCCCGTGGCCCTGTTGTGGTTCGGAGTCAACGACGCCGCCGTGATCTTCGTCGTGGTGTTCGGCTCGGTCTTCGCGATCGCGGTCGCCACGAACCAGGCGATCCGCAACGTCCCCCCCATCTACCTCCGCGCGGCCGCCACCATGGGCTCGCGCGGATGGCATCTCTACCGCGAGATCATATTCCCGGCCGCCGTCCCCAACATCCTCTACGGCCTGAAGCTGGGCTGGTCCTACGCCTGGCGGACGCTCATCGGCTCGGAGATCATCATCGCGGGGTTCGGCCTGGGGCGCCTGTTCCAGGAAGGGCAGAAAGCGGGAGACATGAGCCTGGTGTTCGCCGTCAACGTCATCGTGCTGGCGGTGAGTCTCCTGGTGGACTTCGGAGTATTCGGGAGGATCGAGAGGGAGATCCGCCACCGCTGGGGCTTGGAGGGGTCGGGTTGAGCTCGCACGGCCTTCTGGACTGCATCGGGAACACGCCGCTCCTGGACCTGCCTTCCTTCCGGAAGTGGATCCCGGAGAATGTCTCCATCCAGGCCAAGGCCGAGTTCCGCAACCCCGGCGGGTCCGTCAAGGACCGGCCGGCCAAAAAGATGATCCTGGAAGCCATCCGCGAAGGCCGGCTCACCCGCGGGAAGACCATCCTCGACTCCTCCTCCGGCAACACGGCCATCGGCTACGCCATCGTCGCTTCGGCGCTGGGATACAAGCTCGAGGTCGTGATGCCGGAGAACGCTTCCGAGAAGAAACGCATCATCGAGTCTCTGGGGGCCCGCATCATCTTCACCGATCCTCTGGAAGGTTCGGACGGGGCCATCCTCGAGGCCCAGAGGATCTACGAGAAGGACCCCGGCAGGTACTACATGCCCGACCAGTACAATAACCCCAACAACTGGAAGGCGCATTATGAGACCACGGCCGAGGAGATCTGGAGGCAGACCCAGGGCAAGATCACGCACTTCGTGGCCGGCATCGGGACGTCCGGCACCCTCATGGGCGCGGGACGCCGCCTGCGGGAGCTCAAGCCGGACATCCAGATCGTCGCCGTGGAGCCCGCCGGCGCCCTCCACGGACTCGAGGGCCTGAAGCATATGGAGTCCTCCATCGTGCCCGGCATCTACGACCCCAAGGTCCACCAGCGCAAGATGTCCATCTACACGGAGGACGCCTACGAGATGACCTGCCGGCTGGCCCGCCAGGAGGGGATCCTGGTCGGCTACTCCTCCGGAGCCGCCCTCCAGGCCTCCTACCTCCTCGCCAACGAGATCGGCGAAGGCCGCATCGTCACGGTATTCTGCGATGGGGGAGACCGCTATCTGCGCACCCAGTTCTGGGACGAGGTCCTGCGCTACTGGGAAGACCACTGGAAATCGTTCCCTCCGTGACGTCCCGCCGTTTGCAATCCGAAGAGTAAAAAACTATAATATTTATTCTCGATAAATTCGGTTTTATTACGCGGGCGCACTGCTCTCTTACAAAGGTTGGCCCCTCTTCTTATTCCTATCAAATATGGAATGGGGCCATAAAAAAGACTTAAGAAGTTTTTATAATGTTGGGCGGGTGGCGGAATGGCAGACGCGCCAGCCTTAGGAGCTGGTGGGGAGACCCGTAGAGGTTCGAGTCCTCTTCCGCCCAAAACACCTTTAAAAGAATTTTTTAAGCATTTTGGACGTGTGTCGTATCCTTAGAAAAAGAGGAATAAGAAAACGACCCGCCCAATACCGGCTCCGAACGACAAAGAGAGAAACATGGTCACGACACTAGAAAAAGTCAAACTGAAAACATCGGTCAATGAACCCTGCAAGGTCACCCTGACCGTGCAGGTGCCCAAGGAGGCCGTCCAGGCCAAGGCGTCCGAAGTGGAGGTCCGGTTCCAGAAAGCGGCCCGGCTTCCCGGTTTCCGGCAGGGGAAGGCCCCCATGGAATTGGTCCGGCAGAACTTCCAGGACAAGATCCAGGGCGAGGTCCTCGACCAGATCATCCGCGATCTCGTTCCCCAGATCATCAAGGAACGCTCCCTCACTCCCGTCACCACGCCCCTGATCGACAAGATCCGCTACGACGGGTCCGCCTCCCTCACCTTCGAGCTCGTCGTGGAACGAAGCCCCGATTTCAAGGTCAGGAACTACAAGGGCATCTCCTTGACCCGCGCGCTGAAAACGGTGGCCGACCAGGACGTCGACCGGGAGATCGCCCAGCTCCGGGAGCGGAACGCCCGCCTCGTCCCGTCCGCGGACGAGTCCGCCAAGCCCGAGCACCACGCCGTCATCCGCTACGAGGCCTCCTCGGAAGGCCGTCCCATCGCCGACTTCAAGGCGGAGAACCAGCTTTTGAACCTCTCCGCGCCTCAATCCATCGAAGGTTTCGCCGAAGGCATCATCGGGCTGAAGAAGGGCGCGACGAAGGAGATCACGATCCCCTTCCCCAAGAAACATCCCCGCCAGGAGCTCGCGGGCAGGCCCGTCACGTTCCGGGTGACGCTGGAGGACCTGAAGGAAAAGGTCCTGCCCGCGGCCGACGACGAACTCGCCAAGGAGTTCGAATTGGGGTCGCTGGCGGAGCTCCGGGACCGCATCCGCGCCTCCCTCGAGCATTCGGCCGAACGCCGCGAGCGCGCCGAGACCGAGAACCAGATATTCGACCATCTCATCAAGGAGAACCCCGTTCCCGTTCCCGAATCGCTGGTGACCATGCAGTTGGAATCCTTGATCGAACAGGCCCGGCAGGTCTTGAGCGAGCGGGGCGTGAGCGCCGCGCCGGCCGCCGATTCCAAGGAGCTGCGCGACAAATACAGGCCCCAGGCGGAAAGACGCGTGCGCCTTTCTTATATTCTAAGCGGGCTGGCGCGGCAGGAGTCGCTCCAGGCGACCCAGGACGAAACCGCCCGGGAATTGGCGCGCGCCAAGGAGCGCGATCCCGGACAGGCCGAGAGCGTGGACCGGTACTTCCAGGAGCATGCCTCGGCGATACTCGGGCAGATCACCGATGAGAAAGTCGTCAAATTCCTGATAGATCACGCCAAGATCAAGGACAACCAAACCAAGTGAAGGAGGCGGCATGCCAGCATTAGTCCCTACGATCATCGAACGTTGGAACCAGGGCGCGGCGGTGGGATACGACATCTTCTCACGGCTTCTCAAGGACCGCATCATATTCGTTGGCGGGTACGAAGGCGCCGTCACCACGGATTCGGCCAACCTCATCATCGCGCAGCTCCTCTACCTCGAGGCCGAGGACCCGGAGAAGGACATCAACCTCTACATCAATTCACCCGGCGGGATGGTGAGCGCCGGGCTGGCGGTGTACGACACCATGCAGTACATCCGCCCCCCGATCACGACCATCTGCATGGGCATGGCCATGTCCTTCGGCGCGCTTCTCCTGGCCGCCGGCACCAAGGGCAAGCGCTTCGCCCTGCCGCATTCGCGGATCATGGTCCATCAGCCCCTCATCTACGGAGAGGGCATCTCCGGCTCGGTCACCGACATCGACATCGAGACCAAGGAACTGCTCTCCACGAAGGAAAAGCTCCTCAAGATCCTGGCCAAGCACACCAACCAGACGGAGCAAAAGGTCCGCCAGGATTCGGAGAGGAACTTCTACATGTCCGCCCAGGAAGCCAAGGAGTACGGCCTTTTGGACGAGGTCATCGACACCAGAAAGTAACTCCGGACCGGGAGGGAACCCATGGGCGTCCAAAAAGACGAACGAGAGCCGTTCAGCTGCGTCTTCTGCCGCAAGTCCAAACGGGACGGCCTGAAGCTGATCGGAGGGAACGGCGTTTACGTCTGCGAGGAATGCATACGGAATTCCTACGAGCTCCTCCACAAAATCGCCGATGAGGACGAGCGCCGGACGCACCGCCACGTCCCCAAGCCCGCCGACATCAAGCGGGCCCTGGACGATTATGTGATCGCCCAGGAACGGGCCAAGCGGACGCTCTCCGTGGCGGTCTATTCCCATTTCCGGCGCCTGGACTCATTCGACAGGGGAACGGGCCCGCGGCCCGCCCCGCCCAGGCCCGCCGAACCGGGGGACCGGCGCCGGCCCCCGGATCCCTTTTTCCCGGCGTCACTGCCGGGGGACCTCAATCAGGTGGAGCTGCAGAAATCGAACATCCTCTTGATCGGGAGAACGGGCACCGGAAAGACCCTCCTGGCGCAGACCCTGGCCAAGCTCCTCCACGTCCCCTTCGCCATCGCCGACGCCACCACCCTGACGGAAGCGGGATACGTCGGGGAGGACGTGGAGAACATCATCCTCCGGCTCCTGCAGAACTCGGGATACGACGTTAAAAGGGCGGAGCGCGGCATCGTCTATATCGATGAGATCGACAAGATCTCCAGGAAGACCGACAGCCCCAGCATCACCCGGGACGTCTCGGGGGAAGGGGTCCAGCAGGCGCTCCTCAAGATCCTGGAGGGGACGACCGCCTCGGTCCCTCCCCAGGGAGGCCGCAAGCACCCCCAGCAGGAATACATCCAGGTCAACACCACGAACATCCTCTTCATCTGCGGCGGCGCTTTCGAAGGGCTGGAGAGGACCGTGGAAGGCCGGGTAGGGAAGAAATCCCTCGGATTCGGGGCGGACCTCAAGCGCAAGGAATCCAAAAAATCATACGAGGTCCTCAAACACGCCCAGCCCGAGGACCTGATCCAGTTCGGGCTGATCCCGGAACTCGTCGGGCGGCTCCCCATCATGGCGGTGCTCGAAGACCTCGACCAGGACGCCCTCATCGACATCCTCACACGTCCGAAGAACGCGCTCGTCAAGCAGTACCAGAAGATGTTCGCCATCGAAGGCGTGGAACTCAACTTCACCGACGAGGCCCTCGCCGAGATCGCCTTCTCCTCCGTCCGCAGGGGGTCGGGAGCGCGCGGCCTCCGGGCGATCATCGAAGACGTCCTCATGGACATCATGTACGATCTGCCCGAGGACAAGACCTTGAAAAAATGCATCGTGGATCTCGACGCGATCCGCAAGATCCGCCCCCCCATCCTGATCCGCGAGGACCGGCTGAAGGAAAGCGCCTGACCGTCCCGGCCATCCGGAGCTTTAAAAGATGAGCGAATCCGCTTCCCTAGAATCCCCCCCTCCCCAGGTGCGGATCCCCGACGTTCTCCCGCTTCTGCCGGTCCGGGACGTGGTGATTTATCCCGGCATGGTCCTGCCCCTTGCCGTGGGGCGGGAGCGGTCCATCCGCGCCATGGAGACCGCGATGGCGGGCGACCACCTCGTGTTCGTGGCCACGCAGAAGAAGCTCCAGGCGGACGATCCCCAGGAGACCGACCTCTATCCGGTCGGGATCGTCTGCGAGACCCTGCAGATGGTCAAGATGCCCGACGGGACCGCGAAGATCCTGGTCGAGGGAGTCCAGCGGGCCCGCCTCAAGGCGTTCCGGCTCCTGCCGGAAAAGAACTACGTGGAAACGTCCATCGATCTCCTGCCCGAGTCCACCGCCGTGGACGTGGAGGCCGAGGCCCTCATGCGCCAATCCCTGTCGCTTTTCGAGCATTACGTGAAACTGAACGGCCGCGTCCCCGTGGAAGTGGCCGGTTCCCTGCGCTCGATCTCCGAACCCGGGCGCCTGGCCGATTCCATGGCCGGCCACCTGCTCCTCAAGACCGCCGACAAGCAGAAGCTCCTGGAGGTCCTATCGGTCAAGAACCGTCTCGAGCGGATCATCGAGATATTGAGCGGCGAGATCGAGATCCTGAACGTGGAGCGGCGCATCCAGAGCCGGGTGCGCAACCAGATCGAAAAAAGCCAGAAGGAATACTACCTGACGGAACAGATGAAGGCGATCCAAAAGGAGCTCCGGCAGAAGGACGATTTCGCCAAGGAGGTCCAGGAGCTCCGCCAGAGCATCAAGGACGCCAGGATGTCCAAGGAAGCCGCGGAGGTCGCGGACAAGGAATGCGCGCGCCTGGAGAAGATGATGCCCTACTCTCCCGAGGCGACCGTGGTGCGGACCTATCTCGATTGGCTGATCCAGCTTCCCTGGTCGGCGCGGACCAGGGACAACCTGGACCTGTCCGCGGCCGAAAAAATACTGAACGACGAGCACTACGGCCTCCATAAGGCCAAGGAAAGGGTGCTGGAATATCTCGCGGTGGTCAAGCTCGTCAAAAAGATCAAGGGTCCCGTCCTCTGCTTCGTGGGCCCGCCGGGCGTGGGGAAGACCTCGCTGGCGCGCTCCGTCGCCCACGCCGTCGGGCGGGAGTTCGTGCGCGTGTCCCTGGGA
Source organism: Elusimicrobia bacterium RIFCSPLOWO2_01_FULL_64_13 (assembly GCA_001800095.1). GTDB lineage: Bacteria > Elusimicrobiota > Elusimicrobia > 2-02-FULL-39-32 > 2-02-FULL-39-32 > 2-01-FULL-64-13. Next base: position 28,396 of record MGUT01000077.1, on the reverse strand, counting down.
GGCGTCCGCGACGAAGCCGAGATCCGCGGCCACCGCCGCACCTATATCGGCTCCCTGCCGGGCCGCATCCTCCAGTCCATGCGGAAATCCAAATTCAAGAACCCCGTTTTTCTTCTGGACGAGATCGACAAGATGGGGTCCGACTGGCGCGGCGACCCCACCGCCGCCCTGCTGGAGGTCCTGGACCCGGAACAGAACGGCCACTTCACGGACCATTACCTCGACGTCGGCTATGACCTCTCCGAGGTCCTCTTCATCACCACGGCCAACACCCTTTATTCCATCCCCGGCTCCCTGGCCGACCGCCTGGAGGTCATCCGCTTCCCCGGCTACACCGACACGGAAAAGACCGCGATCGCCAAGGGCTATCTCCTGCCCAAACAGCTCAAGGAGCACGGGCTGCCGGAAAATTTCATGGAGATCTCCGGCCCGGCGTTCGCGAGGATCCTGCGCGAATACACCCGCGAGGCCGGCGTGAGGGGCCTGGAACGGACCCTCGCCAAGATCTGCCGCAAGGTCGCCCGCGATTACGCCTCCGACGGCGCGATGGCCCCCATGCTCATCGACGACAAGAAGCTGCACCGGTATCTCGGGGCCCCGGATTTCCATAAAAGCGCCCTCATCGCCAACTCCGTCGGGGTGGCCACGGGGCTGGCCTGGACCGAACACGGGGGAGAGCTGCTGGCCATCGAGGTCCAGAGCTCCGAAGGGAAAGGCAAGCTCATCCTGACCGGCAAGCTGGGAGAGATCATGCAGGAGTCCGCCCAGACCGCCCTGTCCTACGTGCGCTCCTGCGCGGAACGCCTCCGGATCCCGCCGAAATTCTTCCGCGACCGGGATTTCCATATCCACGTCCCCGAGGGGGCGGTTCCCAAGGACGGGCCTTCGGCCGGCATCGCCATCGGCGCGGCCCTGGCGAGTCTCTGCTCCGGCCGGCCCGTGAAGAAGGAGCTCGCCATGACCGGAGAGATCACC
>MGUT01000077.1:24304-27401 GCA_001800095.1 Elusimicrobia bacterium RIFCSPLOWO2_01_FULL_64_13 | reverse complement strand
TTTACCCGGAAGCCAATAAGAAAGATTTGGAGGAGATCCCCAAAGAGATCCTGGAAAAACTCAAGATGGTCCCGGTGCGGACCATGGACGAGGTCCTCCGGATCGCCGTAGAATCAAAAGGAGGACGTTCATGAATCGGCAAATTTTACTCACGCCCGGCCCGACTCCCATTCCCCCCGAATCCCTGCAGGCGGAGTCCCTTCCCATCATCCACCACCGGACCGCGGAATTCGTGGAACTGTTCAACGAAACGCAGGAGAACCTCAAATACGTGTTCCAGACCAGGGAGAAGGTCTTCACCCTGATGTCCTCGGGCACGGGCGGCATGGAATGCGCCGTGGTCAACCTGGTCAGCCCCGGCGACAAGGTGATCGTGACGGCCTGCGGCGTTTTCGGCGAGCGCTGGGTCAAGATCCTCAACGTGTTCGGCGCGAACGTGGTCGCCCTGCGGACGGAATGGGGCGTGACCGTGAAGGCCGCGGAGCTCGAGAAAGCCCTCAAGGACCATCCCGACGCCAAGGCGGTCTTCACCACCTTGACCGACACCTCCACCGCGACCGCCTGCGACATCCTCGGATACGGCAAGGCGGTGTCGAAGACGCCCGCCATCCTCGTCGTGGACGCCATATCCGGCCTGGCGGGGCAGGAGATGTACATGGACGAATGGCAGGTGGACGCCGTGATCACGGCTTCGCAGAAGGGGCTCATGACGGCGCCCGGCCTCGGATTCATCTCCGTCAGTCCGAAGGGCTGGGCCGCGGTCCAGGCCTCAAAAAGCCCCCGGTTCTACTGGGACCTCCGCGCCATCGAAAAATCCTCCCATGACGGCGAGACCCCGTTCACCCCCGCCGTGTCGCTGATCCGGGCGGTGAACGCGAGCCTGAAACTGATCCGCAAGAAAGGCCTGCCCCAGGTGTTCCAGCAGGCCCGGGACCTGGCCAAGTTCACCCGCGAGGAAGGCGGGAAGCTCGGCCTCGGCCTCTTCGCCAAGGACCCCTGCGACGTGCTGACGGCCTTCGTCCTGCCCGAAGGCGTCAACGGAGGAGCCCTGATAAAGCAGATCGTGAAGAAGACAGGCATTTCCATGGCCGGAGGCCAGGAGAAGCTCAAGGGCAGGATCGTGCGCATCGCCCACATGGGCTACATCCAGAAGGCCGACATCGAAAAAGGCATCCGCGCCCTTTCGGAGAACCTGGCCGAGATGCGCGCGGCCGCCGCGCGTCCATGAGGGAGGTGCGAACATGATCAAAGTCATCGTCGCGGACGAGATCGAGGCTTCCGGCCTCGAACCGCTGTCAGGGAACGGGGCCTTCAAGCTGGTCCACGTCAAGAACGCGGAGGAACTCGCCAGGGAGATCGGAGACGCCGACGCCCTGCTCGTGCGCTCCAAGACCAAGGTCAACGCCTCGGTCATCGCCTCCGGCCCGAAACTGCGCTTTCTCGGCCGCGCCGGAGTGGGCGTGGACAATATCGACGTGCCTTCCGCCTCCAAGAGGGGCATCGTCGTGGCCAACGTGCCCGGCGGCAACACCATCTCCGCCGCGGAGCACACCGTGGCGCTCATGCTCGCGCTCTCGCGCAACATCCCCCAGTCCCACGCCTCCGTCCGGAGCGGCCTGTGGGAGCGCTCGAAATTCGTGGGCACGGAACTCCAGGGGAAGGCCCTCGGCCTCCTCGGGTTCGGAAGGATCGGCCGGGAAGTGGCCAAGCGGGCCAACGCTTTCGAGATGCGCGTCTCCGCGCACGATCCCTTCGTCTCCGAAGCCCACATGAAGTCGAACAACGTCGCTCCGGCCACGTTCGAAAAGATCCTGTCCGAGTCCGATTTCATCTCGATCCATCTTCCGGTCACGCCGGAAACGAAGAACATCCTCAACGACGCCGCCTTCGCGCGCATGAGGCCGGAATGCCGCCTCATCAACTGCGCCCGCGGCGAACTCGTGGACGAAGCGGCCCTCATCGCCGCGCTCAAAGCCAGGAAGATCAAAGGCGCCGCTCTGGACGTCTACAGGAAGGAACCGCCGGAGAAGACCGAATTGTTCGCCCTGGACGGGGTGATCCTGACCCCCCACCTGGGCGCCTCCACGGAAGAGGCCCAGGTGAAAGTGGCCTATGAGCTTTCCCTGTCCCTCAAGGACTTTTTTCAGAAGGGGCTGGTGAGGAACGCCGTCAACCTGCCTTCCATCGATCCGGAACTCCTGGAAAAGGGGACGCCCCACATCCGCCTCGCGGAAAAGCTGGGCCGCTTCATCGTCCAGATATCCGAGGGAGGCATCCAGGAGATCCGCGTCGAATATTCCGGGGATTTCGCCACGGCCCTGCGCAATATCCTGACCCTGACCGTGGTGAAGGGCGTGCTGTCCAAGGCCATGGCGGAGCGGGAGATCAACTGGATCAGCGCCATCCCCATCGCCCAGGAGCGCGGCATCCGCGTGGACGAATCCGCCACGACGGAATCGCAGGATTTCACCATCCTCCTGACCGTCACGGTCAAGACCGACCGGGGAACGCGCTCCGTTTCCGGGACCATCCTCTCCCAAGGCGCCCCCCGGGTGGTGCGCATCGACGACCTCTCCGTGGACGTCCAGCCCGAAGGGCATTTGCTGGTGTTCACCAACGTCGACCGGCCGGGCGTGGTGGGTTTCATCGGGACCATCCTGGGAGAGAACAAGATCAACATCGCCCAGTTCCAGGTGGGCCGCAAAACCCCGGGCGGCGAGGCGGTGTCCATCCTCATGGTGGATTCCCCGATCCCCGCGGCCGTTCTGGAGAAAATCAGGGCTTTCCCGGGCATCACCCGGACCTGGCTGGTCAGTCTGTAATTCAAGCGCGAAAAAAATCCGCGTCCCTTTTCATCGAGGGGCGCGGTTTTTTTACGCGGTTTTTTTATTAGAAGGGGCTGGAGGGCAGGAAGGTCTCTCCCATGAGATGGGCGTCCACACCGCGGGCGCATTCCCGGCCTTCCCAGATGGCCCAGACCACGAGGGACTGGCCCCGGCGCATGTCGCCGCAGGAGAAGATCCCCGGCACGTTCGTCATGTAGTCCTTGTCCGCCTGGACGGTGCCGCGGGGGGTGAGCGCGACGCCCAGTTCCTTG
>MGUT01000077.1:20968-24264 GCA_001800095.1 Elusimicrobia bacterium RIFCSPLOWO2_01_FULL_64_13 | reverse complement strand
ATGGAGAACCGTTCATCCCTCCCGTCCATTCCAGCCGGACCAGATGGATTTTTTTTACCTTCCCGCCTTCGCCGGAGAACCTCTTCGTCTGCACGCTCCAGTCGCGGGACCCTCCCTCTTCGTGGGAACTCGAGGTGCGGAAGACCCTGGGCCATTCCGGCCAGGGGTTCGAACCCGCCCGCGCGCCCGGCGGCTTTGGCAGTAGCTCGAATGAAGTCACGCTCCCGGCGCCCTGGCGGAGGGCGGTCCCGTGGCAGTCGGAGCCGGTGTCGCCTCCGCCCAGGATCACGACGCGCTTGCCCTTCGCGGTGATGAATTTGTCGTCGGGAACGGCGACGCCCTGGTTCCTGCGGTTCTGCAGAGGGAGGTAATCCATGGCCAGGTGGACGCCGTCCAATTCACGGCCGGGAATGTTCAGGTCCCTCGACCGGGTCGCCCCGCCGGCCAGGACGACCGCGTCGAATTTCCGGCGCAGTTCCGCGGCGGGGACGTTCACGCCGACGTGGGCGTTCACGACGAAGGAAACACCCTCGGCTTCCATGAGCTTCAGGCGGCGCCGGACCACGGTCTTTTCCAGCTTGAAATCGGGGATGCCGTAGGTGAGAATGCCGCCGGGACGGTCGTTGCGTTCGTAAACGGTCACGAGGTGCCCGGCCCGGTTCAATTGGTCCGCGCAGGCCAGGCCCGAAGGGCCCGATCCGATCACCGCGACCGACTTCCCAGTCCGTTTCTTGGGCGGGGAAGGCACCATCCAGCCCGCCTCGTAAGCGTGCTCGGCGATGCCCTGCTCGATCCTCTCGATGGTGACGGGGTTGTCGTTGATGTTCAGCACGCAGGCCTCCTCGCAGGGAGCGGGGCAGACCCGGCCGGTGAACTCGGGGAAATTGTTCGTGGACAACAGCCGGTCGAGGGCGTCTCTCCAGCGGTTCCGGTAGATGAGGTCGTTCCAGTCGGGGATGACGTTGCCCAGGGGGCAGCCCTTGTGGCAGAAGGGGACCCCGCAGTCCATGCAGCGGGCCGCCTGGGTCTGGAGCCGTTCCTCGGGAAAACGGTTATGGACGTCCTGATAGTCCTTGATGCGTTCGCCGGCGGGACGGTCGGGAGGGATGTCCCGTGGATATTCCTTGAAACCGGTGATCTTGCCCATGTCAGACCGCGGCCAGCTTCATGGCTTCCTGGTCCAGATGCTGGCTTTCCAGTATCTTCTTGTATTCCAGGGGCAACACCTTCACGAAAGAACCTTTGGCGGATTCCCAACGGTCCAGGATGCTTTCGGCCACGGAGCTGCCGGTGTGCTCGAAATGCTTTTCCAGAAGGCCCTTGAGGTCCCGGTCGTCCTTGGGTTCCAGGGTCCTTTGCAGTTCCACCATGCCCGGGTTGCAGCGGGTCTGGAAAGTCCGGTCCGCGTCCCAGACATAGGCGACCCCGCCGCTCATGCCCGCCGCGAAATTCCTCCCGGTCCGGCCGATGACGGCCACCGTCCCGCGGGTCATGTATTCGCAGCCGTGGTCGCCGACGCCTTCCACCACCGCGGTCGCGCCGCTGTTGCGGACGGCGAACCGCTCTCCGGCCATGCCGCGGAAATAGGCCTCGCCGTCCGTGGCGCCGTAGAGGGCGACGTTCCCGATGAGGATGTTCTCTTCCGCCTTGAAAGTGGATTCCCTGGGCGGGACGACGATGATCTTCCCGCCGGAGAGGCCCTTGCCGATGTAGTCGTTCGAGTCCCCCTCGAGCCGCAAAGTGACGCCGCGGGCCAAAAAAGCCCCGAAACTCTGGCCGGCCGATCCCTGGAAGACGCAGCGGACCGTGTCCTCGGGGAGACCGGCGTTGCCGTAGCGCCTGGCGATCTCGCTCGAGAGCATCGTCCCGACGCAGCGGTTGTAGTTCTTGATGGCGCTCTGGATCGTGATGGGTCTTTTGGACTCGATGGCGCCCATGGCCTTGGCGATGAGCTGATGGTCGAGGGCTTTTTCCAGGCCGTGGTCCTGCTTCTCCACGCAGCGCAGGGCGTACCAGCGGTTCCTGGGCTCGGGCATGTGCAGGATGGGCGAGAGGTCCAGTCCCCGGGCCTTCCAGTGGTCGGCCGCCTCCCGGACGTCCAGGCGGTCGGTCCGTCCGATCATCTCATTCATGGTCCGGAACCCCAGGGACGCCATGATCCCGCGCAGTTCCTCGGCGATGTAAAAGAAGTAATTGATGACATGCTCGGGCTTGCCGTCGAATTTCTTGCGGAGGTCGGGGTCCTGGGTGGCGATGCCCACGGGGCAGGTGTTCAGGTGGCAGACCCGCATCATGATGCAGCCCAGGGCGATGAGAGGCGCGGTGGAAAATCCGAATTCCTCCGCTCCCAGGAGCGCGGCCACGGCCACGTCCCGGCCGGTCTGGAGCTTGCCGTCCACCTGCACCGCGATCCGCCCTCGCAGGCCGTTCGACACCAGGACCTGCTGGGTCTCCGCCAGGCCGAGCTCCCAGGGGAGTCCCGCGTGCTGGATGGAACTCAAGGGAGAGGCCCCCGTCCCGCCTTCATAGCCGCTGATCAGCACCACGTCGGACTTGGCCTTGGCCACTCCCGCCGCGACCGTGCCCACCCCCACCTCCGAAACAAGCTTCACGTGGATCCGGGCCCCGGGGTTGGCGTTCTTCAGATCGTGGATGAGCTGGGCGATGTCCTCGATGGAATAGATGTCGTGGTGGGGAGGCGGAGAGATCAGCCCCACGCCGGGAACGGAATAGCGGATCTTGGCGATGTAGGGGTCCACCTTGTGTCCGGGCAGCTGCCCTCCCTCTCCGGGCTTGGCGCCCTGGGCGATCTTGATCTGGAGGTCGTCCGCATTGACCAGGTACTCGATGGTGACTCCGAACCGGGCGGAGGCCACCTGCTTGATGGAGCTCCGGCGGGAATCGCCGTTCGGGTCGGGCACGTAGCGGGACGGGTCCTCCCCGCCTTCGCCCGTGTTGCTCTTGGCCCCGATGCGGTTCATGGCGATGGCCATGGTCTCGTGGGCCTCGCGGCTGATGGAGCCCAGAGACATGGCGCCCGTCGCGAACCTCTTGACGATCTCCTTCGCCGGCTCGACCTCGTCCAGGGGGACCGGTTGGGAAGGCTTGAATTTCAGGAGCCCGCGCAGGGTCAGGAGGCGCCGGCTCTGGTCGTTGATCATCTTGGCGAATTCCTGGTACGAGCCGGGATTGGCCCCGCGGACGGCGGCCTGGAGCTTGGATATGACGTCAGGGTCGAGCATGTGGACCTCGCCCCGCCGCCGCCATTGATAGCGGCCTCCGGGATCGAGATCCTG
>MGUT01000077.1:19763-20924 GCA_001800095.1 Elusimicrobia bacterium RIFCSPLOWO2_01_FULL_64_13 | reverse complement strand
AGCCCCACCCCGCCGATCCGGGAAGCCGTCCAGGTGAAATAGTCGTCCACGAATTCCTTCTTGAGGCCGACCGCCTCGAATATCTGGGCCCCGCGGTAGCTCTGCAGGGTGGAGATGCCCATCTTGGTGGCGACCTTGAGCACCCCCTTGTCCACGGCTTTGCGGTAATGTTCGAGGGCCGTCTCCTCGTCCACCCCCTTCAGGATCCCGTCCCGGATCATCTTGCGGATGGATTCGTAGGCCAGGTAGGGGTTCCAGGCGCCGGCGCCATAGCCCATGAGCAGGGCGAAATGCATGACCTCCCTGGGCTCGCCGCTTTCGACCACGATGCCCGCCCGGGTCCGCTTGCCGTTGCGGATCAAATGGTGATGGACCGCGGAAACGGCCAGGAGGCTGGGAACGGCGGCGGAAGCCGGGCCCGCGCCCCGGTCGGAAAGGATCAGGATCTGGAAGCCGTCGTCCACCGCGCGGGAGGCCTCGGAGCGGCAGCGTTCTATGGCGGCCTTCATGCCCCGTTCCCCCTCGGCGGCGGTGAAAAGCGTGGAGACGGTCTTCGAGCGGATGCCGTTCGCCGCGCATTCCCGCAGGCGGCCCAGCTGATCGTCGGAAAGGGTCGGGGACTCGAGGTGGATCAGGCGGCAATGCTCCGGCGTCTCGTCGAAAAGGTTCCGCTCGGAGCCGAGGGTGGTCTCGACCGACATCACCATGTCCTCCCGCAGGGAATCGACCGGCGGGTTGGTGACCTGGGCGAAGAGTTGCTTGAAGTAATTGAAAAGGACCTGGGGCTTGCCGGAGAGCACGGCCAGGGGGGTGTCGATCCCCATGGAGCCCACGGGTTCCTGCCCGTTCAAGGACATGGGGGCCAGGAGGATGCGCAGGTCCTCGAGGGTGTACCCGTAAAGTTTCTGCAGGCGCGTCAATTCCTCATCTCCCAGAGGTCCCGGAAGGGACCCGCTCTTCGGCAGGGAGTCGAGGGGGGTCAGGTTGGCGTTCAGCCATTCCGCGTAGGGCCGGCGGGAGGCGATCTCCATCTTGATCTCTTCATCGGCCACGATCCGCCCCTTGGCGGTGTCCACCAGGAACATCTTTCCCGGCTGCAGGCGCCCCTTGGAAAGGACGTTCTTGGGGTCGACATCGATCACCCCGACCTCGGAGGACATG
>MGUT01000077.1:19088-19731 GCA_001800095.1 Elusimicrobia bacterium RIFCSPLOWO2_01_FULL_64_13 | reverse complement strand
CCGCCCGTCCGTGAAGCCGATCGACGCCGGGCCGTCCCAGGGCTCCATGAGGCAGGAATGATACCGGTAGAAGGCGCGCTTCTTGGGGTCCATCAGCTTGTCCTTCTGCCAGGCCTCGGGGATCATCATCATGACCGCGTGCGGGAGGGAGCGGCCGGTGTGCGTCAAAAGCTCCAGGGCGTTGTCGAACATGGATGAGTCGCTTCCGTCCGGATCGATCACGGGGAGGATCTTCTCCATGTCGGACCCGAAAAGGGAGGAGCGGAACATCATCTCCCTGGCGTGCATCCAGTTGATGTTGCCCCGGAGGGTGTTGATCTCCCCGTTGTGGATGATGGTGCGGTAGGGATGGGCCCGCTTCCAGGCGGGAAAGGTGTTCGTGCTGAAACGCTGGTGGACCATGGCCAGTCCGGATTCGACCGAAGAGTCCTGAAGGTCCAGGAAGAATTCCGGGATCTGCCTCGAGATCAGCTGTCCCTTGAAGACGATGGTGCGGTCGGAAAGGCTGCAGACGTAGAAATCGGAGCCGTACTTGAGTCCGGCGGAGGCGACCTGGTGCTCCACCCGCTTGCGGATGACGTAGAGCTTGCGCTCGAAGGCGTCCGCGTCCCCGGCGGCGCCGGTCCGGCCCCTTCCGATGAAG
>MGUT01000077.1:18819-19027 GCA_001800095.1 Elusimicrobia bacterium RIFCSPLOWO2_01_FULL_64_13 | reverse complement strand
GCACGTCGCGCCAGCCCAGGAATTCCTGCCCTTCCTCGCGGACCACCTTTTCGAAGATGCCCGCGCAGGCCTCGGCGTCGGACGGGTAGGCCGGCAGATAGACCATGCCCACGGCGTAGTCCCCCGGCCCCGGCAGGTTCTTTGGGCCGGCCTTCCTGAAAAAAGCGTCGGGGATCTGGATCAGGATGCCGCCCCCGTCCCCCGTGAG
>MGUT01000077.1:16979-18786 GCA_001800095.1 Elusimicrobia bacterium RIFCSPLOWO2_01_FULL_64_13 | reverse complement strand
TTCAGGCTTTTTTGGATGAGACATAATTGAATAATTTTATCATTTCGCCCGCCATCCGGTCAACGCTGACGGCCCCGGACGCGCGGAACGAGGCCCGGACCATCCGGGCGCGGGCGGCGGGATCGCGGGTGGCGCGGTCCAGCTCCTCGAGGGCCGCCAGGAGCCCCTGCGGTTCGGGCCGGCCGTGGACGTAGGGGACCTCGAAGCCGTTCACCTCCTCCGCAGGAACGCCCGGTCCGGCGAAGCGGACGGATTCGGGCACCGCCCCGTCTGGGGAGGCGACCACCGCGGCCCCGTTCACCTGCGCCTTCATGAAGCCGGTGGCGGAGGCCTCGCGCCCGTCATCGGCCAGCATGATGCTCGCGTCGATCCCGCGGAAGATCTCGGGCGCGATCCAGACGTTGTAGTTGTTCAGGACGATGATGCGGTCCCGGAGCTCCGCCTGCGTCGTGACCAGGTCCAGGAGGGTGAACATCACGTTCTGGGAGAGGTCGTCGTTCTGGTGGATCCGGCCCCCGATCAGGAGCACGATGTCGGTCTCGAGGAACCGCTTTTTGAGGGCGGGGTTCTTGAGCAGGGCCTCCAGGACGTCGAAACGCTTGTAGGTGGTGACCCGCCGCGTCCAGTTGACGAAGCACTTGCCCTTCACCTTCGAGCGCCAATCCACCCAGAGGCGGTATTTTTTCCAGAGCCACAGCACCATCTCGGCCTTGCGCTTCTCCTTGCGCTCGATGAGCTCCGCGTCGCTTAAACCCTCGAACCCTTCGAACGACGGGTCGCGCCAGAACGGGACGCTGACCCCGTTGGTGATGGAGCCGATCTTCTCCTCGAGGCCCTTGAGGGAGGGCATGGCGCGCATGACCTGCCCGTGTTTGCGCGAGACCCCGTAGGTGGCGTCGGAGACGCCGATGAGAAGCCGCGTGACGTCCACTCCCCGGCGCTCCGCGTTCCAGAATTTTTTGTCGCGGGCGTACCTGGGATCGACGCGCGCCCGCAGGGTGTCGGACTCGTTCCAGAAGGGATGGGCGTATTCCAGAGGGGTGTGGTCGTTGAAGACGTAGCGGGTGTCCTTGAAGAAGGGGTCCTTCTGGAAGGCGTCCGTCACGAGGAAGTGGTTGGCGAAGAACGCGGGCGTCTCGCTTTGCACGATGAGGCCGGGCCGCAGGTCCAGGGCCTTCAAAAGCGCGAGGGTCCCCCGTCCCGCCAGCCAATATTGGCGGAGCTTGTGCTCGGTGACCCAGGCGTCGGGGTTCGGGTGGTCCTCGGGGGCGTCTTCCGGGCCGGGATAGACCACGTCGCTCACCCCCGGGGAATCCAGGAGATAGACCGGCGCTCCGGAAAGGTCCGTCTTCCAGACCTTGACGGGGCAGGCGCGGCCGTCGGGCATCTCCAGGTCGAACGAGATGCCGGGGTCCGACAGGACGCCGCGGATCATGTCCCCGACCTTGATCTTCTGGATGTAGATCTGTCCCCAAAGGTAGAAGTCCTGGACCCAGACGTTTTCATAAAGAAGGCTCACGCCGGCGATGGAAGCGCCGGCCTTCGCCAGGGCCGGGATCCTCTCCCGCAGGAGAGGTCCGATCCCGCCCACCGAGTTGGACATGGCGCAGGCCTGGACCGCGTCGGGGCCGAATTTGGCCGAGATCGACCGGAGCGCGTCCGGGCTGTAGGCGATCTCCATGGCCACTTCGACGATCGTTCTATTCATGGGGCGGGATTGCGGCGGCGTCTCCACGGGACTATCGGGAGCGGGAGGAGTTGGACGCGCCGATATCTGCGCGGTAATGCATGCCTTCGAACCGGATCT
>MGUT01000077.1:0-16968 GCA_001800095.1 Elusimicrobia bacterium RIFCSPLOWO2_01_FULL_64_13 | reverse complement strand
GCCCGTCGCGGCCACGTTCAGCACCCGCCCGCCGTCGGTCAGGAGGCGGCCGCCTTCGCGGACCGTGCCGGCGTGGAAGACGTAGACCCCGTCCTTCCCTTGGGGCAGGTCCTCCAGTCCGGTGATGACCTTCTTTTTCTGGAACGGTCCCGGGTACCCTCCGCTGGCCAGGACCACGCCGGCGCAGGCCCCCTCGAAGCGCGGCGGGGCCGCTTCGTCCAGAGAACCGTCCGCGGCCGCCCGAAAGAGCTCGAAAAGGTCCCCGTGGATCAGGGGCAGGATGACCTGGGTCTCCGGGTCCCCGAAACGGACGTTGAATTCCAGGACTTTCGGGCCGGATGGCGTCAGCATGAGGCCGAAATAGATCGCGCCGCGGTAATCGACGCCGTCGGCCTCTATCCCTTTGAGGAACCTCCGGACGATCAGATCATCGATCTCTTTCGCCGCCTTATCCGGAGGAGGACACGGGGAGACGGCGCCCATGCCTCCCGTGTTCGCTCCCCGGTTGCCGTCGAAGACCCTTTTGTAGTCCTTGGCGTAGGGCAGAGGCAGGATGGTCTTGCCGTCGCAGAGCGCGATGAGGGAGAACTCTTCCCCTTCGAGCCGCTCCTCCACGAGGACGCGCTCGCCCGCGCGGCCGAAATCCTTGCGGACCATCATGCCTTCCACGGCCTTCAGGGCCTCTTCCGCGACGTCGCAGACCGCCACGCCTTTGCCGGCCGCCAGTCCGTCCGCTTTGACCACGCACCCTTTTTTCAATCCCCTGACGTGGGCCGCGGCCAGGGACGGGTCGTCGAATACGGCGAACCCGGCCGTGGGGATGCCGTGCCTTCTCATGAAATCCTTGGCGTGGGCTTTGGAACCTTCCAGGCGGGCGCCGGCGGCTCCCGGTCCGAAGACGCGGAGCCCTCTTTTCCGGAGGACATCGGCCAATCCGCCCGCGAGAGGGACCTCCGGCCCGACCACGGTGAGGTCGATGGAGCGCGCGAAGACGAAATCGGCGTAGGAGTTCCAGTCATTCTCCGCGCAGGCGGGGACCGAAACGGCTGCCTCGGCGGTCCCCCCGTTGCCCGGAGAGCAGAAGAGCTTCTTGACCCGGGGGCTTTGGGAGAGTTTCCAGACCAGGGCGTGTTCCCTCGCCCCCCCTCCGATCACCAGAACGTTCATGGCACGGGAATCTCCTCTGTCCCTCATCATGTAAAGCTGGCGAGAGGACTTGAACCTCCAGCCTGCCGCTTACAAAGCGGCTGCTCTACCATTGAGCTACGCCAGCGATTCGGGACGGTACGCGGCCATGGAGCCGGGGTGGCGTTTTCGAGGTGATTTTAACATTTAGGCGGGACCCGGTCAAACCGGCCCCGGGCAGGGTCCCTTACGCGACGTCCCCCGCCAGGTGACGGATGAGCCGGCCGTCGTCCGTCCTCTGGACCAGGGCGCCGTCCCGGTCGAACCGCACGAAACGCCCCTTCGTCCCGGCGTCGCCGTCCCTTATCGTGACCCTGTCTCCGGGACGGAGATGGGACCTCCGGCGGTAGGACGCGTGGAATCCATTCCGTTCGCCCGCCAGGAAGGAAAAATAGGCCTTTTCAAAATTGGACAAGAACCTCTGCAGGAATTCCGTCCGCGGCACGGGCTTCCCCGAGACGCTTTTGAGGGAAGCCGCCGTCCGAGCCAGTCCCGCCGGCAGGGGATTGTTGGCGTTCACGCCGAGCCCCAGGACCAGCCAATGGATCCTCTCCGATTCGGAAGACATCTCCGCCAGGACCCCGGCGAGCTTTCGGCCGTTCCGGGCCAGGACGTCGTTCGGCCATTTGACGAGGGAGCGGACTCCGGCCACGGCCTCCGCCGCCTCGGCGAGACCCAGGCAGGCGATCTGGCCTATGAGAGGGGCGTCTTGGGGCCCGACGGGAGGCCGTAGGATCAGGGAAGCCCATATCCCGCCGCGCGGGGAGACCCAGGACCTTCCGTGGCGGCCCCGGCCCCTGGTCTGGACTTCGCCGAGCACGAGCGTTCCTTCGGGGGCCCCGCCGGCGGCGAGGGCCTTGGCCTCCTCCTGGGTGGACTCCACCGATTCAAAGCATATCGGGTTCCTTCCCAGGACTTTCGTCCGGAGCCCGCGGAGGATGTCCTCCCGGACCCATCCTTCCGGCCGGGAGACGAGACGGTAGCCCGCCCGGGGACGGCCCTCGATCCCGTAACCCCTCCCGCGCAGGGACTCGACGCGCTTATGCATGGCCTGGCGCGAAACGCCCAGTTTCCGCGACAGGGCCTCCCCCGATATGGTCCCTTGCTCCAGAAGCGCCAGGAGTTTTATCGAACGCCGGCCTGCGGAGCGGCTCGCGGGCGTCATGGACCCACCCGTTCGATGTCCATGCTGAAATCGAGGGCCCGGGCCGAATGGGTGAGGGCCCCGACCGAGATCCTGTCCACGCCGCTCCGGGCGATCGCCCTGGCCGCGGAAAGCTTGATCCTTCCCGACACTTCGATCTCCGGCCGGCCGGACCCTTTCGCTCCGCTCCGGATGATCTTGCGCACGGCGGCCTTCAATCGTCCGGGAGTCATGTTGTCCAGAAGGACGATGTCCGCCCGCGACGACAAGGCCAGGTCCAACTCCTCGCTGTTTTTCGCCTCGACCACGAGGCGCGTTCCGCGCGGGAGCCGGGATTTCAGGGTCAGGAGGCGCTCCTTGTCCCCCCGGATCGCCTCGAGATGGTTGTCCTTCACCATGGCCATGCTGGAAAGGTCGGGACGGTGGTTCAGCCCTCCCCCGCAAAGAACGGCGTATTTCTGCGCGTAGCGCAGGCCGGGGATCGTCTTGCGCGTGTCGAGGATCTTGGCCCCGGTGTGCCGGACGGCCCGGACGTAGCGGCGCGTGAGCGTGGCGACGCCGGAAAGATGCCCGAGGAAATTCAACGCGGTCCTTTCCGCGGAGAGGAGGCGCGCCAGCCTTCCCCTCACCTCGAGGACCTTCCGCCCGGGCGACACCCACATGCCGTCCCTTGAGAGGATGCTGATCCGGCAGGAAGGGTCGGCGAGGCGGAAAGCCCGGGCCGCGTACTCCAGGCCGCACACGACGCCGCGGCCCCCGGCCACCAGGGCCGCCTGGCCCCTGCGGTTCGCGGGCAGGAGGACGCGGCTGGTCACGTCGCGCCCGGCCGAGTCTTCCCGGAGGGCCCGGCGCACCAGGTTCGCCCGCCAGCGCGCGTTCACGAGCGCAGACCCGCCCGCGCGGCCCCGCCGCGCTTCTTCTGCGCCGACATTTCCCTCGCTTCGAAAAGCTGGTCGCGCAAGGTCGCGGCCGTCTCGAAATCCAGGCAGTCTGCCGCCTCCTTCATCCGCGACTCAAGCTCATTCAGGAGCGCCGGCAGGTTCCTGGGCGACACCCGTTTGAGGGACGCCGCCCCGAACAGCTTGAGGCCCTCTTCTTTCGCGGTCACCCGGAATTCCTCAAGCTCCCGGACCGCCTTGACGATCGATCTGGGCGTGACGCGGTGGGTCCGGTTATAGGCGAGCTGCTTTTCCCTGCGCCGGGACATTTCCGAAAGGGCGCGGCGCATGGAGCCCGTCACCCGGTCGGCGTAGAGGATCACCTTGCCGTTCACGTTCCTGGCGGCCCGTCCGCAGATCTGGATGAGGGTGGTCTCGGAGCGGAGGAAACCCTCCTTGTCGGCGTCGAGGACCGCCACCAGCCCCACTTCGGGGATATCCAGGCCTTCGCGCAGGAGGTTGATTCCGACGAGGACGTCGAAATCGCCCAGCCGGAGCTCCCGCAGGATCTTGATGCGTTCGAGAGCGTCGATCTCGGAATGGAGGTAGCGCACTTTCATGCCTTTTTCGCTGAAAAAGGCGGTCAGGTCCTCCGCCAGGCGCTTGGTGAGCGTGGTGACGAGGACCCGCTCCTTCTTTTTGACCCGGAGCCCGATCTCTTTGAGAAGGTCGGGTATCTGGCCGTCGATCGGGCGCACGTCCACGCCGGGGTCCACGAGTCCCGTCGGGCGGATCACCTGCTCGATGAATTCGCCCTTGGTCTTCCCCAGCTCGTACGGACCCGGCGTGGCGGAAAGATAAACGGTCTGGGGCACGAGGGCTCCGAATTCATGGAATTTCAAGGGACGGTTGTCCAGGGCGCAGGGGAGGCGGAACCCGTAATCCACGAGGACTTCCTTGCGCGCGCGGTCGCCCTCGTACATGCCGCCGATCTGGGGGATGGTCACGTGGCTTTCGTCGATGAACACGAGGAGGTCTTCGGGGAAATAGTCCAGGAGGCAGGCGGGCCGCTCGCCGGGCTTCCTGCCGGACAGGGGCCGGGAATAGTTCTCGATGCCGTGGCAGAACCCGGTCTCGCGCATCATCTCCAGATCGAAGCGCGTCCTCTGTTCCAGGCGCTGGGCCTCCAGGAGCTTTCCGCGGGAGCGGAAAAATTCCAGCCGCCCGGCGAGCTCGGCCTCGATCTCGGCCAGGGCGGAGCGGAGGCCGTCCTCCGTGGTGACGAAATGCCGGGCCGGATAGATGAACGTCCGTTCCTTTTCGCGGAGGGCCTCCGCGGTGGCCGGGCGCGTCTCGATGATCTTCTCCACCCGGTCTCCGTCGAAGACCACGCGCAGCGCCGTTTCCAGGTACGCCGGGAAGACCTCCACCGTCTCCCCGCGGACGCGGAACTTCCCCCGGGAAAAATCGATCTCGTTGCGCTCGTAATGGACGCGCACCAGGTCCGCCAAAAAAGCGTCGCGGGGGACGTTCTCCCCTTTGCGGAGCTCGACGCCCAGCTCCCGGTACTCCTTTGGAGAGCCCAGTCCGTAGATGCAGGAGACGCTCGCCACGATCACCGCGTCGCGGCGTTCCATGAGGGAGCTGGTGGCCTTGAGGCGCAGGCGGTCGATGTGGTCGTTGATGTCGGCGTCCTTTTCGATGTAGGTGTCCGATTGGGGCACGTAGGCCTCCGGCTGGTAGAAGTCATAGTAGGAGATGAAATATTCGACGGCGTTCTCCGGAAAGAACGCCTTGAGCTCCGCGTAGAGCTGGGCCGCCAGGGTCTTGTTCGGGGAGATGACCAGCGCCGGGCGGTTCGCGCGCTCGATCACCGAAGCCATGGTGAAGGTCTTGCCGGACCCGGTCACTCCCAAAAGCACCTGGTGGGACCGCCCCGCTTCCAGGCCCCGGGAGAGGGCGCGGATGGCTTCGGGCTGGTCGCCCGAGGGTTTGAAGTCGGATACGAGTTTGAATCGGTCCACGGTTTATCCTATAATACCAAATCAGGCGCCCCGGCGCTCCGCCGTCGTCAGTGAAGGCGGGAAGCGCGGCGCATCCCAAGGAGGTCGCATGAGGCATTCACGCGCGTTGTTGACGGCCCTTTTTTCGCTCTCCCTCGCGTCGCCGGCCCTCGCCGAGCGCTACGAGATCGATCCCAACCATTCCGACGTCAGCTTCAAGGTCAGGCACATGGTCGTTTCCAAGGTGCAGGGCCGGTTCGACAAGTTCACCGGCGCCTTCGAATACGACGAGAAAACGCCGGAAAAATGGTCCGCCGAGGCCCGGATCGACGCGGCCAGCGTCAACACGGCGAACGCGGACCGGGACAACCACCTCCGCCAGGCGGACTTCCTGGACACGGCGAACCACCCCGCCATGGAATTCAAGAGCGCCGGCGTGACGGACGTGACCGGGGGCGGGGCCAAGCTCCAGGGGAACCTCTCCATCCGGGGAGTGGAAAGGCCCGTCGCGCTGGACCTCGTCTTTGGAGGCACCGTGACCGACCCCCGGGGAGACAAGCGGGCCGGGTTCGAGGCCGCCACGACCATCAACCGCCAGGATTTCGGGGTGAGTTTCAACAAGCTCCTGGAGGCGGGAGGGCTCGTCGTCGGCAACGACGTGGAGATCACGATCCACGTGGAAGGCGTCGCCAGGAAGGAACCGAAGGAACAGCCGGCCAAAAAGAAGAAATAATCCCCCGCCTCTTTAAGACGCGAAACCCGTCCGCCTGGCGTGTGGCGGACGGGTTTCGTCTTATAGGGGTTGCCCCTACGCTATTTGAAGAAGATCTCGGCGAAGCGCAGCCATTCCCTGGGGACGGTCTTCAGCTTCGCGGTCGCTTCCTCCAGGGAGACCGCCACGCAGTCGTTGCCGCGGAGGGCGGCCATCTGGCCGAATTTCTTCGACTCCACCATGTCGGCCGCGGTCACTCCCATCCGGGAACCGAGGATCCGGTCGAAGATCGTGGGCGGGCCCCCGCGCTGGATATGGCCGATGACGGAGACGCGCGTCTCGATCCGAGTCTCCTTCTCGATGATCTCGGCGATGCGGTCCCCCACGCCGCGCTCCTTGAGCAGCATGTGGCCGAAATCGTCCAGCGCCTCCTTGCCGATCTTTTCCCCCGGGATGGTGATGGCCTCGGAAACGATGACCAGGGCGGTCTTTTTCAGGGTGTGGGCCTTTTTCAGGTGGGAGCACATCCGTTCGATGTCCACGGGCTCTTCGGGCACGCAGACCCAGTCGGCCGCGCTGGCGATCGCGGTCGTGAGCGCCACCCAGCCGGCGTGGCGGCCCATCACCTCCAGCACCATGATCCTCCGGTGGCTGCGGCCGGTGTCGCGCATGCGCTCGGCGGCGTCCACGGCGATGGTGACGGCCGTGTCGTAGCCGAAAGTGAAGTCGGTGGCGGAAAGGTCGTTGTCCATGGTCTTGGGGACCCCGACCACGGGCAGTTTGAATTCCTTATATAGGCGCGCCGCCACCCCGAGGGTGTCCTCCCCCCCCATGGCCACCAGGGCGTCCAACCCCAGCTTTTTGAAGTTCTCGGCGCATTTCTTCGCCTCGTCGTCCTTCTTAAACGGGTTGGTCCGGCTCGTGCCCAGGATGGTCCCGCCCTTGTTGATGATGTCGAAGACGTCCGCGACGCCCAAGGGGACGGTCTCCGCGTTCACCAGGCCCCGCCAGCCGTCCTGGATGCCAACGCAGTTAGTGCCGTGGTCCTTGGCGCGCATCACGCAGCCGCGGATCGCGGGGTTGAGCCCGGGGCAGTCCCCTCCCCCGGTCAATATGCCGATCAGCTTTTCCATGAACGGGCCTTAATACTCGCCCTGGACTCCCGAGCCGGACGCCACGGCGCCCTTCTCGTACCAGTCCGGGGCGACGGCGTCCAGGAGGTCCGGGGAGGCGACGCCGGCGCGCTTCGCCCAGGGGGTCGCGTATTTGTCCACGAGTCCGGAGAGCTTCTTCATGCGGTCGACGCCGGTGGTCTCGAGGAACTTCTTTTGCGAGGCGCGGTCGGCGTGGTCGAAGTATTCCTGGAAAATCGCGCGGCCGGCCATGATGCCGCTCGCGCCCGACTTCATGGCGAGCTCCGCCTGCTTCTCGAAGAGGTCGAACTTCACTCCCGCGGACAGGAGCACCCACGGCCGGACGCATTTCGAGTTCAAGTCCTCCAGGTTCTTTTGGACGGTCTTCGCGTCGTCGGCCTTCATGTCGGCCGGGAACTCGAGCTTCAAGATGTCGGTGTAGGGCCCGATGAGCTCGGCGGACTTGAAGATGTTCCGCGGCTTGCGGGCGTTATAAGCGGGAGAGGACTTGTCCTCGCCCTTGCGCGGGTAGGAGAGCTCCTCCGTCATGAGGAGGATGTCCTCGGCGGCGCATTCGCCCGACACGCGGCGGACGAAGTCCATCTGGGCCTTCGCGGCGGCCTGGTCCTCCACGTCCATGTAGACCAGGAGCTTGACGGCCGTGCCTCCCATGAGCTTGATCTTTTTCACCGACCAGCCGGGCTCGTACTCGCCGGCGATGCCGGGGTCTTTGGAGGCCTCCAGCCGCACGATGAGTCCGACCCTGGGAGCCAGGGCGCCGGAATTGAGGGCCTGGCGGGCGCCGTAGTTCACGTCCAGGAGCACCGCGGTCGAGTGGGGAGAGAGGACCTCCGTGATCTCGAGCTTGGCGTCGCGGACGTCCTCGTAGGCCGGCTCCCGCTTCCTGCCCTGCTTCTCATAGAGGGCGCGCAGGAACTTCTTGAATGAATTCGACTGGTCCAGGGCCAGCACCTTCAATCTTCCGGCCGCGTCCGCCACGTTCCTGATCCCGGTCATTTTTCCCGGCGAAAGCTGGGTGAAATGCTTTTTCGGGTCCGTTCCCGTCCTATCCTCTTGTGCGACTGCCATGGTTCCTTCCTCCTCTTGGTTGGCGGTGATTCTTCGCCGGTTAGTTGAAAGCGTTTTGGCAAGCCGGGGTCAGGCGGATTTGGTTCTGGCCTTTCGGGAGCGCTTGCTGCCGTTCCTGCCCGCGGAATGGGCCGCTTCGAGGCCCTTGCGCTTGTCTTCCGACCAGACCCCCATGCGGCGGTATTTCCGGTAGCGGGATTCCAACAGGTCCCGGGGAGGCGTTCCGGACAGGTCCTTGAGATGGGAGAGGAGCGACTGCCGGAGGGTCCGGACGACGGCGGGCAGGTCGCGGTGGGCGCCGCCGTGCGGCTCGGGGACGATCTCGTCGATGATGCCCATGGATTTGAGGTCGCCGGCCGTCAGCTTGATCACGCTGGCCGCGTCCGCGGCCCGCGCCGCGTCCCGGAAAAGGATGGCCGCGCAGCCCTCGGGAGAGATCACGGAATACCAGGAATTCTCAAGCATGAGAATGCGGTCGGTGATGCCGATGCCCAGGGCTCCGCCGCTCCCCCCCTCTCCGATCACCACGCTGATGACGGGGACCGCCAGCGCGGCCATCTCCTGCAGGTTGATCGCGATGGCCTGGGCCTGGCCGCGTTCCTCGGCCCCGATGCCGGGATAGGCGCCGGGGGTGTCGATGAAGGTGATCACCGGCCGGCTGAATTTTTCTCCCAGCTTCATGAGCCGGAGGGCCTTGCGGTAGCCCTCGGGATGCATCATGCCGAAGTTGCGGTTCATGCATTCCTCGATCGTGCGGCCTTTCTGGTGGCCGAGGACCACGACGGGCGTGGATTCAAAGAACGCGACGCCGCCCACCAGGGCCGCGTCGTCGGCGAAGCAGCGGTCGCCGTGCAGCTCCGTGAAATCGGTGAAGAGCTCCCGGATGTAATCGAGCGTGTGCGGCCGCTTGGGGTGACGGGCCAGCTGGACCCTCTGCCAGGGCGTCAGCTGGGAGAAGATCTCGCTGATCAGCTCCCTCTTCTTCTCCTCGAGGGACTCGATCTCCCGGGTGAGGTTCACGGTCTCGGCCGTGTTCAGGCCGCGGATCTCCGCGATCTTGCTCTCCAGCTGGAGGATGGGCTGTTCAAAATCCAAGGCGCCCGCTTCTTCTTGCATGGCGGGTCCCGGCCTAGAAATTCCCCACGTAATTGATCCTGACGATCCGCTCCTTCTCCCTGTTGGAGGCGATGCGGCGGAATCCAAAATCGATCCCCAGGGACGGGATGGGAAAGACCCGGACGGCGGCGTTCCAGCGGTTGTCGCGCGCGACGCGGATATTGTCGTACTCGGTGATGAGGGCGACCTTCTGTTCGATGGTGTAGGACGCCCCGACCGTGCCCAGGAATTTGGACCCTTTGAAATCCGCGATATTGGCGCCCCCGTAGAACTCGAGTTTGGGCAGCAAGAGCTCGCGCCCGAACACGACGTACAGCCCCCTTTCCCTTTCGTCGTATTCGTCCTTGGCGTCGTTGAAGAAGCGGCCCTGGCCGTCGTAGCCGACGGCCACGGACGGCAGGCGCATGCCTCCGTCGTAGACGCGGAACTTGGCGTTCAGGGTCGGGGGATTCGTGGAAGGGCTTTTGGACCCGATCAGGTCCTCCAAGTCCCAGGATGCCCCGATATTCAAGCGCTGGAAGACGCCGAAGGAAAGGTGGGAGAGGATGCCGCCGGCGGAATAGAAGCGGAAATTGGCGCGGTAGCCCCCGTAGTCGACGATGTTGGTGGTCTGGGCGTCCACCAGGTCCACCATGCCTTCGGGGTTCAGTTCCTCGAAAGCGTCCGCGCGCGCCTTGGCGCCGGGCCTGGACGGAAGGGAACGGCCCCGGGAACGTCCCAGGAAGTACTCCTTCCAGCTTCTCTTGGGTTTGAGGGTCCCCGCGTCCTCGGCTCCAAGGAAAGGAACGGCGAAAAGACCCAGCCAAAAAAGGACGAGGAACGCCCCGAGGGTCTTTCTTCCCTTCCCGGTCGGGAAGGATCCGGACGGCGCGGGATGGGGGATCATTTCTTGTTTTTCGTCTTTGGGGCCGGCGTGAATCTGCGCGAAAGCTTCTCGAACGCGGCGATCATCGCCTGCTTGGCCGCGGGATCGGGGTCGCTCTTGCCCATTTCCAGCGATTCCAGGTCGGACTTTTTGCCGAACTCTCCCAGGACCTCGGCGCAAAGGCGCCTCTGCCCGGGCTGCGCGCCGGAGAGGCCGGAGCGCGCGGTCTGCGCACCGGAATCGTCTCCCATAAGATAGAGGCTATGCGCGCACTGGATCCGGACGCCGGGGTCGGGGTCGGCCAGGTAAGGTTTCAGGTCCTTGGCGACCGATGGATCGCGCTTGTGGCCCAGGGTCTGGAGGATGCTCACTCCGACGGCGGGGTCCAGGAGGGCCGGGTCCTTGCTGGTCTCCGACGACCTGGAGCTTTTCAGGGCTTCGAGGAGAGTGGGGATGGATCCTTTCTCTCCCATGTTGCTCAAAGCGAAGGCCGCGGACTGGCGCATGCGGGGATCGGCGGTTTTGAGTTTCTCGCTCAAGGCCGAGGCGGCGGAGGCGTCCCGCAGGATGCCGAGACTGTTCACGCAGGCGAAACGGGTGGCTTCGTGGGAGTCGTTCAGTCCCTGGATCAGGGCGGGGATGGTCTCCCGGTCCCCGATATAGCCCAAGGAGATGGCGGCGGTCTGGCGGACGGAAGGTTCGGGATCGTTCCGGAGGAGGTCCGCGATGTCCCTGGCCGCCTCGCGCGAACGCATGGTCCCCAGGGCGTCGCAGGCGGCGACCCGCACCGCCGGCACCTTGTCCTTCAAAAGATTGAGGAGGGGTTGGAAGGCGGCGGGGTTCCTCATGACCCGGAGCTGCTCCACGCCCTGCCGCCTTTTGACCGAGTCCTTGTCCTTGAGGAGCTTGACGGCGTCGGAGAAGGGGTCGGCGGGTTTGGCCGCCAGGGCGGCGGTCCCGGAAAAGCCGAGCATGACGGTCAAAACGGCCGTGAGAATTCTACTGTACATTTTTGAGATTTTACATCATTCCGGGCCGGTAGTCAAACCGGGCCCCGCCTTGCGGGCGGGGCATTCAGGCGCCAGATGAGGTGGATGCCCTGGAGAGTGAGGTTGGGCTCGATGGAGGTCTTCGTTATCCTGCGGGACGCCCCCGCCGCCAGGCCCGCCAGCCCCCCGCAGGCCACGATCCTCGTGGACCGCCCCAATTCCCGGACCAGCCGGTCGAGGATCCCGTCCACCTGGGCGGCCAGGCCGTAATAGAGTCCGGAGCGGATGCATTCGACCGTGTTCCTGCCGATCAGGCGGGACGGCCTGGCGATGGGGACGCGGGGCAGCTTGGCCGTCCGCAGGGACAGGCTTTCCGATGCCAGTTCCGGACCCGGAAGGATGAGGCCTCCGATGTATTCCCCTTGCTGCGTGACGCAGTCGAAGGTCGTCGCGGTGCCGAAATCCACCACCACGCAGGGACCGCCGAAACGCTCCCAGGAGGCCGCGGCGTTGGCGAGCCGGTCCGCGCCGACCTCTTCGGGACGGTCGGCCAGGTTGTGCAACGGAAGCTCCGCGGCGCCGTTGACGAAAAATGCCTCCCGGCGGAAGGACCTGCGGGCGAGCTCGCGGAACGCGGGGTCAAGGGACGGGACCACGCTGGCCACGGCCACGGCGCTGACCGCCCCGCGGCCGTAGGGGGACGACTTGAGGAGCCGGACTATATTTTTTCCATAGGACGCGCCGGAGGTCTTGGGAACGGTGGGGATCCTCCAGGCGGCCGCCGGGGAAGGGGTCCGGCTGCGCGACGTCTCCTGGAAAATACCGCAATGGACGCTCGTGTTGCCGACGTCCAGCGCGAGGATCATGGGATCAGGTCTTGGCGATCCCGGCCGACATCACCATCTTGAAGGCGGTCTCGGGAGGGATGTTCAGGAACCTGACGCTCGCCTTCGGGACCACGATCATCTCCCCGGAGATCTGGAAGGAATGAGGCATGTAGACCACGATCTTCTCCTCTTCCCCGTCGGTGAAAGTCACGGGGTCCTGGGTCACGAAACCCACGCGCTTGTATCCCAGTTTCGGAAGGTCGACGAGGACCGCCTGGGAGAGGATCTTCTTCTTGCCGAACACGGAATGCACCGTCTCGCGGATGAGTCCGTACATCCCCCGGACGATGGGGCTCCTGGCGAACTGCCTTTCCACCCAGTCGAAGAGCGCCGCGCCGAGCCAGTGGGAAGAGATGGTCCCCACCAGTATGATGAACCCCACCGTGCCCAGGAATCCGAACCCGGTGCGGAGGGCGCCTTCCGGCACCCATTGGGCCAGGACCACCTGCCCGATCGCGTCCACTTTCTGGAACACGATCACCAGCAGGTAGATCGTGATCGTGATGGGCAGGAGGAGGAGGACGCCCTGGAAGAAGTACCGGGTGAGGGCCCTCACGGCTTCGCTCCCGGGATCCCCGGCTCGGTGAGCGCCTTGGGGTCCAGGACCTTGGTCATTTCCTCGGCGGTGAGGAGCTTTTCCTCCAGGACGACCTGGGAGATGGTCTTTTTCTCCTTGAGGGCCTTCTTCACGACCTCGGCGGCGCGGGCGTACCCGAGGCGGGCGTTCAGGGCCGTGGCCAAAGAAGGGCTGATCTCCGCGTAATGCCGGCAGCGGTCCGCGTCCGCCGTGACGCCCTTCACGCAGCGCTCGGTGAATTCGCGGACGGCGTTCTTGAAGATCTCGATCGAGGTGTTCAGGTTATGGGCCATCACGGGCATCATGACGTTGAGCTCGAGCTGGCCGGCCTGCGCCGCGAGAGAAACGGTGAGCTCGTTGCCGATGACCTGGAAGCAGACCATGTTCAGCATCTCCGCCATGGACGGGTTCACCTTCCCCGGCATGATGGAAGAGCCCGGCTGGACGGCGGGCAGGGTGATCTCGGCCAATCCGGTCAGGGGGCCGGAGCAGAGGAGGCGGAAATCGTTGGCGATGCGGCCCAGTTCCAGGGCGGTGAGCTTGAGCACGGCCGCCGTGGTGGAGACGGGGAAGTTGGACTGCATGGCTTCGCGCATGTCGGGAGCGCAGCGGAACGGGACGGCGGTCCATTTCGCGAGATGCCCGCAGACCCTGGCGCGGTAATCCGGATGGGTGTTCATGCCCGTGCCGGCGGCGCTGCCGCCGATGCCGAGCTCCTCCAGGAGCGCGGCCACGGCCCGGACGCGGTCGCGGCATTTCCCGACCGTGGCCGCGTAGGCGGCGAATTCCTGCCCGAGGCGTATGGGCACCGCGTCCTGCAGGTGCGTCCGCGCGGATTTCAATATGGGATCGAACTCCCCCGCTTTGGCGGCCAGGGCCTTTTCCAGCCCGGCGAGGACGGGGATGAATTCCTCCAGGAGCAGGCGCCCGCATACCCGCATGGCGGTGGGGAAGGCGTCGTTCGTGGATTGGCCCATGTTCACGTGGTCGTTCGGGTTGCAGAGGGCGTAGTCCCCGCGCTTCCCCCCCAGGAGCTCCGCGGCGCGGTTGGCCAGGACCTCGTTGACGTTCATGTGGAAGGAGGTGCCCGCGCCCATCTGGTAGACGTCCACCACGAACTGGTCGCGCAGTTTCCCTCCCAGGATCTCGTCGGCCGCCCGCGTGACGGCCTGCCCCGTCTCTTTTTTAAGCAGGCCCAGCTCCATGTTGGCCAGGGCGGCGGCTTTCTTCACCATCACGAAGGATTCCGTGAATCTCGGATGGGGACGGATCCCCGATATGGGGAAGTTCTCGACGGCCCTCTGGGTCTGGATGCCCCAATAGGCCTCTTCCGGCACCTCTTTGGTCCCCAGGGAATCCTTTTCCGTCCTTGTCTTGGCCATGGCGTCCACCGGTCCCGGCCTAGCCCGCGATCTTCTGGCGGCGCAGCGCTTCCACCAGTTCCTTGACCGCGTCCGCCGACTTCTGCAGGGCGATCCTCTCTTCCACGGTCAGGTTGAGCTGGATGATCTGCTCGATCCCGCGCTCGCCCAGTTTCACCGGCACCCCCACGAAGAGGTCCTGGATGCCGTACTCGCCCTGGAGGTAGGCGGCGCAGGGCAGGACGCGCTTTTTGTCCTTCAAGATGGATTCCACCATGGCCGCCACGGACGCGGACGGGGCGTAGTAGGCCGAACCGGTCTTAAGGAGTTTCACGATCTCCGCCCCGCCTTCGGCCGTGCGCTTGAGGATGGCGTCCACCTGCTCCTTCTTGAGGATCTCGGTGATGGGGACCCCGGCGACCGTGCAATAGCGCGGCAGCGGCACCATGGTGTCCCCGTGGCCCCCCAGCACCAGGGTCCGGACGTCCTCGACCGAGGTCTGCGTCGCCTCGGCGATGAAGCTCGCCATCCGCGCCGAGTCCAGCACTCCGGCCATGCCGATCACGCGGTGCTTGGGGAATCCGGAGGTCTTGAGCGCCACATGGCACATGGCGTCGAGAGGGTTCGAGACCACGATCAAAACGGCGTTGGGCGAGAACTTGGCCGTCTGTTCGGTCACGTTCTTGACGATGCCGGCGTTCGTGTTCAGGAGGTCGTCGCGGCTCATGCCGGGTTTGCGCGGCAGTCCGGCCGTGATGACGGCCAGGTCCGATCCGGCCGTGTCCTCGTAGGCGGTGGTCCCGGTCACCCGGACATCGACGCCGTAGACTGGAGCGGACTCGAGGATGTCGAGGGCCTTGCCTTTGGGCATGCCTTCGGTCTGGGGGATGTCGAGCATGACGACGTCGGCCAGCTCCAGTTCCGCGAGCCGCTGCGCCAATGTGGCCCCGACGTTTCCGGCTCCGATGACGCTGATCTTCTTTCTGGGCATGATGTTAGACCTCCTGGGGATTCATGAAAATGTTCCCGCGGGCTCCGGCGCTCCGTCCGGGGCCGGGCCGGACCAAGACCGGACGGCGTCGGCGATCCGCGTCGCCGCCAGTATCATCCGGACGGCCGCCGCGGCGCCGTTGATGGACGTCACGCCCAACGGGATGAAATGCGCCGCCGCGGCGCGGACCTGGATCCAAAGGGACCAAAGCGTGATCCCCATCACGAAGACCATGGGGGCCAGGGTGAACCAGTAGCGTTTCCCGGCGCGTTTGAGCCAGACCGTTATCCCGAGGAGCGTCAGGGCCGCCAGGAGCTGGTTGGAAGCTCCGAAGAGCGTCCAGAAAAGCCTGTAGGACCCCGTCCGGCCCGCCAGGAGAAGCGCCAGGGGGACGCCGACGGTGAGTCCCGTGGCCGCCGCCGCTCCCGCCCGCCCGGTCCAGCCGAAAAGTTCCTGGAGGATGTACCGGCCCAGGCGGGTGGCCACGTCCAGGGTATCGAAGATGAAAGTGGAAAAGGCCATGGCCCCGAACGTCACGGCGAAAAGGAGGTGCTCCTCTCCGATCAGGACGGTGAGGAACCGTCCCATCCCGTCCCCATAGATCTTTCCCGGCCCGCCCGATCGAGGAGCTCCCGCGACGATCATGACCGTGGC
This sequence comes from Elusimicrobia bacterium RIFCSPLOWO2_01_FULL_64_13, assembly GCA_001800095.1. Classification (GTDB taxonomy): domain Bacteria; phylum Elusimicrobiota; class Elusimicrobia; order 2-02-FULL-39-32; family 2-02-FULL-39-32; genus 2-01-FULL-64-13. Next base: position 1,384 of record MGUT01000077.1, on the reverse strand, counting down.
CAGGGCGATCACCGCCACGAATCCTTCCAGGAGCATGCCCCCGTAGCCCACCATCCGGCAGTCGGATTCGCGCGCGACCTGCTTGGAAGTGGTCCCGGAACAGACCAGGCCGTGGAATCCGGAGCAGGCCCCGCAGGCGATGGTCACGAAGAGGAAGGGAAAGAGCGCGTCGGCCGGGTCCGGGCCGTTCCAGGACTTGAAGGCGGGCTGCCGGATCTCGAATCCGCCGAAGAATATGCCGGCCAACCCCACGGCGAGGGCCATGTAAAGCACGAACCCTCCGAGGTATCCTCTCGGCTGGAGCAGGAGCCATAAGGGCAGAAGGGACGCGGCGAAACAGTAGGCCAGGATGCCCATGGTCCAGGCCCCGTGGGAAAAAATGAGCAGGGTGGAGAACTTCGTGCCCAGCCACACCGCCGCCAGGGTCGCCGGAACGAAAACGGCGGTCATGAGCCACAGAGGCGGGTCCCACTTCTTCTGCATCGTCCCCATCGCCAGGGCCAGCCCCAGGTAGAGGACGCTGGCGGCGGCCACGGCGCCGCCGGGGTTGAATGAAAAGCTCCCCCCTTCGAACTCCTCCGTGATCCCCGTGAAGGTCGCGGCGGTGATGTCGGTGAAGGCGATGATGACGTAGAGGAGAGCAATCCAGATGAAGAGCATCATGGCGGACCAGGAGCGCTCTCCCAGGTTCCGCCGGACGATCTCCGCGATGGACATGGCCTTGTGGCGCACGGAAGCGATCAGCGACGAGAAGTCGTGCACCGCGCCGATGAAGACGACCCCGAGGACGATCCAGAGCAGGCAGGGCAGCCAGCCGAACGCCTGGCAGGCGATGATGGGTCCGGCGATGGGGCCGGCGGCCGCGATCGCCGAAAAATGCTGGCCCAGAAGATAAAAGGGGCGGGCCGGCACGAAGTCCGCCCCGTCGTTCATGGCCACGGCCGGGGTGGCGGAGCCGTCGTTCAGGGAATATTGGGACGCGATGAAGCGCCCGTAAAGACCGTAGCCGGCGATGAGACACGCGATGACCGCGAGCGTCAGGAGCGGGAGGCTCATACGGCTATGGTTCGTCGGGACCGGGGAGGGTGATGCCGATGCCTATGGCGGCGTAGCCGCCCAGGAGGAGGAAGGGTGACAGGGTCGAGGCCCAGTTCCGGCCGGCGGGGTCCGTGAGGGAAAGGACGTAGAAGCCGGCAATGACGGTCAGGACCCCGCCCCCGATGACCTTCCAGCCGCGGAGGGAGATCCCCCAGCGCGTGAATCCGGAGGATTGCGGCTTTTTGGCCTGGAGCTTGTCTTTCTTCTTCGCCATGGGATGAAGTTATATTCTCCAAAATAGGCAGGTCACTGTCAAACCGCCCGGAGAGGTCTAGAACTGCGGGCC
>MGUT01000076.1:67269-67611 GCA_001800095.1 Elusimicrobia bacterium RIFCSPLOWO2_01_FULL_64_13 | reverse complement strand
ACCGTGGAAAAATTGAAGGGAAAACACGACTCGATCCCGCGCAACCCCCTGATCGCCAAGGCGTTCTTCTGGATTAAATTTGCAGAGGACGTTGGTTCGGGAACCAGCAAGATCATCCAGTGGTGCAAAGACTGGGGGCTTCCTGAGCCGACCTATGAGGAGGCGGGCGGCAGTTTTGTGACGGTTTTTCATAATCCCAAACAGGATCATCCTGAACCGAGTGGTTCGGAGAAAACTAGGGAGAAAGTTAGGGAGAAAACTAGGGAGAAGATTTTGCGACTTATCGAGCAGAATCCCAAAATAACGACCGCCGAGATTGCCGAAAAAACCGGAATAACCTCT
>MGUT01000076.1:58637-67220 GCA_001800095.1 Elusimicrobia bacterium RIFCSPLOWO2_01_FULL_64_13 | reverse complement strand
AGCGTATCGGCCCCGACAAAGGCGGCCATTGGGAAGTGGTGAAGTAATATAGTGGGGGTGCTATGAGGAGAAAAAGGATGAAAAAAAGCATTCATTTCTTGTTGAAATTCATTTCAATTTTATTTCTATTTGGTTCAAATAATGGTTACGCTGCCAGATTATCAAGGGAACTTCTGATATAAATACAGCGTAGCCTTCTGGCTACGGTCTTACCCGCCCCGAAAGGCCTTGCAGTGCAAAGGAGGAAGAAGAGCTGGCCTAGCGCCAGAGTTTCTTTCTCTTTTTTCGTTTGCCAGGAAAGGGTATGAGTTAAAGATCGCGATTGCGCCGGGGACGGTTGAATGTTAAAATAGGGGGGCACGTTGAGATGAGGGAACGGGGCCATAAAAAAGGCTTAAATGGTTTTTATGGATTGTCATTCTAAGTTGCGCATGGCCCCTCTTCTTATTCCTAAAAATTAAGGAATGGGGCCATAAAAAAGGCTTAAGAAGTTTTTTTAAGGATGTTTTTATGGAGGGATGGCCGCACTTTTCTTCTTATTCCTCTATATTGAGGAAAAAGTACAGGCCATCTATACTTAAGAAGATTTTATTAGGAGGGATGGCCGAGTGGCTTAAGGCGGCGGTTTGCTAAACCGTTGTACGGGGGTCAACCCTGTACCGAGAGTTCGAATCTCTCTCCCTCCGAATCCTTTAAAAAACTTCTTAAGGCTCGGAGGGTGATGCCGGTTCCTTATAAAATTAGGAATAAGAAACCGGCGCTCCCTCCGAAAACTCCTTAAAAAAACTTCATAGGAATTTTCGGTGGTACTCCTTCCTTAGAAAAATAGGAATAAGAAAGAAGTGCCTCCGCATCCAGACCTCTTCCCCTACCCCGCCTTTTCCAGGAACTGCACCCTGCGGGAGTCCACTTCGATGGAGGTGCGCTTCTGGCCTTCCTTCGTCTCCCAGTTGCGCGACTTGAGCCGCCCTTCCACGTAGACGGGGCTTCCCTTCTTCAGCCGGTCGCCGCAGCGCTGGGCCTCCTCCCTCCAGACCACGACCGGGATGAACGAGGCCTCCTCCTTCCATTCGCCGTCCGCTCCCTTATATCGGCGGTTCACCGCTATGTCCAGCCGGCAGACGGACTGGCCCTTGGACGTGAGCCGCACCTCCGGCTCCCGCACCAGCCGGCCGATGACGCGGACGTCGTTGAGCTGGTGCAGGCGCAGGGCCGTGGGGGGCTTCTTTTCGGGGATGAGCTCTTCTTTCTCTTTCATGATGATTCCTCCTCGGATTTGATTGGACCGTCCCCAGAAGTATAGCGCCTCGGGCGCAGGACTTGAAGGCGGGAATTATATCCACCTGCGCAGGAATATTTTATAGACTGGAAGGACGGTTTCTGCCGTTCAATGGAGGTGTGCGATGACTCTGGAAAGACGCATCCGGCTGATCGCGGGAAGCTTCATATTGGCCAGTCTGGCCCTGGCCCATTGGGTCCATCCCTATTGGCTATGGTTCACAGCTTTCGTGGGGGCGAACCTGCTGCAGTCGTCCGTCACGAAATGGTGCCTGATGGAGGATATTTTGAGGAAGACCGGCCTAGCGGGTCCCGGAACCTGTGACGGGGAGGCCCCGAAGGGATAGGCGGGAAACTCGATAATATGGTAAAATAGGTTGTCCCGCGCCGATTTTGCGCCCTTAGCTCAGCGGATAGAGCGTCTGACTACGAATCAGAAGGCCGTAGGTTCAAATCCTACAGGGCGCGCTTCTTTATAAAGACCTCCTAAGAAAGACGCGCCCAGTCCGTCCCGTCCTTATAAAAACCTCATAAGAAACGGGGCAGGGCGCGCCAGATTTAGCGGAGCAAGGCGCCTAGTTCTGCCGGGACGGAGCCCGCAGCTTTTTCTACGAATGGTGGGGGCTAAGGTGTTGATATACCCAGGTCTTTACTACCGCCTGCCTGGAGATATTCAACTTGCGGGCTTCTTCATCCAACCGCCTCACCATCCAATCCGGAAAATCCACGTTGATCCTCCTGATCCTTGTGGCATTCTTGAGGTCGAGATATTTCGTAATATCCTCTCCGCGGTCGAACTTTTTATCGAATTCCCGGGCCGTGATTTTTCTAACCTTTGATCGATTTTTCATATAGATTCACCCACCTTTTGTCCGCCTTGTGACAACTGATGATGCGGATTCCTGCACCCCGCTCCGTGTAAATGGCCATATGGACTCTCTTCCTCACCAGGCCCAGGATCGCATACCGATTCTCGCCCAGGACATTCTTGGCCGGAATGATGACATGGGTGCCTTCCCACAGTTCCCGCGCCTCATCAAAATCAATGCCATGGCGCTCTTTATTCGTCTTGCTCTTTTCGGAGTTGTATTCGAATCGGGCCATAGGATAGTATAACAGTTATACCATTATAATACAACTGGCGGGATGAACCTAAAAGATCGGCCAAGGTGGACATCCTGTCGGAATGTTTTTCATCTCTTGGGTGTTTGCCCTCCACCCCCCTCACCCGGCCTGCGGCCGCCCTCTCCCCCTCCGGGGGCGAGGGGATAAGATTGGTCCCTTCTCCCTTTGGGAAAGGGCTAGGGTGAAGGTGACCAAAGCTTATCCGAGAAATTTAGGTAGGTGTGAGGTTTAGTAGAAGATGCCGCGCAGGAGGAGGCCGCAGGCGACGGCGGTGAGGTTGCCCACGACGATGCTGGTCCAGGAGAAATCGTAGCGGTCGCGGATCTTCGAGAGCACCACCCACCCGAACCACACCGCGATCAGCCCCGCCCACCAGATGCCGGGCAGGAGGAAGCATCCCGTGACCACCATCCTCTCGGCCATGGAGATGTATTTTTCGTCGGCGGCGGGAAAATCCTTCCCGAACACGTCCTTTTCGATGAAATAGATGGACACCGTGGTGAAATGCGTCACGATCACGAGCAAACTCCCCGCCAGGACCCAGGGTTCCGGCCGGGTGACCGTGAGGAAGCGCTGCCAGGCGCCCAGACCCGCGGCCTGGGCGCCCATCACCACGCCCTCCAGGGGAGGGTAATGGATGAACCCGAACTTGCTCGTGGCCCCGCCGTCCACGACGGGAGATATGGCGAAAAGCACGGCATAGTGGATGACCTGGTCCCAGAGGTAGAAGAAGGTGTTGTCCGGCGCGCCTTTTTTCAGGACCGACCAGACCCGCCATTCGTCCTCCACGAAATGCGCGATGAAGATGAGGAGCACGCAGGTCCAGCCCGTGAAGGAAACGTCCCCTATCCGCATCCAGACCTGCCCCATGTAGTTCCAGAGGAGGACCGTGTAGAGGATGGGGTGGATCCCGCAATGGACCGCCATCCCCCAGAGGTTCCGCCTTTTCCAGGCCGCGATGTAGTTGGTCTGGAGAGTGAAATCCCCGATCAGGTGACCCAGGACCAGCCTTAAGAATACTTCCATAGATCGTTCCCGCTCCTTATTTTGTGGTCATCACGAAGACCCCGTCCCAGTTGGCGGGAGGGGGGGTATCGATATAATCCTTCGCGCGCCGGATGTAGGTCTCGGCGGGCTTGTCCCCGGGCAGGACGGAGAGCACCGCTTCCAACCTGGCGAGGGCCTTTTTGAAATCGCGCTTGCGGTAGAGCGCGAGCGCCTCGTCGTACAGGGCGACGCCTTTTTTCTGCGCCTCGCTCAAGCCGCCCTTCCGGCAGACCAACTCGAAGACCTTGATGGGCTTCTCCTTGCCTTTCACGCGCAGGAGGTCCAGCTCCCGCACCTCGATATCGTCCTTGGCCTGCGCGTAGGTGGATTCGGAGACCATGAGGTTGGTGCCGTACTGCTTGTTGGCTCCTTCCAGGCGCGAGGCCAGGTTCACCGAGTCGCCCATGACGGTATAGTTGAACTTCTGGTTCGAGCCCATGTTGCCCACGTTCATGGGGCCGGTGTTCAGCCCGCAGCGGGCATCCAGGTTCCGCAGTCCCTTCTTGGAAAGCTCCTCGTTGAGCTGCCTCAACCGGTCGCGGTTCTCCAGAACGGCCAGGCAGGCCTGGCGGGCGTGGCTGGGCTGGACGAGGGGAGCGCCCCAAAAGGCCATGATGGCGTCGCCCTCGTACTTGTCCACGGTGCCGTCGAACTTCATGATCGTGTCCGTCATGGCCGTCAGGTACAGATTCAACAAATGCACGAGCTCCTGGGGCGATAGATTCTCGGAGATGGTGGTGAACCCGGCCACGTCCGAGAACATGACCGTCATCTCGCGCTGTTCCCCGCCGAGCTTGAGCCCTTCGGGATTCTTGGCGATCTGGTCCACGACGTGCGGATTGACGTAGACGCCGAACGCCCGCTTGATGCCCGCCTTCTCCCTCTGCTCCACGATGAAGCGGTAGAAGAACGCGGCGACGTAACACCCCAATAAGGAGATCGTCGGGGCGACCAATTCCATATAATATAGCTTTTTCACCATGAGAAAGTAACCGGCGGTCCAGAACCCCGCGGCGATGGCCCCGGCGGACAGCGCGCCCACCCAGGCGGTGACCCTGGGGACGGCGACCCCGGCCAAAAGACCGAAGAACAGGATCCAGAAAAGCGTGAAGAAGGGGCTCGAGGGCGCGAGGAAATCGCCCGCCCAGAGGTTGTCGATGACGTTGGCGTGGAAGTAGAGCCCGGGGAACGAGGCCGAGAACGGCGTGGGGTAATGGTCGTAGAGCCCGAGCGCCGTCGAGCCGATGAGGACGATCTTGCCCTTGAGCCATTCCCTGGGGATGGTCCCGTCGAGTATCGCCGCGCAGGAATAGGTGGGGAAGGTATCTTCTTCCGGACCGCGGTAGTTGATGAGCGCCTCTTGCGAGGGGTAGCCCCAGGTGACCGCGGGAGAGAGGGGCAGGCCCGCGAGGATCTCCTCCACCGGCTTGTCCAGAGCGACGGAGAGGGTGAGGATGTTCTGGGCGTAGTGGGTCGCGCCCGCCTCAAGTACCCGTCCGGATCGGGGAAGCAGTTCACGAACCCGACCGCCTTCGAGGCCTCGACCAGGGAAGGCAGCGGCTCTCCCTTGGAGACGACCGGCTCGGTCTTGGTGACGGCCTGGCCTTTTTCGTCCGTTTCGACGGTGCGTATCTCCTCGTACTCGAAGCTGTAGGCGGTGACGATCGCGCCGGACCGCCTGACGGAACGGGCGAAATCGCGGTCCTCCCAGGGCCTCTCCCGGTCGGGCTCGTAGAAAAGCACGTCGTAGAGGACCCCCTTCACCCCGGCGCGGCGGAGCGCGTCCACGAGACGGGCGTGGACCTTCCTGCGCCAGGGCCATTTGCCCACGGTCTCGAGCGCCTCCACGTCGATCGCGGCGATCACGACGGGTGACTTGGGCTTCTCGACCCCGCGAAGGCGGAACCGCCAGTCGAGGGACTTGTTCTCGAAGTTGATGAACGCGTTCAGCCAGTAGGCCGCGGACGCGAGGACCGAGACGGCCAGGGCGATGAGGAGGCTGTTCCGGCGGAGCTTGTTCTTCACACTTTCTCCCGTTTCAGATTGAAGAATTCCCGGATCTTCCGGGACAGGGCGCTTTGCCGTTCGCGCTTCGGTTCCGGAACGGAGGCGTCGTGCGCCTGGAGATGGGCCTGGCGGGAGGCGACCACCTCGGCGATGGATTCGGCCAGATCCGGATTGCGTTCCATGATATCACGAAAATCGGCCTGATCCAATAGAAGCAACTCTGAATCCTCTACCGCGCGGACCGTGGCCGACCGCGGCTCTCCCGTCAGGAGCGAGAGCTCGCCGAAGAACTGGCCGCTCTCCAGCTCGCCCACCGCCACGGAATGGCCGCGGACTTTCCTTAGGATCTCCAGCCGGCCCTTGTGCACCACGTAGAAGGAACTGCCGGGCTCGCCCTCGCGCACCACGACCTCTCCCTTCAGATACACCTGCCGGCGCAGCCGGCCCGAGAGAGCGTCGTGGTCCCGGGGGGTCAGGAGGCGGAAGATCTCCACTTTGGAAAGGACGGCCTGGGGGTCGATGGCCTGGGATTGGGGCGGCTGCGCCGCCATGTGCACCGTGCGGATGGGGAAGGGGATCTCGATGCCCTCCCTTTTGAAAGCGTACCAGACGCGGGTGGATACTCCGCTCGTGACCTCCCTCCTGCGGGAGTAGTCCTCGACCCAGAAAGTGAGGGCGTAATTGATGGAAAAATCCCCATAGCCCATGAGCAGGACTTCCGGCGCGGGGCTCTGGGCCACTCCTTCCGCGTTCCGGGCGCATTCCGCGAGGGCCGCCTTCACTTTCTGCGGTGGGACCCCGTAAGCGGCCCCGACCTCGACGCGGCAGCGCTGCGGCCGGGAGCGGTAGCTGAAATTCTGGAAGACGCTCTTCTGCAGCTCGCTGTTGGGCACGAAAACGGCGCCGCCCTCCCAGGTGCGGAGCGCGGTGCGCGCCCAGTTCATGTCCGTGACCTGGCCTTCAAGCTCATTGAAGCGTATCCAGTCGCCGATCCGCAGGATCCTCGAGAGCGCCACCCCGGCGAAGAAGGTCTGGAAGGCGTCCTTGAGCGCGATGCCGATGCCAAGCGAGATGACGGACGTGGGCGCGTAGATGGCCCAGGGATTGATGTTGAATATCTGCTGGACGCCCACCACCGCGGCCACCGCGAAGACGAACAGGATCATCGCTTTGCGGAGCGGCGGGGCGACATAGAGCTGGAACACGCGCACCAGAAGGTACTCGACCAGGAACTTGTCCGCCACGAAGATGGCCACATAGGACCAGAGGAGGAACGTGGCGAACACCGTCCAGGACAGGAAGCGCTGGCTGAACTGGCCTTCGAGCGGCCCGGTCCCGGACACCGAAACGAACGCGAAGAAGACCGTCCCCAGGACCCAGAAAAAATCGAACTGGTGCGGCACGGGGAACGACCTGCGGTAGGCCAGGTAGCGGATGGCCAGATACACCGCCAGGGAAATGGATATCGACAGACCGGCGGCGGAGACGACCGGCAGGAAAACGCGGGCGATTTCGTTCATGGGGTCCGGGGAAGGCGCGGGGACGGGAAACGGCTCCGGACGGTCGGCGGTTCGGGCATGACTCCTTTTACATACCAGATGTTGGTATAAATTTCAAGCAGCCCGGAGCCGTGGTCATCGGCCAAGGTTCATTGCTCCTTGATGTTGCGGCGGATCTGGATGATGGATTTGGCCGCCTGGACCTGCACGCGCCCGTCGATGTCCTTCAGGGCGTTCCTTAAGTGGGCCAGATCCTCGGGCCCGCCCACGGCTCCCAGGGCGCCGGCCGCGTTCCCGCGGACGTCGGCGTCGTCCGCGTTCATCAGCTCCACCAGCTGGCCCACCGCGGTCCTGTCTCCCTGGTCCACCAGGGCCTGGGCCACGGCGAAACGGACTTCCCAGCGTTCGTCGTTCGCGTATCGCTCCAGGATGCTCAAGACGCGCCTTTCCCCGCTTCCGGCCATCACTTTGCAGGCCTGGGCCCGGATCCTCCAGTCGGCGTTCTTCATGGCGTCCTGCAGGACCCTCAAGGCCTCCTCCTTGCCTCCCAGCTCCATGAGGGACCCGGCCGAGCGCACCCGGTCGGCCCATTCGCCCTGGAGGACCGTCTGCTCGAAGATGGGCAGGACGCCCGCGTCGCCGAGACTCGCCAGGGCCTCCGCCACTCTGACGCGGACGTAGGATTGCTTGTCGCGGAGCTTTTCCCGAAGCTTGGGGACGGCGCCGCGGTCCTTGACGCGCCCCAGGACCTCGGCGGCGCGGGCGCGGACGTTCCAGGACTCGTCGTCGAGGTCGCGGTAGAGCGCGGGGAGGCCGGACGAGTCCCCCAGGTTCGCGAGCGATTCGATCGCGGCGGAGCGCACGAGATAGCTTTTGTCGTTGACGTAGTTTTTGAGGATGGGGACCGCCTTGGGATCGCGGATGCGTCCCATGGCCTCAAGGGCGCGCACCGTGACGCTGTCGTACTCGTCGCGGAGCAGGTGCTCGAGCGGGTAAAGGGCCCGGGTGTCGCCCACTTCGCCGAGCGCGGAGGCCGCGCTTCCCCGCACGAAAAAGGACTTGTCGATGACGGCTTCCTTGATGACGCCCCAGGCCAGGGCGTTCAAGGCCTCGGGGTCGTCGACCTGCGAAGAGAGGAGCATGAGGTCGTAGGTCTCGTGCGCGGCCAGGAACTGGTTCATGGCCATGAGCGCGCGGATCTTCACGGTATAGGCCTCGATGTTCTTGGGATCCTTGGCGATGAGCTTGCCCGCCAGGCCGCTCGCCTCCTCGAACTTGCCGCGCGACATGAGCTTTTCGGCCTTTTCGATCCGGCGGGCGGAAAAATTGAAGACCGCCGCGGCGGACGGCCGCGGGAACGCTCCGAGGACGCCGAACGCCAGGAAGATCCCCAGGAGGAGATTCATCCTATTTGCTCCTCCTCCGCGAAAGCCCCTCCGATATCCTCAAGCGTATGAGGGCCCGCTTCAAAGCCGCCTCGGCGGCGGCCATGGCCTCGGGCTGGTTGACCTTGGAAAGCCCCTCCCGGGCCCTTTCCGCGGCGAGCCGCGCGCGTTCGACGTCGATCTCCAGGGCCATTTCCGCCGTTTCCGCGAATATCCTTATCCCTCCGGGATGGACATCGGCG
>MGUT01000076.1:55633-58631 GCA_001800095.1 Elusimicrobia bacterium RIFCSPLOWO2_01_FULL_64_13 | reverse complement strand
GGATGGACATCGGCGAACCCTCCGGACACGGGGAGGAATTCGGTGGAGCCCGGCTTCCGGATCTTCACGGGCCCCGCGGTCAGCCGCGCGAGCAGGGGAGCGTGTCCCGGCAGGACTCCGAGCTGGCCGTTGCTCGCGGGAACGACCACGAATTCGGCCTCATCCTTGAGGACCTGCCTTTCCGGAGTATATATCTCGATCGACAGGGTCTTGGCCATCAGGAATTCATCCGCCCCGCTTTTTCAATGACCTCCCCGATCCCGCCGGCCATGTAGAAGGCCTGTTCGGGAAGGCCGTCGTGGTCGCCCGCGACGATCTCCTTGAAACCGCGGATGGTGTCCTTGAGCGCGACGTATTTTCCCGGAGTGCCGGTGAACTGCTCGGCCACGAAGAAGGGTTGGGAGAGGAATTTCTGGATCTTGCGGGCCCGGGTCACCGTGAGCTTGTCCTCCTCGGAGAGTTCGTCGATGCCGAGGATGGCGATGATGTCCTGGAGGTCCCGGTAGCGCTGGAGCACCTTCTGCACCTGCCGCGCGACCTGGTAATGCTCCTCGCCCACGATCTTGGGATCGAGGATGCGGGAAGTGGAGTCCAGGGGGTCCACCGCCGGATAGATGCCGAGCTCGGAGATCTGCCGGGAGAGCACCGTGGTGGCGTCCAGGTGGCTGAAGGCCGCGGCCGGGGCGGGATCGGTGAGGTCGTCGGCGGGGACGTAGATCGCCTGAACGCTCGTGATGGAACCTTTCTTCGTGGAGGTGATGCGCTCCTGGAGGTCGCCCATCTCGGTCGCGAGAGTGGGCTGGTAGCCCACGGCGGAGGGCATCCGGCCCAGGAGAGCGGAGACTTCCGAACCCGCCTGGGTGAACCGGAAGATATTGTCGATGAACAAGAGCACGTCCTGCCCGGCCGTGTCCCGGAAATATTCGGCCTGGGTCAGGGCGGTGAGGCCCACCCGGAGCCTCGAGCCGGGCGGCTCGTTCATCTGGCCGTAGACCAGCACCGCCTTGTCGATGACCTTGGATTGCTTCATCTCGAGCCAGAGATCGTTGCCTTCGCGGGTGCGCTCTCCCACGCCGCCGAAGATGGACACGCCCCCGTGGTGCAGGGCGACGTTATGGATGAGCTCCATGATCACCACCGTCTTGCCCACTCCGGCGCCGCCGAAGAGCCCGACCTTGCCTCCCTTCATGTAGGGTTCGAGCAGATCGATGACCTTGATGCCCGTCTCGAAGACCTGTTGTGTCGTCTCCTGGTCCACGAGGGACGGCGGCGGGCGGTGGATGGGAAGGCGGGCGTCGGTCACGATATCGCCCAGGTGGTCCTTCTGCTCGCCCAGGACGTTCATGAGGCGACCGAGGCAGGCCTTCCCCACCGGCACCGAGATGGGCGCGCCCGTGTCCTCGGCGGGAAGGCCGCGCCTCAAGCCGTCGGTCGGGCCGAGGGATATGGCGCGGACGATGTTGTCGCCCAGATGCTGGGCGACCTCCACGGTCAGGTCCCCGCCGCCGTTGCCGGAGCCGTCGAGCTTGACGCGGACCGCGTTGTAGATCGCGGGAAGGTTGCCGGACGGGAACTCGAGGTCCACGACGGGACCGATCACTTGAACGACTTTTCCTGGGTTCATGATGGGCTTCTCCTGTTCTATTGCAGCGCTTCCGCCCCGCCCACGAGCTCGGCGATCTCGCGCGTGATGATGGCCTGGCGGGTGCGGTTGAGCTTGAGGGTGAGCGAATCGATCAGCTCCTTGGCGTTCTTGGCGGCGGAATCCATCGCGGCCATCCTGGCGCCCAGCTCGGCCGCGTAAGATTCCTGCAGGGCCCGGTAGACCTGGGACTTGATGATCCGGGGAAGGAGGGCGTCGAGGAGTTCCCCGCGGGACGGTTCGTAGATGAAATCGAAGGCCCGCCGGCGGACGCTCCCGCCGTCCGGGCGCTCCACCGGCAGGAGCCGTTCCGTGACCAGGCTCTGCTGGAGCACGGATTTGAATTCGTTGTAGATGATGACGACTTCTTCCGGTTTTTCCTCGAGATAAAGCCTCATCAGGTCCGAGCCGATGATCTCGGCGTGCCGGAAGGCAAGGGAGCCGAATATCTGGACATACTCGCCCGCGAAGGGCCACCCGGCGCGCTTGAAGAAATCGCGCCCCTTCCGCCCCGCCGCGAAAAGCCGGACGTCCCGGTCCCGGTTCTCCTCGAGGTAGAGCCCCGCGGCCTTGATGAGATTGGTGTTGAAGGACCCGCACAGCCCCTTGTCGGCCGTGATCAGAAGGAGCGCCTTGCGGCCGGAGCCGTGGCTCTCGAGGAGCGGGTGGGGGAGGGGCCCGGACCCGGTCCCGGAGGACCCCTCCGCCGTGACGCGGCCCGCCAGCTCGGCGAGCAGGTCCTTCATCTGGATGGCGTAGGGCCGGGCGGAGAGGATGCGGGCCTGGGCCTGGCGCAGCCGGGCCGCGGCCACCATCTTCATGGCCTTCGTGATCTGCTCGGTGGACCTGACCGTCTTGATCTTCTTGCGGACCTCTCGCAGGGAGGGCATGCCGGGTCCTTAGGCCGCCGCCGTCATCTTTTTGATCGTGAGCGCGTAGTCCGGGATCCCTTGTTCCGGCGGATAGGCGCACTTGAAGCCGAGAATGGATTCAGCCAGGGAAGTGTCGGCCTGGGTCTCGTCCTGGTAGAAGGCGTAGGGGTTGTCGAAATATTCCGTGGGCCGGGAAGCGCCGAGGGTCCGGTTGAGGATCTCGATCACGCGGTTGAAGCTCGTGCGCGCGCCGGTCCCGACGTTGAAGACGTGGGCTCCCGGCCGGTCCAGCTCGAAGGCCTTCACGTTGGCCGCGGCCACGTCCTTGACGTAGATGAAGTCCCGGGACTGCTCGCCCCATTTGAAGACGCGAGGGGCCTCCCCCGACGCGATCCGCCGGTAGAGCTGGTAGACCATGCTCGCCGCCTTCAGCTTATGGGTCTCACCCGGGCCGTAGACGTTGAAGTAGCGGAGCCCCACGATC
>MGUT01000076.1:54915-55482 GCA_001800095.1 Elusimicrobia bacterium RIFCSPLOWO2_01_FULL_64_13 | reverse complement strand
TGGAGAACATGAGCTTGGGATCGGTGATGGTGGTGTCGGTCACGGCGGCCTGGTGGAAGCAGCCGTCGAACCCGCCGAGGGAGCCGTAGTCGAAGTCCCGGATGTCTCCCCGGTGGAACTTCCCGCCGAAACGCCTGGCGTTGTCTTCGGAGCCGGGGGAGAAGTTGCACAGGCCCACGACCTCGTGGGAGCGCGCGAGCTCCGCCGCGAGGTTCGAGCCGATCAGTCCGGAAACGCCGGTGACGAGGAAGCGCACGCGGACCCCTAGGCGGAAAAATCCCTGGAGAAAAGCCCGATCGCCGCCGTGAGCTTCTCCTTGAGTTCGTCGTCGATCTGCTTCTTCTCGCGCAGGGCCTGGAGGATCTCGGGACGGCTCTTCTCGATGAACTCGAGGAGTGCCGTTTCGAAGCGGGCCGCGTCCGCCGTCGGGATCCCGTCGAGATATCCGTTCACCCCCGCGAAGATCGCCAGGACCTGTTTTTCCACCGGCAGGGGGCTGTACTGGCCCTGCTTGAGGAGCTCGACCATGCGCTCGCCCCGGGCCAGCTGCCGGCGCGAGGTCTTGTC
>MGUT01000076.1:54077-54841 GCA_001800095.1 Elusimicrobia bacterium RIFCSPLOWO2_01_FULL_64_13 | reverse complement strand
CGGGCGCACGCCGGAATAGAACAGCGCGGACTCGAGATAGATCTGCCCGTCGGTGATCGAGATCACGTTCGTGGGGATATAGGCGGAGACGTCGCCGGCCTGGGTCTCGATGATGGGGAGGGCCGTCAGGGAGCCGCCTCCGTTGGAGTCGTTCAGCTTGCAGGCCCGCTCCAGGAGCCGCGAGTGCAGGTAGAACACGTCGCCCGGGAAGGCCTCGCGGCCGGGAGGCCGGCGCAGGAGAAGAGAGATCTGGCGGTAGGCCTGGGCGTGCTTGGAGAGGTCGTCGTAGACGAGGAGGACGTGCCTGCCCTTCCACAGGAATTCCTCGCCGATCGCGCAGCCCGAGTAGGGCGCGAGGTACTGCAAAGGGGCCGGGTCGGCCGCGGTGGAGCTGACCACGATGGTGTAATCCATCGCGCCGGAATCGGAAAGCTTCTGCACCACCTGGGCCACCGTGGACTGCTTCTGGCCCACGGCGACGTAGATGCAGACGACGTTCTGGCCCTTCTGGTTCAGGATGGTGTCCACGGCGATGGCGGTCTTGCCGGTCTGGCGGTCGCCGATGATGAGCTCCCGCTGTCCCCGCCCGATGGGGATCATGGAATCGATGGCTTTCAAGCCCGTCTGGAGCGGCTCCTTGACGGGCTGGCGCTCCACCACTCCGGGCGCGATGACCTCCACGGGGCGGAAACTGTCGGTCCTGATCGGGCCCTTGCCGTCTATGGGCTCGCCCAGGGGGTTCACCAGCCTTCCGATCATCGCCT
>MGUT01000076.1:53313-54026 GCA_001800095.1 Elusimicrobia bacterium RIFCSPLOWO2_01_FULL_64_13 | reverse complement strand
CCCTTCCTTGATTAGCCGGTCGTTGCCCAGGATCACCGCGCCCACGTTCTCGCGCTCGAGGTTCAACACCATCCCCGAGACCTTGTGGGGGAACTCGAGGAGCTCTCCCGCCACGGCGTTCTCCAGGCCCCAGATGCGGGCGATCCCGTCTCCCGTCTGGAGGACGGTGCCCGTTTCCTTCAGTTCGATCTTGGAATCGAAGCCCTCGATCTGCTTTTTGAGGACGTTCGTGATTTCTTCAGGTCTGATGGCCATATCGTCGCACCCCTTTCTATGAACCCAGGAGGGTTTTCATGTCCTTCAACCGGCTTTTCAAAGTATTGTCGATCACCAGGTCTCCCGCCCGCACCACCAGCCCCCCGATGAGCTCCGGCCGGACGGAGACCTCCGCCGAAACTTTCTTGCCGGTCAGCCGCGAGAGGCCGGCCTCCAGCGACCGGAGGTCGCCCTCGGTCAAAGGGGCCGCCGATCCGACCACGGCCTTCAGCGCCTGTCTCGACTCCTCCACGACGCTCTCGAACCGGGCGGCGATGAGGGGCAGAAGGGACGCCCGCTTCTTGGACAGCAATAAACGGACGAACCGCCCGAGGAGCTCGGAGGCGGGATCCGTCCGGTCGCCCAGAACGCCGCACAGGGCGGAGCATTTCTTCTCGAACGGGATCAGAGGGCTGCCCGCCGCCTCGCGGACGGCGTGGTCCGCGGCCAGGGCCCGG
>MGUT01000076.1:36312-53268 GCA_001800095.1 Elusimicrobia bacterium RIFCSPLOWO2_01_FULL_64_13 | reverse complement strand
GGAGACCCCGCGCCGGTCCCGGGCGGCGAGGAACAGGGCCTTGGCGTACCGGTGCGCGGCCAGGGTCTCCTTCACCGCGAGGCCCTGTCCCGGGAATCCAGGTCCTTGACGAAATCCCGGATGAACTTGTCCTGCAGCTTCTTGTCGACGGCCTGGCGCAGGAGTTTTTCGGCGATGCCCACCGACAGGTCCCCGACCTGGCTCCGCAATTCCCTCACGAGGCGCTCCTTCTCGGCTTCAAGCTGCTGGCGCGTCTTGTCCGCGATGGCGCGCGCTTCCCTCCCGGCCTCCTTGAGGACGGCTTCGCGGGACCGGGCGCCCTTCTGCTCCGCCTCGGCCAGCATCTGGCGGGTCCGGGCCTCGATCCCGGCGAGCTGTTTCTCGTAATCGGCCTTCAGGCCTTCCATCTCGAGGCGGCCTTTCCTGGCCGACTCGATCTCGCCCCGGATGGCGGCTTCCCGGTCCTCGAGGGCCTTGAGCAGGGGTCCCCAGGCGATCTTCTTGAGGATGACGACCATGATCAAAAACGTGACCAGGGTCCAGAACATGAGTCCGATGTCGGGTTTCAGCAGGTTTTCCATGATAAAGGCAGGGTCTTCGGCCCGCGGCCGGGACCGCCCCCTTACTTGTGCGCTTCGACCGCCTGGGCGGCCCCGGGGGCCGGCGTTTCCGCCGTCTTCGGCAGTCCCAGGTTCAAGGCGACCAGAAGGCAGATGACCAGGGCGAAGAAGCCGAGCCCTTCGATCAAGGCCGCCGGGATGATCATGGAAGTGCGGAGTGCTCCCGCCGCTTCCGGCTGGCGGGCCGTGCCTTCGAGGGCGGCATTGGCCAGTCTCGCGATCCCGAACGAGGCCGCCAAGAGGCAGATCCCCGCGCCGATCCCCGCGCCCAAATATCCCAATCCTAAGTAGAGCATTTTACTCCCTCCTTATCCTTGCGTTTAATGTTCCGGATGCACCGCGGCGCCGACGAAAAGCGCCGTCAGAAAAGTGAAGATGTAGGCCTGGAGCGGGATCACGATCAACAGCTCGAGGAAATACACGAACAGCGACATGGACACGCTCACGGGCGCCGTCACGATCCCCACCCACGGATGGATCGCCGAAAAGATGAAGATGAGGCAGAGGAAGGCCAGGACCACGATGTGGCCGGCGATCATGTTCATGAAAAGCCGGATGGAAAGCGCGAAGGTCTTTGTGAAGAACCCGAGGAGCTCGATGGGGAACATGAGAGGCACGAGCCATCCCGGCAGGCCGGAGGGGACGATGCTTTTGACGTAACGCGCGAGACCCTGCTCGCGCGCGCCGGCGATGTGGATGAGGAAGAACGTGCACAGGGAAAGCGCGGCCGTGACCGCGATGTTGCCCGTGGCGGTGGCCGAGCCGGGCACCAGCCCCAGGAGGTTGCAGGCCAGGATGAAAAAGAAAAGGGTGAGGAAGTAGTGCAGATATTTCCTTCCGCGCTCGCCCATGGAGGAGAGCACGATCTCGTCGCGGATGTAGAGGATGAAGACCTCGAGCAGGAGGCGCAGCCTGCCGGCGGTCGCGCCCCGGGCGGCCCGCAGGTAGACGAACATAAGGACCAGGAGCGCGCAGGCCGCCCACATGGCCAGGAGGTGCTTGGAGACCGCGAAGGAGACGCCGCCCAGGGTGAACGCGGAAGAAAAGGTGTGGTCGAGAATGTCGTGCTCCAGGATCCGCTTGAAGTTCATGGCCGGACGGCGGAGGAGCCTTCGGGAAGGTAGCCGAGTTCGAGCGCGTTCAGAAGGAAAGTGGCCGCGGCCAGGGAGACCAGGGCTCCCGCGGGGTGGAAAGCGGCATGCCCCCGGACCAGGAAGAAGACGCCGCCCAGGACCAGGATCTTCCAGAGCATGCTCCCGAAATAGGCCCCGTAGAAAAGGCGGTTCGAGCGCTTGAACGCCCAGTGGACGGCGGCGAAGCCGGCCAGGGCGTTCACGAACGAGCAGGCCAGGCCCAGAATGACCCCGTTCCGCATGGGGCCCGGCCCTTCCAGAGCGACGGTCCCGGCGAAAAGCGCCAGGGCGCAGCCCGCGATGACCGTCAGGCCGCGGGTCCTTCTATGATGGTCCTTTGTCATGGTCCTTCCTCATCAATTCGCTCCAGAGACCGTAGAAACCCGCCGCGAAGCCCATGGCCGAACCGCCCAGGGTGCCCCAGGGAAGGGTCCCGAATTTCCTGTCGAAGATATAGCCGAGATATAGACCCGCGAGAAGCGTGACCGCGAACTGCAGGCCGGTCCCCAAATAGCGGGCCGCGCCGATCGGTGGCGGAGGGGTCACGGGACAGGGTTCCGGTTCCGTCCGCGGGATTCCGCCGGATTCGAGTTGCAAATTTTACTAAAATTCGGCGCGCGATTCAATTCGGAGGGGATCAACAGGTCGTGACCGTCTTCCGCCCCGGTCCGCCCAGGCGGCGGTGTTCGCGCATCATGCAATCGTTGGAAACGACCTTGAGGCCGGCGCGGCGGG
Source organism: Elusimicrobia bacterium RIFCSPLOWO2_01_FULL_64_13 (assembly GCA_001800095.1). GTDB lineage: Bacteria > Elusimicrobiota > Elusimicrobia > 2-02-FULL-39-32 > 2-02-FULL-39-32 > 2-01-FULL-64-13. Next base: position 50,780 of record MGUT01000076.1, on the reverse strand, counting down.
CTTCCTCTTCCGCGGCGGGATGCGCGACGCCGTCCTGAAGCCAGACCGCCTTGGCGCCGATCCGCACGGCGTCGCGGACGATCGGAAGCACCTCCTCGGAGCGGCGGAACACGTCCACCACGTACACTTTTTCCGGGATCTGGAGGAGGTTGGGATAGCATTTCTCGCCGAGGATCTCGGAGAATCCCGGATTCACCGGGATCACGCGGTAGCCAGCGTTCCTTAGATAGAGCGCCACCGCGTGGCTGGGGCGGGACTCTTTGGGAGAACAGCCGACCACGGCCACGGTGGGATAAGAGAGGATCTCCCTCAACTCCGGATCGCCGGTCATGTCCTTAATATATAATATCTCCCGACCCGATGGAATGGGGAGAAGGTGGCGGATTGACTTTGGACCATGGGTTTTATAGCATCAAAAATCTATGATCCCCGGCAAAGGATATCCCCAATCCAGGGTGGATATTGAAACTCTCGAGCGTTTGAGCGAGTTCGGCGGGAAGAAAGTCACCATCGAGATGATCCGGCTCTTCATCGCCTATACCCCGAACCGCCTGAAAGAATGCTGTGACGGCTTCTACGCCAAGAACGCGAGGGCGGTGGAGGTGGCGGCCCATTCCCTCCGGTCCACCTGCGGCCAGATGGGGGTCTTCGGCATGCAGAAGCTGGCGGAAGAGATCGAGGGCGCCGCGGAAACGAAATCCCTCGACGGGCTCGAGCCGCTCGTGACGCGGCTCGTCAAGGAATTCGACGCGGTCAAGCTCGAGCTGGAAGTCAAAAAAATGGAGCTGGAGGCGGGAGGATGACGCCCGCGCCCGGACCGCGCCTTCACCTCAAGCCCGGCCAGGCCTACCACCTCATCAACCACGGGCCCTGCAGCCTGATCACGACCGCGGCCGGAGGCGAGCGGAACGTCGCCCCCATCAACTGGACCATGCCGGTCAACAACGACCCGCCCCTCATGGCGGCGGCCGTCGAGGACGGGATCACGACCTATAAACTTTTGAAAGCGTCCGGGGAATTCGTCATCAACGTGGTGGGGGAAGGGCTGGAAGGGAAGGTCCTGGCCTGCGGCAGGTGCCACGGGGGCCAGGTCGACAAGTTCGCCAGATTCGGACTGACGCCGGCGGCGTGCCGTTCCGTGAAGGCGCCCTATCTCCTGGAATCCCTGGCCCATATCGAGTGCCGCCTGGTCGGAGAGAGGCCCTGCGACGGCGTGACCCTTTTCATAGGAGAGGTCGCTCACGCGGAGGTCCGCGAGTCCCTTTGGAACGGGAAGTCCCTCGTGATGGGGGAAGCCAGGACCCTCCACCACCTGACCGGCGGCCAATTCGTGGTCGCGGAACGCGTGGTGGAAGTCCCGAAGGACAAGATCCCCGTCTAAACTAGGAAGGGACGGGGATGCCGCGCTTGGCCAGCTCCTCCAGGTAAAGCCCTTCCAGTTTCCGCGTCACCTTCTCCGCCTCGAAATTCTCCAGCGCGCGCGCCTCCGCTTCCCGACCCATCTTCTCCTTGAGCCCGCGGTCCCCCATCAGGCGGCGCAAGAACCCGCCGTAAGCCCTCCAGTCGTGCTGGTCCGCCACGAAGCCCGTGGTCCCGACCAGCTCTTCCTGGGCGTTCCGGAGCGGGCTCCGGTGCGTGACCACCGGTTTCCCATGGATCATGGCCTCGGCGATCACGCACCCGAAGGTCTCCCCGTCGGAACGGGCGTGGCCGAGAGCGTCGATCGTGTTGTAGAAGCGGCTTAGGAAGACCTCGTCCACGGTGGGCTCCAGCCAGCGCACGCGCCGCAGACCCATGGCGCGCGCCTCCTCCACCATCTTCGGCGGGGGCGCGAGGGCGAGGAAGAGCGTCTTTTCGCTTTCGATTTCCTTATATGCGCGGAGCGATATGGGGTCGTGGATGTCGTCGGCGTTCCTGCCCACCCGGCCCACCACGAAAACGTCCCCGGGGATCCCGAGGTCCTTCCGGAGATCGTCCCGCGAACAGGGTTTTTCTATGGGGCAATAGAGCAACCCGCACCTGGGGTCCCCCTTGCCCCAGAGGGCGACCTTGTCCCGTATGAACTCGGACGGGAAAAGGACGCGCGTGACGCGCCGGCCCTGGGGGGTGGGATCCTCGAACCCGAATCCGTTGATCGTGAAGATGACCGGGACGCCGGCCACCGCCTCCGGCACGCTGATGGGCGGCTCGGACACGCCGCTGTGGTGGACGTGGAGGATGACCGGCGAGAGCGTCCGCATGATCCCGGGGAGGGAGCGGCGGCCGTAAAAGTGGACGTGGTCCTCTCCCAGGAGGCGGATGAAGTCCGGGACGCGGATCTTCGCGACCTCGTGCTGGACGCGCCTCTCGACGGATCTCCCGCGGCCGAAGGCGCTCCCGATCCTGTCCAGGAGGACCCGGTGGGGGGGAACGGGAGACCGGCGGGTGAGCGCGTGGACCTCGAAGACGTCCCTGCGGAAGTACTTGCAGAAAAGGAGCATGTCCTTTTCGGTCCCTCCCAGCCCGAGTTGATTTGAATGGTGGACGAGGACGATTTTTTTCATGGCGCGAACCCTTAATGTATTCCTTTAGGCCCATTTTGTCAAGCGGTCCTCCGACGGAGTTTTTCACGCGGAAAACGGCCCCAAAAATCGCTTGACAGCCCATCTAGATGTTCTATAATGTTAAAACTCGAAATCGGCCGCGCGCGCCTCTCCCGCTCCGCGTCCGCTCTTTCCGGGGTAAATTCATGAACAAACAGAGCCGAGCCCCCATCTTCGAGACCCTCCTCGCCCACGCCAAGCGCAAGGTGGTGTCCTTCCACACCCCCGGCCACAAGAACGGCAAGGGGATCGACCCGAAGCTCAAGCAGTTCACCGGCAAGGCGGCTTACTTTTTAGACGTGACGGTATTCCCCGAGGTGGACTCCCTGCACGATCCCGTGGGGCCCATCAAGAAGGCGCAGACCCTGATCGCCGAGGCCTACGGCGTCGAGCATTCCTTCCTCCTCATCAACGGCTCCACCATCGGCAACCAGGCCATGCTCATGTCCGCCTGCAGCCCGGGCGACTCGATCATCGTGTCCCGGAACGCGCACAAGTCCATCCTCTCCGGCATCATCCTGGCCGGCGTGTGGCCCATCTGGATCCAGCCCAAGGTCGACCAGAACCTGGACATCCTTTTCGACCCGAGCCCGGAGCAGATCGAGACCGCCCTCATCCAGTTCCCCGAGGCCAAGGCCGTCTTCGTGACGAGCCCGACCTACAACGGGGTGACGGCGGACCTCGTGAAGATCTCCGAGGTCGTGCACCGCTACGGCAAGGTCCTGCTCGTGGACGAGGCCCACGGACCGCACCTGAAGTTCCACGAGGACCTGCCCATTTCCGCCGTCGAAGCGGGCGCGGACCTGTGCGTGCAGTCCACGCACAAGATCCTCTCGGCCCTCTCCCAGGGCTCCGTCCTCCACTACAACTCCCAGGCCGTGGACCTGAACCGCGTGAAGAAAGTGGTCTCCATGCTCCAGACCACCAGCCCCAACTACCTGATCCTGGCTTCCATCGACCTGGCCCGCCGCCAGGCGGTCCAGAGCGCGGAACGCATCTTCGAGCGGGTGATCCGCATCGCCGAGGACGGCCGCAAGCGCATCAACCAGACCAAGCATTTCTTCTCGTTCACGCGCAAGGAGATCCAGGCCCGCGGCTATGACCTCGACGTCACCAAGCTCACCGTCAACGTGACCAAGACCGGTTTTTCCGGCAAGGAGATCGACGCCATCCTCTCCAAGGAATACAACATCCAGGTGGACGCGGCCGACCTCTTCAACTTCATCGCCATCCTCGGCATCGGATCCGACAAGGCCGACGTGGACCGGCTCGTGGAGGCCCTCGAGGACATCGAGACCAAGTACCACGGCCAATCCAAGAACTGGATCCTCCAGATCCCGTCGCTCTCCACCGAGATGGTGATGAACCCGCGCGAAGTGTTCTTGTCCAAGAAGACCAAGCGCGTTCCCATCTCCAAGGCCGCGGGACACATCTCCGCGCAGACCCTCACGCCGTATCCTCCGGGCATCCCGGTCCTCATCCCGGGAGAGCGCATCTCGAAGGAGATCTGCGATTACCTGCTGGACCTATCGGAAAAGGCCCTGCGCGTCAGCGGCCAGGAGACCGACACCCTGCGCACCGTTAAAGTCGTCTGTTAAAGGAGCTGTCATGAAGAAAAAGAAGCTGAAAAAGAGCGCGAAGGCGGGGGGATCCCCGGCCGGGAAGCATACGGCATCCCGCAGGAACGCGGGCGATAAATTCAAGAGGTTCCAGGATCTTTTGCTGCGCAAACGCGAAGATATCATGGGGATGGTGAAGCGCAAGGAGAACGATATCACTCTCGGGGAGATCGGCGACGAGGCGGACGTGGCCAGCCAGACCTTCGAGCGGGAGATGATGTTCGAACTGACGAACGGCGAACGCATCGTGCTCGACGACATCGAAGCGGGCCTGCGCAAGATGGAGAAAGGCGATTACGGGTCGTGCGAATCCTGCCGGAAAAAAATCTCGAGCGTGCGCCTGCGCGCCATGCCCTGGGCCCGCTACTGCATCGCCTGCCAGAGCCGGACGGAAACCCCTTCCCGGTAGGACCGTTTCCCGGAGCGCCGCGTGATCCGGCCGGTCTACTTGAAACAGCTGGAGGTGGGCCCCATGGCCAATTTCGTCTACCTCGTGGGGGACCCGGAGACCCGGGAAGTCGTCGTGGTGGACCCGGCCTGGCAGGTGGACACCATCCTCAAGACCGCGGAAAGCGAAGGGTTGAAGATCACGGGCGCGCTGATCACCCACGCCCACTACGACCACTGCAACGGATTGGACGAACTCCTCGGGAAGCTGGACGTGCCCGTCTACGTGAACGCGGAGGAAGACGCGTTCGTGAGGTCCCTGGGAAAGGGCCAGAACCTTTTCGGAAGCTTCCCGGAGAGCTCGACGCGGAAACTCCGCTCCGGCGACACGGTCCCGGCGGGAAAGGTGAGGATCGAGGCCATCCACACGCCCGGCCACACTCCGGGGTCCCAGTGCTTCCTCGCCGGCGGCAGGCTCCTGACGGGGGACACGCTTTTCGTGCGGGGCTGCGGAAGGGTGGACCTTCCCGGCGGGAACGCGAAGGACATGTACGAGTCCCTGACCGGAAAGATCGCGAAGCTCCCGGGCGACACCGAGCTCTACCCCGGCCACTTCTACGGCGAGGAGCCCCGGTCGAAGGTCTCCGAGGAAAAGGCCAAGAACCCTTATCTCCTCTGCTCGAGCCTGGACGTGTTCCTGGGAATGCTGGGCCGATGAAATCCAAGCAGAAAGACGGTGAAACCATGAAAAAACCTTATCTCGTCGTCTACGACCGCGCCAACTGCATCTCGGCCGCCAAATGCATCGGCATCCACCCGGAACTGTGGGAGGCCGACTCGGAGGCCAAGGCCGTGCTCAAAGGCGGGGCCCCGAATCCCAAGACGGGCCGTTTCGAGATCGCCATCACCGAGGCGGAACTGGCCGCGTTCAAGGAATCGGCCCTGATCTGCCCGGCCTACGTGATCGACGTGGTGGAGACCGCCACCGGGAAAAGCGTGCTGAAGATCAATCCGACCAAGGAAGCCGACAAGGACAAGGTCCCGGTCCTGCGCGCGCGCTACGACTCCCGCAAGGAATGGCGCATGGATCCCAAGGGATTCTTCACCATCAAACCCTATCCCGAGGAGCAGTTGATCCGCGTGCGTTATTACGGAGAGGACCACGCCCTGAAGATCGTGTGCGAGGGCGCGAACGCCGAAGAGATCTACAATACCATCGTCCGGGAAGAGCTGATCTCGACGTTCCAGCACGCCGCCTATCTCGGCACCGAGCTCATGAAGGCGGAGATCGCCATGAAAAAGAACCTTCCTTACGTCCAGGACGACCCCCTGCCCTGACGACGGCGGCCGCCGACATGACCCGCCCCAAAAGAATCTACACCCGCAGCGGGGACGCCATGACCACGGGCATCCTCGGCGGTTTCCGGCTGACGAAGCACTCGGCCCGCATCGAGGCCCTGGGGTCGCTGGACGAGCTGAACAGCTTCCTCGGGTTCCTGTTCGCGCTGACCCCCGCCCGGCTGCAGGGCTCGAAGATCCACGGGACGGCGCGGACCTTCGCCGGCATCATCGAAAGGATCCAGCGCGACCTTTTCGCCATGGGGGCCGAGCTTTCCCATCCTCTCATCAGGAACGGGACCATCCCGCATCCCCTGCGCCGGCATTACCCCAAGGACTCCGTCCCCAGGACCAAAAAGCTCCCCTCCATCACTCACGAGGACATCCACCGGCTTGAGGAGACCATCGACGCCCTGCAGGCCAAACTTCCGGCCCTGGACCATTTCATCCTGCCCCGGGGCAACCCGGTCGGGGCCATCTCCCAGGTGGTCCGGGCCATCTCCCGCCGGGCGGAGCGCCGGGCGGTGCAGCTGGCGATGCATTCCAAGATCAACCCGCTCACGCTCGCCTATCTGAACCGGCTGTCCGACCTCCTGTTCCTCCTGGCCCGGGCCCTGAACTTGAAAGACAAGGAGGCCGAGATCCTCTGGATCGCGGAAGACCGGCCAAACCATTGAAATTCGTTATCGCGCCGGACTCTTTTAAGGAAAGCCTGACCGCCGTCCAGGCCTGCTCGGCCATAGCGAAAGGGGCCCGGGCCGTTTTTCCGCGCGCGCGGCTCGTCCTCGCCCCCATGGCCGACGGCGGAGAAGGCACGCTCTCCGTCCTCTTGGGGAAGGGAGGGCGGCCGCGGAACGCGACGGTGTCCGGGCCGATGGGAAAAAAGACCGCCGCCAGCTACGGCATCCTCGCCGGCGGACGCACCGCCGTGGTGGAGATGGCCCAGGCCTCGGGCCTCGGGCTCATCGCTCCGAAAAAAAGAGATCCTCTGCGCGCGAGCTCCTTCGGAACGGGGGAACTCATCGCCAGGGCCTTGAGCGGCGGGGCGGAAAAGGTGATCCTGACCCTGGGCGGCGTGGCCACGAGCGACGCCGGGACCGGGATGGCCGGAGCCCTCGGCTGGAGGTTCCTGGACCGGAACGGATGGCCCATCCCGCCGGGAGCGGCCGGCCTCCTGCGCTTGGAAAAGATCCTGCCGCCGGAGGACCCGCGCGCCCTCTCCCGGGCGCGCTTCCTCGCCGCCTGCGACGTCAACAATCCCCTGCTCGGGCCCAGGGGCTCGGCCCGGGTCTACGGCCCGCAAAAGGGCGCCACCCGGGAAATGGTCCGCGCCATCGAGAGGGCTTTCGCCAGATTTTCCGGCATCGTGCGCAGGGACCTCGGAAAGAACATCGCGGCCCTGCCCGGGGCCGGCGCCGCCGGAGGAGCCGGAGCCGGAGCGGCGGCTTTCCTGAACGCGGAGCTCCGGCCCGGGATCGAGCTCGTGATCGAAATGACCGGACTGCGCGCGAAGATGGCCGGGGCCGACATCGTTCTCACGGGCGAAGGCCGGATCGACGGCCAGACCCGGTTCGGAAAAACGGCCTCGGGAGTGGCCGGGGCGGCGAAAAGACTGGGCATTCCCGTGGTGGCCTTCTGCGGCGAGGTCGGGCCCGGAGCCCGGACCGCGCGCTCCGCGGGGATACTGGCCTTCGCGCCCATCGCCCGCGGTCCCATGAGCGCGGCGGATTCGCTCCGGCTCGCGCCGCGTCTCCTGCGCGAGGCCGCCGAAGAGACCTTCCGCATGCTGCGCCCCTTCCTGCCGGGATGAAACGGTCGCGCATCTACGTCACCAAGGCCATCCCGGAGAACGGGCTGGAACTCCTGCGCCGGTCCTTCGGAAGGATCGATCTGAACCCGACGCAGAAGACCCTCCCGCGGAAAGAACTCCTGGCCGCGGTCCGGGGGCGGGAAGGGATCCTTTCCTGCCTGACGGACTCCATCGACGAAGAGGTCCTGCGCGCCGCCGGACCGGGACTCCGGGCGGTCTCCAACTACGCCGTGGGCACCGACAATATCGACGTCGCCGCCGCGACGGAACGGGGAGTGGCCGTCACGAACACTCCCGGCGTCCTGACCCTGGCCACGGCGGAGATGGCCTGGTCCCTCCTCCTGGCCGCGGCGCGGCGGGTCGCCGAAGGGGACCGGATCACGCGGTCGGGAAAATTCGCCGGATGGGGACCGACGCTCTATCTCGGCCGGGCGGTCACGGGCAAGACCCTCGGCGTCATCGGCGCCGGCAGGATCGGGACCGCCTTCGCGCGCCTGTCGAAGGGATTCCGGATGGAAGTGCTTTACCGCGCCAGGCGCCCCAACCGCGCCCTGGAAAGGGAGCTGGGCGCGCGCCGGACCTCCCTGCCGGAGATCCTGAAACGATCGGATTTTTTGAGCCTGCACGTGGACCTGAATCCCTCCACGCGCGGCATGATCGGCAGGAAGGAGTTCTCCCTCATGAAACCGTCCGCCGTCCTGGTGAACACCTCCCGCGGGCCGGTGATCGACGAGAAGGAACTGGTGCGAGCCCTCAAGTCCCGGAAGATATTCGCCGCCGGGCTCGACGTCTATGAACGGGAACCGCGCCTCGCCCCCGGACTGGCCTCCCTCGACAACGCCGTGCTCGCCCCGCACGCCGGCAGCGCCACCACGGAGGCCAGGGCGGCCATGGCGGAGCTCGCCGCGGAGAACCTCATCCTCGCCCTGTCCGGCCGGAGACCCAAGACCTGCGTCAATCCGGAGGTGTTGTGATCAACCTGATATTCGCCTTCTTCCTCCTTTTCCTGCTCGGCTGGGCGGCCAAGAAATTCTACTTTCCCACCGACATGGCGCAGCGTCCCGGACTCTACCCCGCCCGGAAAAGTCCGGCGAAGATCTCGCGCAAAGAGCTCGGCACCGTGCTTGCCCACCTCCAGAGGTGGAAGCAGGAAGGGAAGATCTCCCGGGAAGAGTACGACCACCTGACCGACCTCTGCCTGTCCGAGCTGGAGGAGGGTCGGGGCGCCGGCGCGTCTTGACCCATTGAATTTTCCCGGCTTTCCGGGTATAACCATCCTGCCCGCCAGGCCTCTTGGCGGGCCATCCGATGCTGCTCAAAATTTGGCGACGGCTTCCCATCGCGGCATGGTTCGTCCTCGGCCTGGCATTGGCGCCGGCCGCGGCGGACGACCGGGCCTTCTCAACCTGGCTCGATTTCAATCCCCAGATCGAAAGGGGGGAGAAGAAAAACTATAACCTCCTGCCTCTTTTCGTGTCCTCGCCGGAAAGGGGTCAGGGCTTCGGCCTCAAGTACGCCCAGCAGTCCCTCCTGAACCGCGAGGACGTCGTGAGGGTCCAGGCCATCCAGACCCTCCTGGGGAAATCCTCCTACGACCTGGTGTACGAGTTCCCGCCGCGGTCTTTCGGGATGGAGATGAAACTGACCTATGAGAACTTCACGAAGTTCTACTACGGCATCGGGAGCCAGTCCCGCGAAGAGGACGAAAGCGCCTACGATCCCGAACTGATCGCCGCCCGCGTTCCCCTGCTTTACGGCCTGTCCAAACACGTTTCGGCCGGAGTGAGCTTCGACTACCAGGAATGGAAGATGATCCGCGCCGACGCCAACGGCATCCTGCCCAGGGACTCCCCGCACCTGATCGGCACCGAGCAGAGCCGGCTGTACACGACCGGGCTCCTCATGCGCTGGGACAGCCGGAACTCCCGGACGAACCCCACCCATGGACTCTTCGCCGAGGGCAGCGTGGAATACGCCAAGTCGCTCGTGCGCGCGCACGGCAATTTCACCCGGGCCGCTTTCGAGACCCGCGCGTTCCATCCCTTCTGGAACCACGGCGAGCACCACGTCTTCGGACTGCGGCTCTTCCTCGATTACACGTCGGGGGACGTCCCGTTCTACCGCCTGCCGGAGCTGGGAGGCATCTTCTTCAACCGGGGGCTCCTGGAAGGGCGGTTCCGCGATTCCCTCGCCGTCACCGGCAACATCGAATATCGTTTCCGCATCACCGACCGGCTCCACTGGGCCTTCTTCACGGACGCCGGCAACGTCTATCCCCGGCTCCGCGCCGTGAACTTCAGGCGCACGAAGTTCACCGGCGGGACCGGGATGCGCTACTACGTGCCGCCCGGGAACCTGCTTTTGGCCCGCGTGGACGGCGGCTTGAGCTCCGAGGGCTTCCGGGTCTACCTGACCTTCGACCACCCGTTCTAGGTTCACCTCTCACCTATCCCCTCTCACACCTCACCTAACCCCCTAAATCATTCTCCCTCTCCCTTGAGGGAAGATGGTCTTTGTCTTTCACCCTCTCCCTTGAGGGGAGAGGGCCGGGGCGAGGGTGATTAGAGGGTGGGGTGAGGGGGTGTGTCCTACCCCGGAGATTTTTATTTTCAATCCACTTGGGTTATGTTCTAAACTTTCCAGTCAGTTCCGGGCATGCTTCGCTTCAGGTATTCATCAAACAGCGGCACCGTGAAAGCGGTATCCCCATGTGCGGGACTCCAAATCATGCCTTTGGCTATGAGTTGACTGCGTATAGGGGCAAGCGATGTCACTTCTCGATTCAATTGATTCGCGATATCTCCGGAACGATGAGGACCGGGACCGATCTCCGCCATGGCGCGTAAATATTTTTTCTCCAGGGGCGTTAATCGGTCAAATCGAACGCGAAAGAAACTGTCGTCTAATGCTACGATAGCGGTCTTGGAAGCAAGTCTAACATCGTTCAAACCGATAGGAGATGATTTTGCAGCATCCCATGTGTGCTTCCCCCATTCTTGAAGAAAATAAGGATACCCCCGTGTTTCTTTAATGATTTGTTTCAGCGCGTCATGATCTATTTTCACACCCTGGTCATTTGCAGGCTTGGCAATGGCGAGGGTTGCCGCATCGGCATTTAATGGTCCCACTTGGGGAAATTCAAAGAGGCGCTCAGCATACGACTTGGCTCTACCCATCCGACCTGGCAGCTGAGGGTGCCCCGCACCAACGAGAACAACGGGCAGTCTGCGTTGGGCCGTGCGATGCAGTGCGGTAATCAGCGCAGCCAACTCTCCCTCATCGACGTATTGAAGTTCATCAATAAACATCGCTAAAGCCGTTCCCGCTTCTTTTGCTGCTGCGCCAACCACCTCAAGCAATGCTTGTAGATCATGCTCCAGATCGCCATTATCGGCAAGCCCAGGCTCTGGATCAAAGTCGAATCCCACTTCAATGTCTTGATATTTCACTTTTAACGCCTTTGCAAAGCCAGCCAGGCCGCGAAGAGCCCGTTGCGCCATGTTTTTTGCTTTTTCATTTCGAGAAAGCCGCAACAAGGCCTGACGCAATTGCGGTGCGAGGATGGCTGGAAGGGACCGATTCTCAGGTGATTCTATACGAATAGTGTGGATACCAGTCCCTTCAGCATCTTCACGTAAGCGATCCAGTAGCACCGTTTTCCCAACTCCTCGGAGTCCAATTAGTAAGACGCTTTTTGTCGGACGACCTGCTCGAACTCTTGCCAATGCGATTCGAACAGTCTCTCTCAAATCATCCCGTCCAGCTAATTCAGGGGGTGGCGTTCCAGCACCTGGGGCGTAAGGATTTTTTATAGGATCCATTGATTTATTTATAGCAATTTATTGCCGATTTATCAATATTTAATAAACTATATAAACTACCTATAAATAACATTAATACAATCGTCCAAATATGTAAGGGGGCATGGGACTTGAGAACCCCCTCACCCTGACCCTCTCCCACCAGGGGAGAGGGAACTAAGTGCCGGCCACCAGAAATTGAACCACCCGCCTCGAATGTGGTAAAATGACCTGCCCGCCATGAAAGTCTTCATACACACCTACGGCTGCCAGATGAACGTCGCCGATTCCCAGGAGATGGGACGGCACTTCTCCGGCATGGGTTTCGAGCACGCGCGCGCCCGGGCGGAAGCCGACGTCATGGTGCTGAACACCTGCACGGTCCGCCAGCACGCCGAAGACAAGGCCCTCTCCGCCATCGGCCGGCTGAAGGGCTGGAAACGGGACCGGGAGGGACGGGTGCTGGTCGTGGCGGGCTGCGCCGCGGAACGCCTGGAAACGACCCTGAAAAGGAGGTTCCCGCACGTGGACCTCGTCATCGGAGCCAAGGACATGGACCGCTTCGGCGAGATCGTGGGCGGCTACCTCCGGTCCCGGGCCGGGGATTTCGACTGGTTCGAAGAGAGCGGGTCCGGATTCATGGATTCGGCCCGCGGCGAAGGCGGGACCTTCCGCCTCGGCGGCTCGGACGACACGTCCTTCGTCACCATCATGCGCGGGTGCAACTATTCCTGCTCCTACTGCATCGTGCCCGCCGTCCGGGGCCGCGAATCCTACCGGACTCCGGGATCCATCCTCGCCGAGGTCCGGGAGGGCGCCGCCCGGGGGCTGGGCCGCGTGATGCTTCTCGGACAGACCGTCAATTCCTACCCGGATTTTTCGGACCTACTGGATGAAGTCCGCCGGGTCCCGGAAGTGGCGGAGATCCTGTTCATGAGCCCGCACCCGCATTACCTGAACGACAAGATGATCCGGACGCTGGCGTCCTCCCCCATATTCTCCGATGAGATCCACCTGCCCGTCCAGTCCGGCTCCGACCGGATCCTCCGGGCCATGAAACGCAACTACACCCGCGGGGAGTACCTCTCCAAGATCGAACGCCTTCGTTCCGCCAAGCCGGGCCTCGTGCTGGGAACGGACTTCATCGTCGGCTTCCCGGGCGAGACCGAGGAGGATTTCCTCCGGACCCTCTCCCTCTGGGACGAGGCCGGGTTCGACCGCGCCTACTGCTTCAAGTATTCCCACCGCCCGGGAACGGAAGCGGCGGGATCCGCGGACTCCGTCACCGACGAGGTCAAGGAGGAGCGGCTTTCCCGGCTCCTGGCCCGGATCGAATCGCGGAGAACGGGGCCGGCGTCCCGGACCGAAGCGAAGCCGTGACCCTGACCCGCAAGGTCGTTCTGGCCTTTTCCGCGTCCGCCGCCCTCTACTTCCTTTGGGACGCCACGCGCGGCATCCGCGCCATCGAATCCCTCGTCCGGCCCGTGATACATAAGGAGCTCGTCAACCGCTACGCCGGAATCTATAAGGAAGACCCTCTTTTCGTCACGGCGCTCATCAAGGTGGAATCGAACTTCATCAGGAAAGCCAAATCCAGCCGCGGGGCGGTGGGCCTCATGCAGATCATGCCCATGACCGGCTCCGAGATCGCGGCCGAGCTCAAAGTGCCGGGTTACGGGCCCGGGGACCTGGAGCGCCCGGAGGTGAACATCCGCTTCGGGTTCCATTACCTCTCCAAGCTCCGCAAGGAGTTCGGAGAGGACGACGTGGCGGTGCTCGCCGCCTACAACGCCGGCCCCAAGAACGCCAGGGAATGGATCTCCCAGTCGAGATCCGTGCGGCTGGCCTTCTCCGGCATCCCTTTTCCGGAGACGCGCCGGTTCGCGGAGGACGTCCTCTCCACCTACGGCTGGCTGAAGCGCCTGCGGGCCTGGCGCAGCGCGTTCATGGAACGGCCGTGACCGAACCCCTCACCCCGCTCATGAAGCAGTACGAGGAGCTGAAATCCGCCCACCCGTCGGAGATCGTGCTCTTCCGCCTGGGCGACTTCTACGAGATATTCGGAGAGGACGCCCGCATCGCCGCGCCCATCCTGGAAGTGGTGCTGACCCAGCGCCAGAACGTCCCCATGTGCGGCATCCCCCACCACGCCATGGGCCGCTACGTCTCCAAGCTCTTGAGGAGGAATTTACGCCTGGCCGTGGCCGAGCAGATGGAGGACCCGGCCGCGGCGCAGGGCCTCGTCAAAAGGGAGGTGGTCCGGGTGATCTCGCCCGGAACGGTGACGGAGGAGCACCTTCTCGACGAGAAATCGAACAACTTCATCGCGGCCCTGGCCTTCGACCCGGAGCGCCGGCGCGCGGGCATCGCCGCGGCGGACATCACGACCGGGCGGTTCCTCGTGTCGGAAGCCTGCGACGGGCCCGGATTCTCCAGTCTCTCGAGCGAGCTGGCCAGGTTGAACCCGGCCGAGATATTGCTGGTCCGGGGCCGGACGCCCGACTCCCCGTTCCTGGAAGGGGCGCCCGCGCATTGGCTGGATCCGGAGGACGCCGCCTCCGGCGACTCCGGGCGCCTGCGCGGCGTGGCGGACCCCCTGGCGCGCGAGGCGGCGGAAATGGTCCTGGCCGCCGTGCGCAGGACCCACCCCGGGACCCTGGGGATGCTGGGAGAGCCGGAACGGATCGGGCCGGAGTCCTTCATGGCTCTCGACCGCGAGACCCTCGAGAGCCTCGAGGTCCTCCGCAACCGGGACGACGGCTCCGAGCGCGGGACCCTGCTCGAATTTTTGGACCGGACCCTGACGCCGATGGGCGGGCGCCTCCTCAAGCAATGGCTTTCCCGCCCTCTGAACCGGATCGAACCCATCGCCCTGCGGCTCGAATCCGTCAGCTTCCTCCTGCGCGATCCCGGCCTGCGGGCGGCGGCGCGC
>MGUT01000076.1:31882-36260 GCA_001800095.1 Elusimicrobia bacterium RIFCSPLOWO2_01_FULL_64_13 | reverse complement strand
CGCCAGGATCCACTCCGGCGGCGCCGGCCCGCGGGACATCCAGGGCCTGAAGAACACCCTGTCCCGTTCGCTGGAACTCGCGGCGCTCCTTTCGGAAGGGGCGGCCGCCAGGGGCGAAGTCCTGGTGGACCGGGAAATTCCCGGCCGGATCCGGCGGATACTCGAGGGGCTGGGCGGCCCGGAAAAGATCATCGACCGTGTCTCGCGGACCCTGGCCGATGATCCGCCGGCCTCGCTGGACGATCCCGGAACGATCCGTCCGGGGCTCGACCCCGCCCTCGATGAGAAGCTCCGCGCCGCGCGGGAGGGCAGGGAATGGCTCAACAGGCTCGAGTCCAGGGAAAGGGAGACCACCCGCATCCCCACGCTCAAGATAGGATACACGTCGGTGTTCGGCTATTATTTCGAAGTGACCAAGCCGCATCTCTCCAAGGTCCCGCCGGCCTGGCACCGGAAGCAGACCCTGGTCAACACGGAGCGCTTCACCAACGAGGAGCTGAAAAACCTCGAATCCTCCATCCTCGGGGCGGAAGAGCAGGCCCGGAGGATGGAGCGGGAGATCTTCGCGGACCTGATCGGCTTCCTCAAGCAAAGCACGGCCGCCATCCGCGCCATCGCCGGGTCCCTGGCCGAGCTGGACTGCCTGGCCGCCTTCGCGGAGACGGCCGAATCCCGGGCCCTGACGAGGCCCGAAGTGGATTCCTCCGACGCCATCCATATCTCCGAGGGGCGCCACCCCGTGGTGGAATGCGCGCTTCCCTCCGGGGCCTTCGTGCCGAACGACGCGGTCCTCGACGACGCCTCCGGAAAGATCATCATCCTCACCGGCCCGAACATGTCCGGAAAATCGACCTACCTCCGCCAGACCGCGCTCATCACGCTCATGGCGCAGGTGGGGTCGTATGTCCCGGCCTCCCGCGCGAGGATCGGGCTGGTGGACCGGATCTTCACGCGCATCGGCTCCGGGGACCGCCTGGCCCAGGGCCAATCCACGTTCATGGTGGAGATGCGCGAGACGGCCAGGATCCTGGAAGGCGCGACCGCGCGGAGCCTGGTCATCCTCGACGAGGTCGGCAGGGGGACATCCACTTACGACGGCATCTCCATCGCCTGGGCCGTGATCGAGCACCTCGCCCGGGTCTCGCGGCCCAAGGTCCTCTTCGCCACGCATTATTTCGAGCTGACGGGCCTGGCGGCTTCCCTGCCCGGGGTCCGGAATTGCAGCGTGGAGGCGCGGGAATGGAAGGATTCCGTCGTCTTCCTCCACCGGGTCGTGCCGGGACCCGCCGACCGTTCCTACGGGATCCACGTCGCCCAGATCGCGGGGCTCCCTCCGGCCGTCATATCCCGGGCGAAAAAGATTCTGGAAAAGTTGGAAAAAGAGCACCAATCTTTGTTACAATCAAAAAAGGAACCTAACCAACAGATGCTCGACCTTCATGATTAAAGAACGCAGGGACCACATCCGATTTCCCGTCATCCACAACGTCGGCGAGCCGGTGGAGCTGAACGTCGCCCAGGACGGGAAGCGGGTCTCCATCCCCGGCTACATCATCAACCTCTCGGCGGGCGGCATCGGCATCATCACCCTCGGCCGGCAGGGGGCGCATCTGGCGCTGGGGACTCCCTTCGTCCTGGACCTCAAGCTTCCCGGCTTCATCAGCCATAACGTCGAGGGGCGGATCGTCCGCATCCAGAAAGGCCGCAAGGCCGAGCTCCATCACTCCAACGACGAATGGTTCTTGAGCCTGCGCTTCACCAAGATCAAACCCGCCCACGTTTCCCACATCAACCGCATGGCCGAGGACTGGAGCATCTGCGAGACCAAACTCCAGATGAAACTGCCCGACCCATGCTTCCGGGAATGTTCCTACTGGGACCTCTGCGAGAAACCAGCCAAGACCAAAGAAAAGTAGATGGCCAACACCATCTTCCCGCTCGCGGAAGACGCGATCGTCAAGATCGCGGCGGGCGAGGTCATCGAACGGCCGTCCAACGCCGCCAAGGAGCTCCTGGAGAACTCCCTCGACGCCGGTTCCACCGACATCAACCTGGAATTCGCGGGAGGCGGCAAGACCCTGATCCGCGTCGCCGACAACGGCTGCGGGATGGGCCGTGAAGACGCCCTCCTGTCCGTCCAGCGGCACACCACGTCCAAGATCCGCTGCTTCGACGACCTGGAGAGGCTCGCCACGTTCGGATTCCGCGGCGAGGCCCTGCCCAGCATCGCCTCCGTCTCGAAACTCGAGATCTTCACCGGGACCGAGTCCGCCCCCGCCGGGACGCACCTGACGCTCGCCGGGGGGAAACTCCTGGAGGAGAAGGAATGCGGCCGCTCCCGCGGCTGCACGGTGGAGGTCCGGGACCTCTTCTTCAACGTCCCGGCCCGGCTCAAGTTCCTCAAATCCGACTCCGGCGAAAAGAACCGGATCTGGCGGACTTTCGAGGAGATCGCGCTCGCCAATCCGGACGTCCGCTTCGAGATCCGCAGCGACGGACGGTCCCGCGCCGCCTATCCCGCCCGGGACTCCCTCCTCCGGAGGATCGCCGATCTCTGGGGCGAATCGTTCTGCGAGGACACCCTTTTCCCTCTCGAATCGGACCACCCTTACCTCAAGATCCGCGGCTGGGTCTCCCAGCCCCAATCGCACCAGCCCACGAAGAACAACCAGTTCTTTTACGTCAACGGGCGCCTGATCGTCTCGAAGGTCCTGACGCACGCCCTCTACGACTCCTTCCGGGACTGCCTCCCGCACGGGAGGCATCCCGCCTGCGTGATCCTCCTGGAGCTGGATCCCGCCCACATCGACGTGAACGTCCACCCGTCCAAGAGGGAGGTCCGTTTCCGCCACGAGCCCGAGATCCACGGCTCGCTCATCCGCGAGATCCGCGTCCGGCGCGCCCGTCTGTCCGAAGCGCCCGGCGTCCTGCCCGCCTTGGACCGCGGCCCTTCGTCCGATCCGGGCCCGGGGTTCTTCACCGGAGAAGCGCGGCGCGCGTCCGCGCCGGCCCCGGCGGATCATCCCGCCTCCGCCCAAACGGCGCTCCTGTCCGACCCCCCGCGGGTCATGAGCCAGTTCCAATCCCTCTACATCCTCGCCGAGCAGGCCGGAGACCTCCTCATCGTGGACCAGCACGCGGCGGCCGAGCGCGTCCTCTACGAGGAATTCCGCAAGGCCGTCGTTTCCGGGGAACCGCCGGCGGCGCAGAAGCTCCTCATCCCCGTCGTCTGGAACGTGACCGCGTCCCAGGCGGCGGCCCTCCGGGGGACCCTGGAGGCATTCGCGAAACTCGGCTTCCGCCTGGAAGAATTCGGCCCGACCGCCTTCCGCATCAGCGAGGCCCCGGCCTCCCTCTCGGAGAACGGCCTGGGGGCCGCCCTGGACGAGGCCGTCGCGGCCCTGGAATTCGAACGGGACCCGCTCGGGACTCCCGAGGAGAAGATCATGAGCGCGGCCTGCCGCGCCGCCGTCAAGGCCAACGACCGCCTCTCCCCCAGGGAGCTGGAAGCGCTCCTCCGGGAACTCGCCCTGTGCGAGAACCCCCACACCTGTCCCCATGGACGCCCGGTCCGGCTGGTATTGACCCGCCAAGAGCTTGATAAAAGATTCGGCCGGACCTGACTTCCCGGAGAAAAGGTCCGCGGTCGTGATCGTGGGCCCGACCGCCTCGGGAAAAAGCGCGGTCGCCATGGAACTGGCCCGGAGCATCCCGGCCGAGATCGTCAACGCGGACTCCCGGCAGGTCTACCGGGGCCTGGCGGCCTGCACGTCCCTGCCTTCGGAACGGGAAAGGAAAGCGGTCCCGCACCACCTCTACGGCTTCCTCGATCCGGACGAACCCTACAGCGCCGGCCGGTACGCCCGCGAAGCGAGGGGCGCCGTCCTGGCGATCCTCAAGAGGGGCCGCACGCCCATCGTGGCCGGCGGAACCGGGCTTTACATCCGCGCCCTCTGCGACGGCCTGGCCGAACTCCCGGAAAGGAAGGAAGAAGTGCGCAAGACCTTGTCGGATTTCGCCGCGGAGCGCGGGCCGGCCGCCCTGCACCGGCGGCTGGCGGCGGTCGATCCCGTCTCGGCGGAAAAGATCCCCGCGGGAAACGTCCAGAGGGTCGTGCGGGCGCTGGAGGTCCACGCCCTCACGGGAAGGCCTCTCGCGGAATGGCACAGGTCCGGCGGGAAGCCGGCTCCCTTCGAATCGTTTTTTTTCGGACTGCGCTGGGACCGGGAGGTCCTCAAGGCGAGGATATCGGAACGGTGCGCCCGCATCCTGGACGGGACCTTGAGCGAGGCCGGGGAGCTCCTGGCGGAAGGCCGGATGACTTCGGGCCCGGCTTTCCAGAGCCTGGGCCTGCGGGCGGCGGCGGCCCGCCTCCGCG
>MGUT01000076.1:29484-31860 GCA_001800095.1 Elusimicrobia bacterium RIFCSPLOWO2_01_FULL_64_13 | reverse complement strand
TCCCGGAAGGAGTTCGCCCGCTCGCTGGCGACCGACACCCTCCGCTACGCCAAGCGCCAGATCACCTGGTTCTCCCGGGACGCGCGCGTGCGCTGGCTGGACCTGTCCGAACCATTCGATCCGTCCGCGGCCGCCGGAATCATCCTTAGGGAAATCCCCGTTCCGGCGGGCGGCGCGGGCCGGCGGCCGGTCTCCACCCGGGAATTTTGATATAATTTCAGCGGAATGGAAACGGTCTACCTGGTCGGCACCCACTGGAAAAGGTCCGGATCTCCCCTCAAAGCGTCATCGGAATCCCTGGAAGAGCTCGGGCGGCTCGCGGAGACCGCCGGCGGGACCGTGGTCGGGAAGATCCTCCAGTCCCTGGACGCGCCCTCGCCCCGCACTTTCATCGGGAAGGGCAAGGCCGAGGAGCTTCGGAGACTCGCCTCCAGGGGAGCGTTCCGCACATTGATCTTCGACGACGAGCTCAAGCCCGCCCAGCAGAAGAACCTCTCCGAGATCATCCCGGCCAAGGTCCTCGACCGCACGCGGCTCATCCTCGACATCTTCGCCAGGCGCGCGCGCACCCGCGAAGGGATCCTGCAGATCGAGCTCGCCCAGCTTTCCTACCTCCTGCCGCGCATGACCGAGCGTTACGGACGTTTCGAGCAGCAGGTGGGAGGGATCGGGACCCGCGGCCCGGGCGAGCGGAAACTCGAGGTCGAAGCCCGGCACATCCGCGACCGCGTGACGCACCTCCGCCGCCAGGTGGACTCGATCAAGCTCCACCGCGAGGTCGCCCGCGAAAGGCGGCGGAACGTGCCCCTGCCCAGCGCGGCCATCGTCGGCTACACGAACGCCGGAAAATCCACCCTGCTCAACAAGCTCACGTCCCTCTACGGACAGACCCGGGAACCGATCTACGCCGACGACCGGCTTTTCGCCACGCTGGACCCGACCACGCGCCGCATCCGCATGCCCAGCGGCCGCGTTTGCCTCTTCACCGACACGGTCGGGTTCATCAACAAGCTCCCGCACCACCTGATCGCGGCCTTCCGCTCCACCCTGGAAGAGTCCCTGGACGCGGACGTCCTCGTCCACCTGATCGACGCCGCCGATCCCGATTTCACCGGACACGCCGGGACCGTGAGGGAGACCCTCAAATCCCTGGAGGACGGGACCGACCGGAAAACGGACCGGATCCTGCCGGTCTTCAGCAAGGCGGACCTCCTCTCCCCGGCCCGGAAGGCGCGCCTCGAGTCGCGCGCGGCCGGCCTTTTCCAGGCCGGCGACGGGGACGCGGACGTCTCCCCGGATGCCCCGCCGATCCTCTTGAGCGCCGTGGAAGGCACGGGCATCCACCGCCTGCTCGAAGCCGTGGAAGAGCGGCTGGCGCGACGCATGATCGAGACCGACGTCTTCATCCCTTTCCGCCATTCCGGGGTCCTGGACGCCCTCTACCGTCTCGGCCGCGTGGAGCAGGTCTCCCACAGGCGCCGGGGCGTGAAGCTGCGCCTGCGCCTGGAAAAGTCCCACTGGGGCAAGCTTCAGAAAATCCTTCATAACGGAGGACCATGATGACCCTGGCCAACCGGATCACGCTCCTGCGGATAGCCCTGATCCCCGTGTTCGTCATCCTGTATCTGCAGGAACAGAAATACCCCCACCTGCACAACTGGACCCTGGGCGTGTTCGCGTTTGCGATCCTCACCGATCTCCTCGACGGGCTGGCGGCGCGGATGCGCGGGGAAAAGACGCCGCTGGGGAGCTTCCTGGACCCCCTCGCGGACAAGCTCCTTCTCCTGGCCAGTTTCGTGCTCTTCACCTACACCGAACGCATCGGGCTGTGGGTGTTCGTGGTCGTTTTCTCCCGGGACCTCATCATCGTGCTGGGCTGGACCCTCATCTACATCCTGACCTCCTCCTCGGCGATCAAACCCCGGCTCGCGGGAAAGACGTGCACTTTTTTCCAGATGAGCTCCTCCATCGCGCTCCTTTTCCCCGTCCCGGACGCGCTCACGCTCTGGATCGTCCGGGTCATGGTCGTCCTGACCGTAATCTCGGCCGTCGATTACATGATGGTGGGCTCGAAGCGCCTCGAGCCCATCCCGCGCTAGGGCGGCTCCATGCCGGATCCTGCGGGAGGGATCGGATGGGGGGTCTGGTCGCTATGGATCCTCCTGGCCTATCTCCTCGGGTCCGCTCCGGTCGGGTACCTCGCGGCGAGGTCCCTCAAAGGGATCGACATCCGCGAGCACGGTTCCCGCAACCCGGGGGCGGCCAACGTCGCCCGCGTGGTCGGGAAAGGGGCGGGACTCTTCACGCTCTTCGCCGATATCCTCAAGGGCTGGGCTCCGGCGTTCCTGGCCCTCCGGGCCTATCCGGAATGGAACG
>MGUT01000076.1:18738-29406 GCA_001800095.1 Elusimicrobia bacterium RIFCSPLOWO2_01_FULL_64_13 | reverse complement strand
CGATCGCCTTCGCCGGGTTCGCCGCCGGCCTCGCCGTCTCCCGGCGGGTCTCCGTCGGGTCCATGACGGGCGCCCTCTGCCTGGTCCTGGCCGCCTGGAGGATGGAAGGGCCGGGGTTCGTGACCGCCCTGGCCGCCGCCTGCGGAGTCCTGATCGTTTTTCTGCACCGCAAGAACATCGTCCGACTCGCGAGAGGTGAAGAGCCCATGTTCACGTTCAGGAAAGAGCCCCGATGAAAAAAATATGCGTTCTGGGAGGAGGGTCGTGGGGGGCGACCATCGCCTCGCTCGTATCCAACAACGCCGGCGGCAAGGCCGAAGTGTCCCTGTGGGAGTTCGTGGACGCACGGGCGAGGGAGATGCGGGAGACCCGGCGGCTCTCCATCCTGCCCCAGCTGCGGATCCCGGACCCCATCGACGTCGGGTCCGATATCGGGCGCGCGCTCCGGGGAGCGGACGGGATCCTGTCCATCGTCCCATCGGAATTCGTGCGCTCCACCTGGAAGGCCGCCCGGCCCCACGTCTCCGGGCCGGAGCTCGTGGTCAGCTTCTCGAAAGGGATCGAACGCGGGAGCCTGAAGCGGATGTCGGAAGTGATCGCGGAAGAATGCCCCGCCGCCGCCGGGAAGATCGCCGTCGTCTCCGGGCCGAGCCACGCGGAGGAGGTCGCCCAGTCCATCCCCACCGCCGTGGTGGCCGCCTCCGAAAGGAAGTCCCGGGCCGGGCTCGCCCAGGAACTCCTCGCCTCTCCCTCCTTCCGCGTCTACACGAATTCCGACGTCGTCGGGGCGGAGATCTGCGGAGCGCTCAAGAACATCTTCGCCATCGCCTGCGGCGCCTGCGACGGGCTGGGCCTGGGAGACAACACCAAATCCGCCCTCATCACCCGGGGCTTGAGCGAGATGGCCAAGCTCGGCGTCGCCCTCGGCGGCAGCCAGCCAACGTTCTACGGCCTGGCGGGCATGGGGGACCTGGTCGTGACCTGTTTTTCGAGACATTCCCGCAACCGGCTCTTCGGCGAGAAGATCGGGAAGGGGGGAACGCCGGAGGAGGCCCTCAAGGAGATGACCATGGTCGCGGAAGGATACCCCACGTCCCTGTCCGCCCAGTCGCTCGTGGAAAAGACCGGCAGCAACTGCCCCATCATCACGGAGATCCACAGCGTGCTCTACCGGGGGAAGAACATCCGGGACTCGATCTCCGACCTCATGACCCGCCCCACCCACGAGGAGACCCGCCAGGTGAACTGGAAGGACCCGTCATGAACAAGGCGGACCTCGTCCGCTCGCTCATCCTGGTCCTCGGCCAGCGCCGCGAAGCCGAGAAAGCCGCCGACAAGGTGATCTCGGCCATCCGCGAAGCCCTGCGCCGCGGGGACAAGGTCGTCTTGAGCGGCATCGGCAGCTTCCACCCCAGGATCCGCAAGGCGCAGAGGAGGCACAACCCCAAGACCATGGAGCCCGTGCACGTCCCGCCGAAGCGGACCGTCAAGTTCATCCCGTCCAAAGAGCTTTTCTAGGGGGGCCCGGACGGCGCTGAAATTGACTTTCGAGCCGGAATTTGATTGAATACCGTCGATGGCACTGGTCCCGCCGGACAAGGAATATTTCTCCATCGGAGAGGCAAGCCGTCTCACGCAGATCCGGCCCTACGTCCTCCGCTACTGGGAAAGCGAGTTCCACCTCCTGCGGCCGAGCCGGAGGGAATCCGGGCAGCGCAAGTTCAGCCGCAAAGACATTGAAACGATCCTCAAGATCAAGGACCTGCTCTACGTCAAGCGGTACACCATCTCCGGAGCCAAGAAGACCCTCCTGGACGACCGGAGGGCCAAGCCCGAACAGCTCAAGATCGAGCTGGCCGAGAACGGGGCCGCGGTGGAGCTCTTGAAAGAGACCCGGGAAACTCTTGAGGGCCTCCTCAAGATCCTGCGTTGAACGGCAAGATCCTCACGGAAGTCCAATTTTCATGGCCTCGAAATCCGAGGCGTCAGAAGCGGGGTGTAGTATAATGGCAGTACGCGCCCTTGGGGTGGGTGTAGCCCGAGTTCGATTCTCGGCACCCCGATTCCTGTTTTGACGCGGTCCCAGCCGGTCCACCCCCCGGTCGAAGAGAGGATTCTCTTCCTTTATGTCTTTCCCAAAGGCGGCCACAAGGAATGCGCGGACGCCGTCCGCTCCGCTCTGGGAGCCCTTCCGGGCCGCGGCGTCATCACCGCCGGCATCGACGCGATCACGAGCCTCTATCCCATCCTGGGCCCGCTCATCGCCAAGACCTATCTCGAGCTCATCCGCTACACGCCCCAGATCTGGGATTTCCTCTACGACAACCCCGACGTCGAAGAGCTGACCCGGGAGATCCGCCAGCTTTTCAATCTGTTCAACGCCCCCAAGCTCAAGAGCCTCATCGCCGAATTCCGGCCGAGCGCGTTCGTGTGCACGCACGCCATCCCCTGCGGGGTGATCGCCGAGCAGAAAAAGCGGGGCAACTGCCGCCTCCCTCTCATCGGAGTGGTCACCGACTATGACGTCCATCGCTATTGGGCCTACCCCGAAGTGGACCTCTACATCGTCGCCAACGAGGAATCCAAAAGAACCCTCGTGTCCCGGGGCGTCCAGGAAGAGCGCGTCCAGGTCCGCGGCATCCCCGTGGACCCGTCCTTCGCCCGGAGGACGGACCGCCGGACCGCGCGCGAAAAGCTCGGCTTCGACCCGGACCGCCCGCTCGTGCTCCTGATGGGCGGGTCCCGCGGCCTCGGCCCGATCGCCGAGACCGTCGCCGGCATCCTCTCGCTCCGGCCGGCCCCGCAGATCGCGGTGGCGGCCGGAACGAACGAATCGCTGGAGCGCGAACTCCGGCAATGGGGGGAAGACCGCGTCCGCGTGTGGGGTCATACCGGAGCCATCGCGGAGCTGATGGACGCGGCCGATTTCACCATCACCAAGCCCGGAGGCATCACGACCACCGAATGCCTGGCCAAGGGGCTGCCGATCGTGATCCTCAACCCCATCCCCGGACAGGAGGAGAGGAACGCCCGCATCCTGATCAAGAACGGCCTGGCCATCGCGGCCAAGGACACCGGAGAGGCGGTGTCCATCACCGGGATCCTCCTGAACGATCCGGAGAAGCTCTCGGGACTGTCCCGCAGGGCGCTGGCCGGATCCAACCCCCGTTCCGCGGAGAGCGCGGCCCGGGCCATACTCGAACTACTGGAACAGCCGGGCCGCCGGTCCGAATCGAACCGGGACGCGCCGGACTCCTGGCCCGGAAACGGCTCATCGGAAACGCCGTCCCCGGGGCTGACCCTGCATGCCTAACGGAGCGGGCACCCTCATGCGCGTCCACGCCCGCGCCCGGGGCCGCGTCCAGGGAGTCGGTTACAGGTATTTCGTGGTCCGGACCGCCCAGGAACTCGCTTTGACAGGATGGGTCATAAATTGTTCTAATGGTGATGTCGAAATCGAAGCGCAGGGCGGAGAGATCCAGATCCGCGATTTTTTGGGAAGGCTGGAGACCGGCCAACCCTGGGCGAGAGTGGATCGCCTGACGCACGAAGTCGTCTCCGAAAGGAAGGATGAAGACCATTTCGAACTCCGGATTTGAGGATCGACCATGGAAAGCCTAGACCCGGTCTCGCTGTACTTCAAGGAGATCCGCAAGACCCCGCCACTGGATCACAAGGAATTCCTGCGCCAATGGCGGGTATTCAAAAGGGGCGAGAAGGCCTCCCTCCATCTCGAGAAAAAAAAGAACCGCCTCGGCCTCAAATCCAAGAGGAAGCTGCAGGCCGTCATCAAGGAGTCGCAGGCGGCCAAGATCACGCTCGTGATCGGGAATTTGCGCCTCGTGATCCCGGTGGCCAAGCGCTTCTACCGCGCGGGGCTGGATTTCCTCGACCTGATCGAGGAGGGCAATATCGGCCTCATCCACGCCCTCAAGAAATTCGACCCGCGCAAGGGCTTCCGGTTCTCCACTTACGCCTCCTACTGGATCGACCAGGCCGTCCGCCGGTCCATCGAGGAGCAGTCCAAGACCATCCGCATCCCGCCGCACGCGTGGGAAGCCCTGCGCAAATGGTTCCGGGAATGGGAGTCATTGAGCGGCCAGCTCGGCCGCAGCCCGACGCTCGCCGAGATGGCCAGGAGGCTGAACCTCACCGCCCGCCAGGCCAAGGGCGTCATGGAGGCCGTGGAGGCCTCGCGGGGCATCGGCTCCATCGACCTGGCCATCGACGAGGAGGACAACCTCGCCTTGAAGGACATCATCTCGGACAAGCGCCACCACGAGCCGGACAAGCTTTTCTCCGCCCTCAAGTTGCGCGATGAAATGACCCTCGCCCTCTCGCGCCTGCCCAAGCGCGAGAAAGAGATCGTCACCATGCGTTTCGGACTGGACGGCGGGGAACCCTCCACCCTCGAAGAGGTCGGCCTCAAGTACCGGATCTCGCGCGAGCGGGTCCGGCAGATCCAGGAGCGGGCCGTGGTCCGCCTCAAGCACATCGCCCAGAAAATGGGCTTAAACTAAACCCGAAAGAGGTCACGAAACCATGAACCACACGAACGAACTCAAACGCGCCATCCGCGACGTTCCCGATTTTCCCAAGAAGGGGATCCTGTTCAAGGACATCACCACCCTCCTGGCCAAGGGCAAGCTCTTCCGCAACGCCGTCGACGACATCGTCGACCGCTACAAACGGAAGAAGATCGACTGCGTGGTGGCGGTGGAATCGCGCGGTTTCATATTCGGATCGGCCATCGCTTACAAACTGGGCGCGGGGCTCGTCCCGGTCCGCAAAAAAGGCAAGCTGCCCTACAGGACCATCCAGGCGACCTACGCCCTCGAATACGGCACCGACGTGCTCGAAATGCACGAGGACGCCCTGCAGCCTGGGTCCCGCGTGCTGATCGTGGACGACCTGCTGGCCACGGGAGGCACGGCCAAGGCCGCCGGCGATCTGGTCAAAAGACTCGGGGGGAGACTCGTGGGATACGCATTCCTCATCGAACTGGGTTTCTTGAACGGGCGCAAGAACCTTGACGGCTCGCCGGTGCAGGCGCTGATAAAGTATTGAGCCGTCCTCCTTTTGACTTCCGGGAGGGTATATGTTATTGTAAATTTTTTGCCCCCGTACCCTTTTCTTATTCCTTTTTTTATAAGGAAGGGCACTGGGCAAAATTCTTAAGAAGTCTTTATAAGGTGTTTTGCCCCCGTAGCTCAATTGGATAGAGCAGGTCCGTCCTAAGGACAAGGTTGGCAGTTCGAGTCCGCCCGGGGGCGCAGGTTCCAGAAGTCACGGTCGGGACAGGAGAATCAATGGCCCAGCCATTCTCATCGAGAGACGACATCAAGCGGGACGTGTTCCAGGACTCCATGAAAAAGGCCCTGGATTGGATCTCCCGGCGCCGCCAGACCTTTTTTTCTATCGTCGGCACCGCGGCCGTGGCCGCCGTCGTGGGCGTCTTCGTGGCCGCGAACTTCCGCAGCCTGAAAAAGCAGGCGTGGGAACGCTATTCCGCGGGCCAGAACTGGGCCTACGCGGGAGACGCCGCCAAGGCCATGGGACTCTTCGATGACGTCCTCGCCAATTTCGCCCGGACTCCCGCCGCGTCCTACACGCTCCTGGCCAAGGCCGACCTCCTCTATAACCAGAAGCGCTTCGCCGACGCGGCCCGGGCCTACAGGGACTGCCTCTCCCGCGACCTGCCCAAGGCCATCCGCCCCTACGCCCTCGCCGGCCTGGGTTGCGCCCAGGAGGACCAGGGGGATTTCCCCGGGGCCGTGGAATCCTACCGCCAATTCACCGCGTCCTATCCGGACCATATCCTCTCCCCGAAGATATACGAGTCGCTCGGGAGGGTTTACGAGCTCTCCATGAACCTGGAGGCCGCCAAGGAATCTTATGAGAAGATCATCACCATGTTCCCCGGCACGTTCTGGTCGGAAAGGGCCAGGGTCCGCTACCAGATCCTCGCGCCCCAACCTTTCCAATCCTCTCCCGGGTGATCCGCCGCGTGCGCGCTGAATTGAAAATTTCCCGCGGCTTCCTTCCCGCGCGCGCCCGTTCCGCCTGGGCTTTGCTCCTTCTCATGGGTCCCGGCTCCGCGCTCCACGCCGCCCCGAAACTGGATATCGGCAGCGAGTACCGCATCCGCGGCGTCCAGCTCAACAACCCCACCTACAGCTCCGAAGAGCCCATCGGCACCCAAAGCACGTTCAACCAGGACTACTATTCTCACCGCGCCCGGATCTACATGAAAGGCAAGCTCGATCCGGGCATCGAGATCGCCTCCGTCATCCAGGCCGTCGGCGTGGCGGGCTCGACGGCGGCCCTTTTGAACCGGTATCCCCGCGAGGACTTCACTCCGTTCATCGAGAACGCCTACGCCCGGGCCAACGAGATGTGGGGCTGGCCCGTGAGCGTGACGGTGGGCCGCCAGCCCTTCTCCTGGGGGTCGGGCATGCTGGTTTCGGACGACGGCCTGGGCTTCGACGGCATCCGTCTGGACCTGGGGCCGTTCTGGGGCATCAGGACCAATTTCCTCACCGCCAAGGTCTCCGACGCCCTCGTGGGCGGTAACCGCGACCTGGACCTGGCCGGGCTCGAATACGACTGGGGCATCCATAACATCAAGCTGGGCTATATCCTCGAGACCGACAAGACCGGCTCCCAATACACGAGCCTCGCGGCCACCAACCCCGTGACCGCGGATAAAATAAAACGGTCGTTCATCGACATGCAGCTTTCCGGCCGCTTCGAGCAGGGCGCGTTCTACCGGGCCGAATACGCCATGCAGGGCGGCAAAGTGAACCTGCGCTCTCCCCTGGCGCGGGACCAGGCCGTCAAGGACATCACGCTTTCGGGCTCGGCGCTCACATTCGAGGGCGGTTTCGATTTCATCCATCCCAGGTACCGGCGCATGGTCCTGGCCTTCGTCTTCATGCAGGGCTCGGGAGACGCCTCAAGCTCGTTGGACAAGGATGAACGGTTCCTGCCGTCCCACGGCCGGAGACACGACGGCCTCGAACCCCTGGGAGCGGGGGAATTCTTCGGAGCGACCCCCTATTCTTTCTTCAACGAGGACAGGGTCGTGGTCTCCAATCCCGTGTCGGGCGGAGGGCTGCAATCCTTCCCCTACCGGGTCCTCTTCTCCGGGCTGCGCACGTTCGGATTCAGGGGCTCGGTGAACCCGCTGGAAGGGCTGGTGGCGGGTCTGGAGTTCTACCTGTACACCGCCCGCGAGATCCCGGACATCCGCCAGGGCGCCCCCACCACCATCACCGAGAACGCCCTCGGACGGGAACTGGTGATCTCTTTCAACTACACTTATTCCAAAAGGATCCAGTTCGGACTGAAATGGGGAAAATTCTTCGCCAGCCAAGCCCTGAACGACAAGGGCTCCTCCCGGCTGACGTTCGAAGCGGCGGGCCGCTTCTAAAGATCCGGACCGCGGCCGGCATCCGGAACCTCTCCCCGGCGCAAGCGCATGCCTGAAAAGATCCAGCTCGCGCTCATCTGGCACCAGCACCAACCCTTCTACGAGGACCTGGCCGACCACCGCGCCGTCCTGCCCTGGGTCCGCCTCCACGCCACGAAGGATTACTTCGACATGGCCGCCGCCGTGGAAGCCTTCCCCGGAGTCCGCATGACGGTGAACCTGGTCCCCTCGCTCCTCGTCCAGCTGGAGAATTTCGCCTCCGGAAGGTCCACGGACCCCTGGATGGAGAAATCGGCCATCCCGGCCCAAGGCCTGGAACCCGGGGACAAGCGCTGGATCCTCGAGAACTTCTTCCTCTGCAACTGGGAGACCATGACCTTCCCCCATCCCCGCTTCGCCGAACTCCTGGAGCGGCGCGGACGCCGGCCCTCGCGGGAGACGCTCGAACGATGCGCCGCCGAATTCTCGCCGCAGGATTTTCTGGACCTCCAATGCTGGTTCAACCTCGCGTGGATGGATCCCACCTGGCGGGACAGGGACTCGACCATCGGGCACCTTTTCAAGAAGCAGAGAGGTTTTTCGGAGGGGGAAAAGAACCTGCTCCTGGGAAAGCAAAAAGACATCTGCCGGCTGGCGATCGATAAACACCGGGAACTCTGGCAAGCGGGGCGGATCGAGATATCGACCAGTCCTTTCTACCACCCCATCCTCCCTCTCCTCTGCGACACGGACGCCATGGCCATGTCCGCACCGGACAGCCCGAGACCCTCCGTCCGCTTCCGCCGACCGGAAGACGCGCGCGAGCAGATCCGCAAGGCCCTGGCCTACATGGAGAACCTCATGGGCAGGAGACCCGAAGGGATCTGGCCTTCGGAAGGGTCCGTCTCGGAGGAGACGGCGATCCTCCTCGCCGAGGAAGGGGTCCGGTGGTTCGCGACGGACGAGGCGATCCTCTTCCGCTCCCTTGCCCTCGACCAGCAGTCCCAGCCGCCCAAGAACGCGCACCACCAGCCCTACCGCGTCCTGCCCGAACGCACGGGAGGCAGGGACCTGTCCGTCCTGTTCCGGGACCACGCCCTTTCCGACGCCATCGGGTTCGTCTACTCCGGCATGGACCCGGAGAAAGCGGTCGAGGATTTCCTGGGAAGGATCCTCCTCGCCGCCGACCGGGCCGGAAAAACCGAGCGGCCTCCGCTCGTTCCCGTGATACTCGACGGAGAGAACTGCTGGGAATTCTACAAGAACGACGGCGGCGATTTTTTGAAGGCCCTTTACTCCCGCCTGGACGGCCACCCCCGGATCGCCGCGACCACTCCATCTGAATACCTCGCGAAATATCCGCCCAAGGAGGTCCTGCGCCGGCTCTGGTCCGGCTCGTGGATCAATTCGGATTTCTCGATCTGGATAGGACAATCCGAAGATAACCGGGCCTGGGAGCTCCTGGCGGAGGCCCGGGAGGTCCTCGAGCGGACCTCCAAGGACCCCGAAGCCGCCGCCCGCGCGCCGTCGATCGCGTCGGCCTGGGAGTCCCTCTACATCGCCGAGGGATCGGACTGGTGCTGGTGGTACGGCGACCAGCACTCCACGTCCCAGGACGAGGTCTTCGACGCCCTCTACAGGACCCATCTGAAGAACGTGTACAAGTTCCTGGGCAAGGAAGCGCCGGCGGAGCTTGAGAAGCCCATCCAGTCCCACCAACCCCGGGGAATGCACATCGCGCCCCTGTCCCTCATATCGCCGAAGATCGACGGCCTGGTGACCAGTTTCTATGAGTGGCGGGCCGGGGGGACTTTCGAGACCGATTCAGCCGGCACCACCATGCAGAGGGCGGATGGGATACTGGCGGCGCTCCATTACGGATTCGACATGGAACGGCTCTACGTCCGGCTGGACGCCCGCAAGCCCCTGGAGAGCATCGATCGGGAATCATTGCGGTTCTCCGTATATTTTCTGGCGCCATCCGAAAAAAAACTTGAGTTTTACTGGCCCAAGGGAGCGCCTCTGCATGACCCGGAATTCGATTTCAGCGGGCTGATCGGCCATCCTGAAATCCGGATCGCGGCTAAAAAAGTGATAGAGATCGCCATCCCTTTCCAGCTCCTGGGCGCTTCCGCGGCCGACCATATCCAGATGCAGATAGCGGTGTACCGATCCGGCCTGGTCATGGAGCGCCTGCCGTCCCTGGGGACCATCAAAATAGACAGACCGAACGAGGAATTGGGAGCGGATCAATGGTCCGCGTAGGCGGACCCCGGACCCCCTAGAACCCTGAATCAAGCCCTGTGAATCGAATGAAGCCCCTCCAAATCATTTAATCTGTTAGTTATGATAATATATATTATGTCTTGTTATTGATTTTCCGTTCCCCACTTATCATGAATGAAACCGCTATTCAAGATTTTATGATTATCCTTATGTAATACGTATTTTAGATATCGACTTAAGAAGAAAACTGTCGTTTTTATTTTTAGCACTCGATTTCAGGTAAAAATTTTTCTACTTTCCCGATTTTTGCCTCTTTTTTCCTTACATAGGGTCTCGGATGGACGATTTTTGATCGCGAAGATTCATTCAACGGCAAGATCCCTGGCCCAAATCATGCCCGGACCCGTGCGGCAGGCCATGACATAAAATACCATGAAAAGCGGTATCCCGTTTTGAGGGTCCCGGGATACCCCCGGCCCATCCGGATCGGCCTGCCCCAAAAATACCATGGCGGGCCCCCGCCCGTTTTCCGGCCATCCCGAAAAAACCATGAAAGGTCCGAGGCCATTTTAGGCGGGTCCGAAAAATACCATGAGATGTTGGGAGAGGTTTTAGGCAGGCATGAAGAATGCAATCAAAGGCCGGAAGGATAAGAAACCCATTGATCGAGGCCTATCAAAAAAACCACATGGATAAATTTACATCCCTGACCGGCCTGCCGCAACAGTCAAGGCCGGATTTCGGCAATATCGGCGGCTGGTGAAACCATCGTTTATGGTGTCAAAAATGGACATCCTGGGCCACTTCTTCGCGAAAAAACGCCAAAAAAAGGCCTTTTTTGTTGATTTTACCGTCAGAAAGCTGAACGGGTTTTAAACGGAAGGGTCAGACAGGAGGGGTGACTTCAACGAAAAAGGCGGCCGCGACCTGCGGGTCGAAGAGGATATCGATGTTCTCCGAGGCGAACTGCTCGACGCGGGTGCGGACATCGGGATCCTGGCGGCCTTCGCCCTTGAGCCGGTCGCGCAAGT
>MGUT01000076.1:3724-18721 GCA_001800095.1 Elusimicrobia bacterium RIFCSPLOWO2_01_FULL_64_13 | reverse complement strand
GCCCGTTCGGGAAGCCGGACCCGTCCCAAAGCTCGTGGTGGGCCTCGATGAGCGGGGCCGCGTTCTGCAGCAGCCGGATGGTGCCGACCATCTCCGCTCCGATGGCCGGGTGGATATGTTCTATCCTTTCTTTCGTGACCTGGGCCTTCTTTTCCTGAAGCTGGCGGACGGCCCCGAGATAGCCGATATCGTGCAGGAGCGAGGCGTAATAGATGTTCCTGTAGCTTTGGTCCGCTATCTTCAGCCGGCGGGCGATGGAACAGCTGGTCTTGGCCACGCGCCAGCAATGCCCGAGGGAGTTCTTGGAGCCGGATTCCATCGCGGAAATGAGGATCTCGATGATATTGGCGAAAAAATTCTTCTGGTCGAGCGTAAGTTTCGAGTTGACGATCGAGGCGGCGGCGAATCCGGAGAGGCTGCTCAGGATGTCCCGGTCGTCCTCGGTGAAGCGGCCGCCCGGGGCATCGGCCCGTTTGTTCAGGACCTCCATCACCCCGATGACCTCGTCCTGGAAGATCATGGGCACGCACAGGATGCTCCGGGTCTTGAACCCGCTTTTGTCGTCCGCCAGGGCCGCGGAGAACCTGGGGTCCTGGGTCACGTCCTCGATGAGCAGGGGCTCGGCCTGCCGGGCCACCCAGCCGGCGATCCCGTGCTGGATGGGGATCTTGATGGTCTTGATGTAGCTGCCCTTCTCCCCCCCGGCGGTCTTGAAGTAGAGGTATTCCTTGTTGTCATCGAGCAGCATGACGCTCGAGGCCTCCGCCTGGGTGAGCTTCTCCGCGGTGTTGGAAATTTTTTTCAGCAGGACCTCAAGATCGGAGACCGAGGAGAAATTCCGCGCGATGTCGAAGAGGTCGCGGACGGCCACGCCGGCCTTGTCCGTGAACCCCGAACCCAGGACGCTCAAACCGCAGTTGGGGCAGAACTTGAACGGGCGCTCGAAGGGTTCCGCGCAGTTGGAACACCTGGCCAGGACGCTCATGAGTGGATGGGACCGCGGGCTCGCCCTATTTGGCCGCCGACATGATCTCTTCGAACGTGGTGAGACCCTTCGTCACCTTCACGAGCCCGTCCTGCACCAGCGTGCGCATCCCTTCCTTGACGGCCACGGCCCGGATATCGTCGTTCTTCACCCCCGGCTTGCACATGGCGCGCATGCCTTCGGTCATGGACAGGAATTCGTGGATGGCCGTCCTGCCCTTCATGCCCTTATTGCCGCACTTGGGACAGCCCTTCGGTTTCATGAAGGTCGCGTCCTTGTAGTCGATGCCGTTCTCCTCGAGGACCGCCAGGACCTCGGAATTGGGCTTGGGGTCGGCCTCCTTGCAGGACTTGCACAGCGTGCGGATCAGGCGCTGGGCGAGCACGCACTCCAGCGTCGAGCCGATGAGGTAGGGCGCCACGCCCATCTCCGCCAATCGCCCGATGACGGACGTGGCGTCGTTGGTATGGATGGTGGAGAGCACGAGGTGCCCCGTCATGGCGGCCTCGCAGGCGATGTGGCCCGTCTCCTCGTCGCGAATCTCGCCGACCATGATGGTGTCGGGATCCTGCCGGAGGAAGGCGCGCAGGGCCGCGGCGAAGTCGAATTTTTTGTTCTCCCCCAGCGACAGGTCCGGGTTGACCTGCACCTGGACCACGCCTTCGAGGTTGTATTCCACCGGGTTCTCGGCGGTGAGGATCTTCTCCTCGGGATCGCGCACGGCGGCCAGGGCCGCCATGAGCGTGAAGGACTTCCCCGAGCCCGTGGGCCCGCAGACCAGGATCAGGCCGTAGGGCTTCATGAGGGACTCCAATAATCTCTGCTGGGTGTCGGGGAGGAAGCCGAGCTGGTCCAACGTCAGGTTGGCGCCGGACCGGTCGAGGATGCGGAGCACGGCGCTCTCGCCCATGACGGTGGGCACGATGTTGACGCGGAATTCGTAGGGCTTGCCCTGGGCCTTGATGGCGATCCGGCCGTCCTGGGGGATGCGGCGCTCGGTGATATTCATCCCCCCCATGATCTTGATCTTGGCGATGAGGGCGTTGCGGAAGGTGAAAGGGACCTTGAAGGTGCTCTTGCGCAGGGCGCCGTCCACCCGGTAGCGGATGAGCAGGCGCTTCTCGAACGGCTCGATGTGGATGTCGGAGGCCTTGAAGCGCAGGGCCTCGAGGATGATGGCGTTGATGAGCTTCTCCACCTCGGGCGCGGAGGTGTCGACCTGCATGATGTCTTCCATCTCCGCCTTGTCCACCTGGAC
The DNA here is from genome assembly GCA_001800095.1 of Elusimicrobia bacterium RIFCSPLOWO2_01_FULL_64_13. GTDB lineage: Bacteria > Elusimicrobiota > Elusimicrobia > 2-02-FULL-39-32 > 2-02-FULL-39-32 > 2-01-FULL-64-13. The sequence goes on along the minus strand of MGUT01000076.1, from coordinate 16,478 downwards.
GCCGGCTTCCGCGGCGGTCGCGTTCAGCCCTTCCAGAAGCTCCTTGGTGAGCTCCTGGGCGTCTTCGGCCAGCTCGGCCTGGGAGACCTGGGGCTGTTGCTGCTGCTGTTCCTCCTCCTCGGTCTCCTGCGCGGCTTCCTCCACTCCGTGGATCCGGGAGACGGCCTGGCGGATGTCGGAGGGCATGGCGAGGTAGGGCGTGACCTGGATGCCGAAGCGCAGCTGGATGTCCTCCACGGCGAAGACGTCCCTCGGGTCGCGCATGGCCAGGAGGACCATGCCCTCCTCCTTGGCGAAGGGGATCACCATCTTCTGCTTGGCCAATTGCTTGGGCAGGATCTTCCCGATCTCGGGGTCGATGTCGAGCTCGGAGAGGTCCACCGCCCGGACCTTCCATTCCCGCGACACCACCCGCAGGATCTCCGCCTTGCTCGCCAGGCCCGCGTCGAGGATGGCCTGCTGGAGGACCTCCCCGGAGCGCTTGCATTCCTCCTGGGCCTTCTTCAGGGTCTCCTCGTTGAGGAGCCCCGAGTGCGTGAAGATCTCTTCGATCGTGCGTCTTTTCGGGATGACCGCCATGTCCGCTCTCCTTCCGGGCCGAACCGGCCCGAGATACCCATTAACTATAGCGGGAACATCCGCCTTTTGTCAACGGGTGAGGTAATTTGCTATCATCCCGAGCATGGGAGCGGTTCTCCGGGAATGGTCGGCGGGAGGCGTGGTCCTGCGGCGCGGGAAGGTCCTCATGGTCCGCGTGAGGAACCTCCTCGGCCGGACGGTCTGGACCTTCCCGAAGGGGCACCTGGAAAAAGGGGAGACCCCCGTCCGCGCGGCCTTGAGGGAGGTCCTCGAGGAGACCGGCTGGCGCTGCGCCCTGGCCGGCGCCGGACGGCGCTTCCACCGGGCCCGCTACGGTTTCAACAGAGGCCCGCGCCCGGTCCGAAAAGAAGTGTTCTGGTACCGGATGCGGGCGCTCCGCCGGACCGGGAGGCGCGACCCGGAAGAGATCCTGAAGGTGGGGTGGTTCTCCCCTTCCGCCGCGCGCGAGACAGTATCCTACCCGTCGGACCGGCGGCTGCTGGAACTGCTGGAAGCGGTCAGACGCCGTTGATCGCGCATTTGCATCCGCCCCCCCCAATATAGGATAATTCTTATTCGCGATGGATTACGAGAGCGTGATCGGTTTGGAAGTCCACGTCCAGATCAAGACCGACAGCAAGCTTTTCTGTTCCTGCCCCACCGTTTTCGGCGCGCCCCCGAACTCGAACATCTGCCCGGTCTGCTCCGGGTATCCCGGCTGCCTGCCGGTCCTCAACCGCAAAGCCGTCGAGTCCGGCGTCCGGACCGCGCTTGCCCTTGGGTGCGAGGTGCGCGAGGAGTCCGTCTTCGCGCGCAAGCAGTACTTTTACCCCGACCTTCCCAAGAATTACCAGATCTCGCAGTATGAAAAGCCCCTCGCCGAAGGCGGGGAACTGTTCGTGGAGACCGCCGGGCGGCCGGAGCCGCTGCGGGTCCGAATCCTCCGCGTCCACCTCGAAGAAGACGCCGGCAAGCTCATCCACCCCGAAGGCGCCGGGGGAGCGGAAGGATCCCTCGTGGACCTCAACCGGACCGGCATCCCCCTGATGGAGATCGTATCCGAACCGGACCTGCGGAGCTCCGAGGACGCCCAGAGATATCTGGAAGCGCTGAAGAGCTCGCTCGAATACCTCGGAGTGTCCGGCTGCGACATGGAGAAGGGCTCGCTCCGCTGCGACGCCAACGTCTCCATCCGTCCGGCCGGCTCCCGGACGCTCGGCACGAAAGTGGAGCTCAAGAACATGAACTCGTTCCGCGGCGTGCGGGACGCCGTCGATTACGAGATCGCCCGGCAGACGGCGGCCGTCGAATCGGGTGGGCGCATCGTCCAGGAGACCCGACTTTGGGACGCGGAAAAAGGAGAGTCCCGCCCGATGCGCTCGAAGGAGGAGGCCCACGATTACCGTTATTTCCCCGAACCGGACCTGCCGCCCCTGGCGGCTCCGAAAGAATGGGTCGAATCCCTGCGGGCCGCCCTCCCGGAAATGCCCCGGGCCCGGCGGGAGCGTTTCACCCGCGACTACCATTTGACCGGCTACGACGCCAGGGTCCTCACCGCCCAAAAAGAGCTCGGAGACTATTACGAAGCCGCCTGGCAACTCCTCCGGACCGTCCGCGGGGACGGCAGGGAAAAGCTGCTCGCCAACTGGGTGACCACCGAACTCCTGGGCAGGCTGAACGCCGGCAAAATGGAGCTCGCCTCATCCCCCGTGCCCGCGGAAAGTATGGCCGGACTCGTCCGCTTGATCCTCGACGGCACCCTTTCCGGCAAGATCGCCAAGACCGTCTTCGACGAGATGTGGGCCACGGGCGGGGAACCGGCGGAGATCGTCCAAAAGAAAGGGCTCGTCCAGGTCCTGGACGAAGGCAGGATCCGCGAGTGGGCGAAGGAGGCCCTGGCCCGGAACCGGAAAGCGGCGGATGAATTCAGGAGCGGCAAGGAGAGAGCGCTCGGATCCCTCGTGGGAGCGGTCATGAAGGCCTCGGGAGGAAAGGCCAATCCCGAGATCGTCAACCGGATTTTACTGGAAGAGTTGGGAAGCGGGAAGACGGGCGGCTGACCCGGTCAGCGCGGGGAGTGGAGCCAGCGCGTCTGGCTCAAGAGTTCTTCGGGAGAAGGAAAGGTCGCGGCGCGGGCCAGGGATTCCGGCCGGAGTTCACGGCCCATCCTTTGCGCGATCTTTTTGACGGATTTTTCCATCAGCAGGTTGGCGACTTCGGTGACCTCGCGGCGGACGAAGGCCGTGTGGCCGGTCTTCTCGCGGACGCCCCAGAGGACCTTCCCCGTGGGCACTTCCACCAGCTTCACCGTCACCACGATGGACCCCTGGTCGCCGAGCACCGTCTTCAAGGTCTGAACGGAACCCACCAGGAGCGCGTCCACGCCCAGGACCGTCCCCAGGCCGGCCAGCCCGCGCGCGCGGACCACGCCGGAAATCGAAAGCCTCTGCTCGGCCAGGATCCTTTCCAGGTCGCCGCGCTCGATGACCTCGAAGCCGGGAACGTCGCTCAAGATCTGGATGGCCATCTGGTCCCCGAATACCGTCCCCGGAATATAAGGATTGGAGGAACGGAAGGGAAGGACCGCGATCCGCGGGGCGGCGGCCGGCCGGACGACGGAGGGTCCGCGCAGGGCCTGGCTCCGGGCCGCGCACCCTCCCATAAGGAGAAGCGCCAGGACCCCGGCCGCGGCCTGGGTGATCTTGCTGCTGGAGAAGACAGCTTTTTTCATAAAATCGGTTCCACGCCTTCCTGACGATACTAGTGTAGCAAAATCCCCCTTTGCCCCCCATAAAGTTTCTGTAAAACCTTTGTAACATTTTCTTCAACGGCTTCCCCCCTCCCCGGACCCCCATCCGCCGTCCCGGCCGGTTGATTGACAGGAGGAATATAAATTGGTATGTTGGTGCCGGAATGATTCCCATCCGATTCGGCACCGCGGGCTGGCGCGCCGTCATCGCGCAGGACTTCACCTTCGCGAACGTGCGCATCGTTTCCCAGTCCATCGCGGACCATCTGAAATCCGAAAAGCTCCACCACCGCCAGGTCATCGTGGGGCACGACACCCGTTTTCTCTCCGAAGAATTCTCCCGCACGGCGACGGAGGTCCTGACCGCCAACGGCATCCAGGTGCTGCTCTGCACCAAGGACATGCCCACGCCGGCCATCGCGCTCCAGATCCTCCGGCGCAAGGCGGCGGGCTCCGTGAACATCACCGCCAGCCATAACCCGCCCGAATATTCCGGGATCAAGTTCTCGACGTCCTGGGGCGGACCCGCCCTGCCGGAAGTCACCCGCGCCCTGGAAGAGCGCTGCGCCACTCTCATGAGCGAAGGCCGCTCCATTCCCAGGATGGCCCTGAACGACGCCCGCAAAAAAAAGCTGGTCGTGGACATCGACCCCACCCAGGAATATCTCAAGCACCTGCGGGGACTGGTGGACCTCAAGGCCCTCAAGCGCTCCAGGATGACCGTGGTCTGCGATCCCATCTACGGGACCTCGCGCGGGTTCCTGGACCGGATCCTGAACGAGACCTCCTGCAAGGTCACCGTGCTGCACGATTGGCGGGACGCGTTCTTCGGCGGGCATTCCCCCGAACCGTCCCTGGAAAACCTGAAAGAGCTGATCGCCACCATGAAAAAGCAGAAGGCGCACCTCGGCCTCTCCACCGACGGCGACTCCGATCGGTTCGGGATCGTCGATTCGGACGGGACTTTCGTCACCCCGAACGAGATCCTGCCCCTCCTCCTCGACCACCTGGTCAGGACCAGGGGCTGGAAAGGCGTGACCGCGCGGTCCGTCATGACGAGCCATTTCCTCGACGCCGTGGCCCGCTCGCATGGTATCGAGGTGCTGGAGACCCCCGTCGGATTCAAGTACATCGCGGAAGTGATGCTGAAGGAGAATTTCATCATGGGCGGGGAAGAGTCCGGCGGCCTCACCATCAAGGGCCACATCCCGGAAAAGGACGGCATCCTCGCCTGCCTGCTTCTGGCCGAGATCCGGGCCATGGCGAAGAAACCCCTGCGCCAGTGCCTCAACGAACTGCAGAAGAAGGTCGGCTTCTTCTACACCGAGCGCATGAATTTCTATCTCCCTCCGGAAAAGATGATCGCCCTGCAGGAAAAGCTGGCCACGCATCCGCCCACGTCCCTCGGGGAATTCTCGGTCAAGCGGATCGTGGACCTGGACGGATCCAAGTTCATCCTCAAAGACCAGTCCTGGGTCGGCATCCGCCTCTCCGGGACCGAGCCGGTCGTGCGCCTTTACGTGGAAAGCGATTCCCCGAAAAAGGCGAACCAGCTTCTTGCCATCGGAAAAAAAGTCATCGGCGTCTGACCCCGCAGGACTCCGCCTCCCCCGCGCGCCCGGGCCCCGGCGGTCTTCCGGACCGGGACCGGGGACCCTGAAGTTTACAACGACACGGGAAATTGCTACACTCTGCTTGCGGATCATCGGCAGACCGCTCTCCGGCCCGGCCTGCCGGACCCACATGCTTCGGCCCGCGCGGAACAGAATCTCCGGACGATCAGAAAGAGGATGGGAGGATGAACCTTTGAGCAAGATCCTATCGGTGCGAGCGCGCGAAATCCTGGACTCCCGCGGCAACCCCACGGTGGAAGTGGACCTGGTCGTGGAAAAGAACATCCTGGGCCGGGCCGCGGTGCCGTCCGGGGCCTCCACGGGAGAGCACGAGGCCGTCGAGCTGCGCGACGACGACAAGTCCCGCTACAAGGGCAAGGGCGTGCGCAAGGCCGTCCAGAACGTCAACGAAAAAATCGCTCCCGCCATCCTGGGAATGGACGCCTCGCGCCAGGCCGAACTCGACCGGAAGCTGATCGAGCTGGACGGGACCCCCAACAAGGGCAAGCTCGGGGCCAACGCCATCCTGGGCGTTTCTCTGGCCGCGGCCAGGGCGGCGGCTTCGGCGGAGGACCTCCCCCTATATGAAAGCATCCGCCGCGCCTACGGCCTGCAGGCGAAGACCACCCTGATCCCCGTCCCCATGATGAATATCCTGAACGGCGGCGCCCACGCCGACAACAACGTGGATCTCCAGGAATTCATGATCATGCCGGTGGGGGCCCCGACGTTCGCGGAGGCCCTGCGCTGGGGAGCGGAGATCTTCCATGAGCTCAAATCGGTGCTGCGCAAGAAGGGCCTGAACACCGCCGTCGGGGACGAGGGCGGGTTCGCCCCCGACCTCAAATCGAACGAAGAGGCCGTGGAAGCGATCCTCGAAGCCGTGCACGGGGCCGGGTTCAAACCCGGGACCGACGTCGCCCTGGCCCTGGATCCCGCCTCGAGCGAATTCTACTCCAAGGGCCGCTACGTGCTCGAAGGCGAGACCGCGGATCGCGAGAAGAGCCCGGCCGACATGGTCAGATTCTACGAGGGCTGGATCGCCAAATACCCCATCGTCTCCATCGAGGACGGCCTCGCGGAGAATGATTGGGACGGATGGAAGCTCCTCACCGAAAAGCTGGGCAGGAAAGTCCAGCTCGTGGGCGACGACCTTTTCGTGACCAATACCGTACGGCTGTCGGAAGGCATCCGCAAAGGCATCGCCAACTCCATCCTCATCAAGCTCAACCAGATCGGCACCCTGACGGAGACCGTGGAGGCCATCACCATGGCCCAGAAGGCGGGCTACTCGACCGTGATCTCCCGCCGCTCCGGAGAGACCGAGGACACTTTCATCGCGGACCTCGCCGTGGCCACCAACGCCGGGCAGATCAAGACCGGCTCCGCCAGCCGCTCCGAGCGGATCGCCAAATACAACCAGCTCCTGCGCATCGAGGAACAGCTCGGATCCCGCTCCGAGTTCGCGGGGAAGTTCGCCCTGGCGCTTGCCTAGGACCGCGGGAGCCGGGCCGTGTCATCGGGGAAATGGCTCCTGATCGCCGCCGCCGCCCTGGGCATCCTGTTCTCCAGCGAGAACATCCGCTCCTTCTGGCAGAAGAGGCGGACCCTCAAGGAGCTTGAGCGCAAGCTGGAAGCGACCCGTTCCGCCAACCGCAAACTGACCATGGAGATCCACCGCTACCAAAACGACCCCGGGACGATCGAAGAGATCGCCCGCCGGGAGCTCGGTCTGATCCGGCCGGGGGAGATCGAGTACCGTTTCCTGGTCCGGGAATCCACGGAGGGGGACCGGCGGCCGTGACGCTCGACTCCTCCTTCATCTGGCTGGGCGCGCTCGCCGCGGCCATCCTGCCCGTCTGGAACATCCCCCTCGTCATCAAGATATTCAGGCGCAGGTCCTCCCGCGACATCAGCCTGGCATGGGTAACCGGCGTGGAGTGCTGCCTGCTGGCCATGCTGCCCTCGGCCATCCTCTCGCGCGACCTGGTGTTCAAGGTGTTCGGCATCGCCAACGCCGCACTTTTCAGCGTCGTCTTCGCCGTGGTCTGGACCTTTCATCGCCGTGGCTCCGACGGTCCTCCGCAAAAATAAGAGGCCGGACGGCCTCCGCTTCCCGGAGATCCGGAGGGACCTCCTCCGGGACCTGAATCCCGACCAGGCCGGGGCCGTTCTGCACGGCGACGGCCCGCTCCTCATCGTGGCGGGCGCCGGAACGGGGAAGACCACCGTCCTCGCCCGCCGGATCGCCAATCTCATCGTCTCCAAACGCGCGCGCCCGAACGAGATCCTCGCCCTCACCTTCACGGAGAAGGCCGCCGCGGAGATGGAGGACCGCGTGGACCGGCTCCTTCCCTACGGTTTCAACGACGTCTGGATCTCCACCTTCCACTCCTTCGGGGACCGGATCCTGCGCGAGTTCGCCTTCGAGATCGGGCTCTCGCCGGACGCGCGCGTCCTCTCCCAGCCCGAGGCGGCGGTCTTCCTGACGGAACACCTTCCCAAGCTGGGGCTCAAGCATTACGCTCCCTTGTCGGACCCCCACCGGTTCATCGCGGCGCTCCTCTCCGTCTTCAGCAGGGCCAAGGACGAGGACATAGCGCCCCGGGACCTCCTGGCCGAAGCGGAGAAGTCCCGGAGCGCGGCCGCGTCGCCGGAAGAAAAGGAGGACGCCCAAAGGACCCTCGAGGTCGCCCGCGCCTTCCAGGCCTACGAGGACCTGAAGGCGAAGAAGGGCTTCATCGATTTCGGGGACCAGGTGCTCCTGGCGCTCAAGCTCCTGCGCGGCCACCCGTCGGTCCGCGGGAGGATCCAGGAGCGCTACCGCTACGTGCTTGTGGACGAATTCCAGGACACCAATTACGCGCAGTTCGAGCTCTTGAAGCTGGCCGCGGGCGCCTCCCGGAACATCACCGTGGTGGGCGACGACGACCAGTCCATCTACAAGTTCCGCGGGGCCTGCCTCTCGAATATCCTGGGTTTCCGCTCGGCCTATCCCGACGCCGCCCAGATCGTCCTGGCGGACAACTACCGTTCCACCCAGGAGATCCTGGATTCCGCCTACCGGATCATCCAGCACAACAATCCCGACCGGCTGGAGTACCGCGACGGGCTGAACAAGATGCTGCGCTCGCACCGCGAGCCCGGGCCGGGCATCCGCTGCGTCCGGCACGAATCCGTGTTCTCCGAATCCGAAGCCATCGCGGACGAGATCCGCGGGCGCGTTTCCGGCGGCGGGAGCTCCCCCAAAGATTTCGCCATCCTCCTGCGCACGAACGCGGCCGCGGAACCTTACGTCAAGTCCCTCAACCTGGCGGGGATCCCCTGGAGGTTTTCCGGGAACGCCGGGCTCTACGACCAGGAGGAAATCAGGGTCCTGCTCGCTTTCCTGCGGGCGGTGGACGACCCCGGGGATTCCGCGAGCCTCTACTACCTGGCCGCTTCCTCCCTCTACGGCCTGAAGGGATCCGACTGCGCCGTCCTCACCCGGTCGGCCGACAAGGAAAAGCTCCCTTTGGGGGACGTCATCGGGAGGGCGGCGGAACGGCCCCTGCCGGGACTCTCGCCCGGATCGGCGCCGATCCTCAAGGAGATCCGTTCCGACCTCGAACGCGCCCGCGAGCTCGCCTCCAAGATGCCCACGGGCCGGCTCATCTACCAGTACCTCGAATCGAAAGGCACCCTGGAGCGTCTGGCGAGATCCTCCGACGCTTCCAGCGCGCGCGAGGCGCAGAACTTGGAGAAATTCTTCGAGATCGTCAAAAGGTTCGGCCACGTCTGCCTCTATGACCGATTGCATCTCTTCGTCCGCTACCTCGAACCCCTGCGGCTGGCGGGAGAGGATCCCTCGAGCGCGGAAGCGACCCTGGAGGAGAACGCGGTCCATATCCTCACGGTCCACGCCGCCAAAGGCCTGGAATTCGACGCGGTGTTCCTGGCCGGCCTCGAACAGGGGCGTTTCCCCTTGAGCGACAGGCCCGACCTGATCGACCTGCCCGAATCCCTCATCCGGGACATCCTCCCGTCGGGGGACTACCACATCCAGGAAGAACGCCGGCTTTTCTACGTGGGCATGACCCGCGCCCGCAAGGAGCTCCACCTGTCGAGCTCCATGAACCTGGGAAAGAAAAAACAATGGAAGGCGTCCCAATTCATCTCGGAATGCCTGGACAAACCCCGCCTGGCCGCCTCACCCGGCCCCAAGCCGCCCTTGGACGCGCTCGGCATCTATTCGGGCGGGGCCGGGAGCGCCCCGGCCTCCCCGGGAGAGGGTCCCGCGGGAAGTCTGGTCCTGCCCGCCACGGCCGTGGAGGACTACCTGGCCTGCCCGCTCAAGTACAAGTTCGCCCGGGTGCTCCGGATCCCGGTCCTCCTGCACCATACGACGGTCTTCGGCATCGCCGTCCATGAAGCCCTGAAATTCTACCATCTCGCCCGCCGCGACGGCAGGAAATTCAAACTCGCCGAACTCCTGCGGGTCTTTGAATCCGCCTGGAGGTCGGAAGGCTTCGTGTCGCGGGAGCACGAGGAACGCCGGCTCGAAGAAGGGAGGAAGGTCCTGACCGCGTACCGGCGGAAGGAAGAGAGGTCGCGCCGGCGGCCGGCGCTGGTGGAGGAAAGCTTCCGCATGACCCTGGGCGGTCCCGCCGGGAGCGCCGCGATCCGGGGCCGATGGGACCGCGTGGACATGTCGGAGGGCGGATCCGCCATCATCGATTTCAAGACGGGCGACGTCAAAAGCGCGAAGGAGGCCGGGAAAAAAGCGGCGGAGAGCTCCCAACTCGCGCTTTACGCCCTGGCCTTCGAGCGGAGGTTCGGCCGGCTCCCGGACCGGCTGACCTTGTCCTTCGTCAAGAGCGGCCTGGAAGGGAGCGTGGCTCCCCGACCGGAATTCCTGGAAAAGGCCCTGGCAAGAACGGAGGAGGCCGTCGCGGGGATCTCCCGGCGGGATTTCCCGGCCAAACCGGGCTTCGCCTGCCGCTGGTGCGCCTACGAGAAGATCTGTCCGGCGATCAAATGACCCAGCCCATCCTCCTCCTCGTCCTGGCCCTTCTCCTCCTCCTTTTCTCCGCCGTGGCGGCCCTCGCTCTCTGGCTCTACCGGGAGCTGCGCGGCAGGCGGGCCGAATCCGTCCTGCCCCTGACGCTCCTCCAGCAGCAGGTGGAATCCCTCCGGTCCCAGGTCTCGGAAAGTCTGTCGCGCTCCGCCGACCTCACCCAGAACCGGATCGGGGAGATGGCCCGGGAGGTGGCGCAGAACCTCCAGGCCAGCGCGGGCCAGATCCATTCCCGCCTCGACAGCTATTCCCAGGTGGTCCAGAACGTCAGCACCCAGCTCGGCTCGCTGGAGCAGGCCACCCAGCGGATCTTCGAGACCACCAAGAACATCGCCAGCCTGGAGGAGATCCTCAAGCCCCCCAAGCTCCGCGGGGCCATGGGCGAGATCCTTCTGGGGAACATCCTGCGCGAGATCCTGCCGTCCGAGGAATTCTTCTCCCTGCAATATTCCTTCCGCACCGGCAACACGGTGGACGCCGTCATCCACTTGAAAGACGGGCTCATTCCCATCGACGCCAAGTTCCCTCTCGACAATTTCCGGCGCATGTCGGAATTGCCCGATGAAAAAGAGCGGGACCAGGCCCGCAGGGAATTCAACCGCAACATCAGGAAGCACATCGACGACATCTCGTCCAAATATATCCTCCCCGACGAAGGGACCATGAACTTCGCACTGATGTACCTCCCCGCCGAGAACGTCTACTACGAGACGATCGTGCGGTCCGGAGGGACCGAACCGGGCGACGACCTCTACGCCTACTCCACCCGCAAGCACGTCTTCCCGGTGTCGCCCAATTCCCTTTACCCCTACCTCATGACTCTCGCCCTCGGGTTCCGGGGCTTGAAGATCGAGAGCCAGGCCCGCGAGATCCTTTCCGAGCTGGGACGCCTCCACGGTGACTTGGAGAAGTTCAACGAGGATTTCGAGACCGTGGGCGGCCATATCGCCAACGCCCAGAAGAAATTCGCCGACGCCTCGAAGAAGCTCGACCGCATGGACCAGAAACTTCAATCGCTCAAAGAAGGACTGCCGGAGGCGCCCCGGATCGGACCGCCGTGACGCGCCGGCCAAGGAGGCAGACATGGAGACCATCCCCTATCTATTGCTGGGACTGATCGCGGGAGCGTTCAGCGGGCTCATCGGCATCGGCGGAGGACTGATCATCATCCCCGCCCTGGTCCTCTTCTTCGGCATGGGCCAGCACCAGGCCCAGGGAACGTCCCTGGCGCTCATGGTCCCGCCCATCGGTCTTTTGGCCGCCTGGACCTATTACAAGGCGGGGTACGTGGACCTCAAGGCCGCCGGCCTCATTTGCCTGGCGTTCTTCTTCGGGGGACTGCTGGGGGCCAAGGCGGCGGAGCACCTGCCCGACCTCATGCTCCGGCGGATCTTCGGGGTCACGCTCCTCGTCGCGTCCGTCAAGATGATCCTGGGCCGGTAAGAGGGGCTGAACGCATGGCCATCAGAAAAATAGTCAAATACGGCGACCCGGTCCTGCGCCGGAGGTGCCAGCCGGTCAAATCCATCGACCGGGAGGTCCGGAAGCTGATCGGGGACATGTTCGAAACGATGTACGACGCTCCGGGCGTCGGGCTTGCCGCCAACCAGGTGGGGGTCTCCCTCGCGCTGGCGGTCATCGACATCCAGGCCGAGGGGCGCCAGTCTCCCATCGTGCTCATCAATCCCAGGATCACCGAGTTGAGCGGCCAACTGAAAGAAGAGGAGGGATGCCTGTCCATCCCCGGGTTCCTGGCCCCGATCAAACGCTTCGCCTCCGCCAAGGTCTCGGCCCTGAACGAGAAGGGCCTGCCGGTCGTCATCACGGGAGAAGGCCTCCTGGCCCGCGCCCTCCAGCACGAAACCGACCACCTGAACGGGAAATTGTACGTGGACCATCTCTCATTCGTGAAGCGCGTCCGGATGTTCTCCCTGATCAAGAGATCGGCCCGGAGCGAAAGGTGGAACGCGTAAATGCCGCGGACCGTTTTCTGGGGAACTCCCCAGGCCGCCGTTCCTTTCCTGGAATACCTGGCCCCCCGCGTCCAACTGGTCGGGGCGGTCACGCGGACCGACAAGCCGGCCGAACGAGGGCGGAAGGTCCGTCCCTCTCCCGTGAAGGCCTTCGCCGAATCGAAGGGCATCCTCGTGCTCCAGCCTTCCGACCTTCGCGACCCGGATTTCCTGGGAGCCCTCGCCCGGCTCGAGCCGGAAGTGGGGATCGTGGTGGCGTACGGCCGGCTCCTGCCGAAGGAGGCCTTCGGGCTTTTCCCCAGTGGCTGCTACAACATCCATTTTTCCCTCCTGCCCCGCTTAAGGGGTGCGGCCCCCATCCAATGGGCCATCGCCCGCGGGGAGGCGAGAACGGGCGTCACCTCCTTCAGATTGTCCGAGACCCTGGATACGGGACCCATCGTCGCCCGGATGGAGATCGGGATCCGGGAGACCGACGACGCGGTCTCCCTGGAGGAAAAACTGATCCCTGTGGGGATCCAGGTCCTGGAAGAGACCCTCGCGCGGGTGGGACGGAACGAGGCGGCCGGCGAGCCGCAGTCGGGCGAAGCCACCTCGGCGCCTCTCGTCAAAAAGAGCGATCTCCGCGTCGATTGGAAAAGCCCGGCGGACGAGATCGCAAGAAGGGTGCGGGCCTTCGTCCGGTCCGGCTGCCACGCCTTCATGCCCGACGGCAGGCTGCTCAAGATCCTCCGCGCCGAGCGCGGCGACGACGCCCCGGAACCGGCCGCGGCCGTTCCCGGGA
>MGUT01000076.1:3031-3707 GCA_001800095.1 Elusimicrobia bacterium RIFCSPLOWO2_01_FULL_64_13 | reverse complement strand
AAAAACCTGGGATTTTCCGTCCAGTGCCGGCCGGGCCGGCTTTGGGTGCTCCGCGTCCAGCCGGAAGGCAGGAAAGAGATCGACGCCTGGTCCTTCCTCCAGGGTTACCGTCTCCGGCCTGGAGAGATCCTCGCTTGAGGCGGGAAGCCCCCCACCTGCTCGACCAGACCTATCCGGACCTGCTTTCCCGGTTCCCGGGAGAGAGCTACCGCGCCCGGCAGGTCTGCACCTGGGTCTTCAAACGGCGCGCCGGCGCCTTCGAGGACATGTCCGACCTGCCCCAGGATGTGAGGACGGACCTGGAAGGACGCTTTTCACTTTTCAAGCTGACGCCTTTCGACATCGAACGTTCCCGGGTGGACCGGACCGTCAAGATCATCTGGAAGACCGCCGAAGGCCTCTCTTTCGCCAGCGTCATCCTCCCGCGCGAAAATTACCAGTCCATCTGCGTATCCACCCAGGTCGGCTGTAAGTGGGGATGCAGGTTCTGCGCTTCCGGCACGGTCCCCTTCAAGAGGAACCTCTCCTCCGGCGAGATCCTCGACCAGGTGCTGCAGTCGGAAAAGCTCCTCGGCCAGAAAGTCAGGAACGTGCTTTTCATGGGCATGGGAGAACCCCTGGCCAACGCCGCCGAAACGGTGAAGGCGGCGGGATGGATGACCGCTCCCGAAGGGCT
>MGUT01000076.1:2548-3021 GCA_001800095.1 Elusimicrobia bacterium RIFCSPLOWO2_01_FULL_64_13 | reverse complement strand
CGCAGGATCGCCGAGGAAGGCCTGAAGGTGAACCTGGCGCTTTCCCTGCACGCGGCCAACGACGAACTCCGGAAAACCATCATGCCCCGTTCCGCCCGCTTCCCCATCCCGGAGGTGCTCGAGGCCTGCAAGTTCTACCAGGCGCGGAGCGGGGCCGAGCTGACCATCGAGTACATACTTCTCGGAGGCGTCAACGACGGCCTGGAGCACGCCGAAGAGCTGATCCGGGTGTTAAAATCGGCGCGGTTCGCCCGGATGCCCAAGGTGAACCTCATCCCCTACAACCCGGTGAACGGCCTGCCCTACCGGGAACCAAGCCGGAAATCCGCCGGGAGATTCTTTGAATTTTTGGCAGGAAAAAAGTGGAACGTGCACACGCGCCGGCCCCAGGGCCAGGACCTGCAGGCCGCCTGCGGCCAGCTCGCCTGACATGAAACGGATCTTCCCCGTCCTCGTCCTGCTTCTGGCCGCTC
>MGUT01000076.1:0-2536 GCA_001800095.1 Elusimicrobia bacterium RIFCSPLOWO2_01_FULL_64_13 | reverse complement strand
CGCGAGCGGAGCGGGCCGGTCTCCTCTATGACGGCGTCCCCGTCGGAACGGCGGAGACCAAACGCCTCCATGGGACCGATTACCTCGCCTTGAAGCCCGTGGCCGGGATGTTCCGGGGAAAACTGCAATGGTACCCTCTGGAGGATCTCGCCGTCCTGCGCGTCCAGAACCACCGGATCGCTTTCAAGCTGGAAAGCCGCGAAGTCCGGATCGATTCCAGGCCGGAACGCATGGAAGCTCCGGCCGTCATCGAGGATGGGTCCGCGTTCATTCCGGCCGGGTTCCTGACCTCTTCCTCATTCGAGGACGTCACCGACTGCGACCTGGCCTGGAACCCGTCCAATCTGACCCTGATCGCCGAGAAGCGTTTCCGCCTGTCCGTCCCCCAGGTCTTCCGCAGGCCGGGCTTCACCCGCATCGTCGTGCCGTCCGGCAGCCCTCTCGCGCCCGAGGTCAAGCGGAGAGGAAGCAGGATCACGGTGCGGTTCGCGGACGCCAACTTCAAGAACTCCAAGGACCTGAACATCAAGGAAGGCCTGGTCCGGCGGTTGAAGATGGGCAACTCGAAGCGGGGAGCCGTCCTTGAGGCCTGGCTGGCGGACCGGCATTCCACGCACAGGTGGTCGGTCCAGGAAGGTCCGGCGCGATTGGTGCTCGAGATCGAGGACCCCTCGGCCGCCGGGGCGGCCGGGCCCGGGGACCTGGCCGAGATCGAACTGCCGCGGGACCCGGCCGCGGCGCTCTCCCTGGAAGGACCGTCCTTGCGCGCCCCCAAGGAGGACCCGGCGCGCTCCGCCGGGGCCGTCCGGCGCATCGTGCTCGACCCGGGCCACGGCGGCAAGGACGTGGGAGCCATGGGAAAGCGGGGCACCAAGGAGAAAGACGTCAATCTCGAGATCGCCCTGCAGCTGGCGCGGATCCTCCGGGTCCAGGGCGGCTACGAGGTGCTTTTGACCCGGACGGACGACACGTTCATCCCTCTCGAGGAGCGGTCGGCCTACGCCAACCGCAACCGCGCGGACCTCTTCCTGTCCATCCACTGCAACGCCTCCCTCAAGAAAAAGGAAGGCGGGTTCGAGATCTATTTCCTTTCGGAAAAGGCGACGGATGACCAAGCCCAGGCCACGGCGGACCTGGAAAACTCGGTGCTGGCCCTGGAAAAATCGGCCAAGCCGAATTCAAGCGTGACCCAGCTCCTCATGTCCATGGCCCGGACGGAGTTCATCAACCAGTCCTCCCTCCTCTGCCGGACGATCTTCAACGCCGTCAAAGCTTCCGGCGAAGTCCCGATGCGGGAGGTGAAGCAGGCCCAGTTCCACGTCCTGCGGGGAGCGCAGATGCCGGCCGTCCTGGTGGAGACCGCCTTCATCACCTTCGACCAGGAGGAAAAAAAGCTGCGCAAGAAGGCATTCCGCGCGGACATGGCCGAAGCCATATTCAAGGGCATCAGGACCTACGAGGGCCGCGTGAAGGAACTCCAGGGGAAAAAGTAGCCCGCCGCTCCCGGCGCCGGAACGGACGCCCTAGCGGACCGGCGGGCCCCGGCCTGACAGTCGGGAAACGATCTCCTCCACGCCGATCGAGGCCACGTTCCTGTCCGGAGAGCGGAGAGCGGCGACGTGCCCGCCGGGCGGCTTCCAGCGTTCAGGATCGGTCTCTCCGAAGAGGGCGAGAGTCCGGGCGCCCACGCCCGCGGCGATATGCATGACTCCCGTATCGTTGCAGAGCACCTGGTCGGCTATCGACAAGAGGGCCGCCATTTCTCTGAGCGGGATCCCGGAGAGGACCGCGAAGCCCTCCCGCCGGATCGACGGCCCCCACTCCTCCTCCGAAGGTCCCAGAAGAAAGAGGATCGTGCCGCCGGAGGAACGGATGCGGGAACCCGCCTCCAGGAACCTTTCCAGGGGCCAGCGGTTATTGAGCTTGTAGGACCCGGGATGGATGAGGAGGAACGGAGAGCCGGGCCTGCCGCCGCTCTCCAGGATGGCGGCGTCGGCGGTATTCCTGGCCGCGGCCTTCTCTGGTCCCGGCACTTTGAATTCGAGACCGCGGCCCCGCATCTCGAGCCCCAGGGCCTTCAGGACCCCGAAATTACGGTCCACTTCATGCGTTTCCATAGGGCGCGGCACGCGGAGGTTGTAAAAAGCGTTCGAGCTCGGGTTGCCCAGGTCCATGCCGTCGTACCTCGCCCTCACGGGCGCTCCGGAGAACAGCGCGATGAGGTCGTTGGTCAGGTGGGTCCTCTCCGTTTCCAGGGTCACGGCGATCTCGAAGTGCGCCGAACGGATCTCCCGAAGGAATCCGAGCCATTCCCACGGCCGCCGCGTGAACCGTCTTTTCCGGTAGATGAAGAGCCTGTCCACATGGGGATTGTCCTCGAAGACGGGAAGGTTCCTGTCCTGGATCACCAGCCCTAAAAAGACCGATGGGATCTCCTGTTTGACCGCCCGGAGGGACGGAGTGATCTGCATGAGGTCCCCCATCCTGTAGGGTTCTTTGATGAGGAGGACCCGCCGCGTCTTTTTCAGGGAAAAGT
>MGUT01000075.1:1478-5310 GCA_001800095.1 Elusimicrobia bacterium RIFCSPLOWO2_01_FULL_64_13 | reverse complement strand
CTATTTCCAATATGAGCGCTCTCAAGGACGGCTCCATGACCGAGACCAACGAAAAACAGGACACTCAACAAGAATTGGACCTCCTCCGGCGCAACCTGGATCTCGCCAGCCAGGAGATCAACCGGATCAACCGCATCAAACCCCTCGCCAACGCCGCCGCCGCCGTCGTCCACGACATCCGCAACTCCCTCGGCGTCATATCGAGCACGGCCCAGTTCGTCCTGAACAAGCTCTCTCCCGGCGAGAAGGAAAGGCAGGCCTGGGAACTCGTCACGCGCAACGTGGAGAGCATCAAGAACCTCCTCACGGGCTACCTGGGCATGGCCCGCCAGACCGAGGCCAGGAGGGAATCCTGCTTCCTGAACGACATCGTCGACCGCGTCTCCCACTTCGTGGACGCCAGGGCCAGAAAGCAGGGGGTCAAGGTCGAGACCGACCTCGCGCGGGACCTCCCCGAGCTCGTGCTGAACATCCACGCCGTAGAAACGGCCGTGCTCAACATCGCCATCAACGCCATCGATGCCATGCCCGACGGCGGCACGCTGAAATTCGCCACCCGGGCCGAACCGGCCCGGTCGGAAAAACGGGTCATGCTCGACATCTCGGACACGGGGCCGGGAATCCCTCCCGAGATCATGGACAAGATCTTCATGCCCTTTTTCACGACGAAAGGACAGGGGACCGGCATGGGCCTCTATTCCGCCAAGGCCGCCGTCGAGAACAGCGACGGCGAGCTCGCCTGCAGGTCCCGCCCCGGCGAGACCCGCATGACCCTCTCGTTCTCGGCGCTGGTGAGCCCGAGGAGTTCGCCGGACAAGCCGAAATGAGCCGGACCGTCGTCATCCTCGACGACCACAAGGAGACCTGCCAGGCCGTCAAGCTTTTTTTGGAGTTTGAGGGGTTCAAGTGCCTCGACTTCCAGACCGCGGCCCCCGCCCTGGGCTTCATAGAAAAGGAGCCGTTGGACGCGGTCCTCCTTGACCTTTCTCTCGGAGCAGGCCAGGCGGACGGCCTGAAGATCCTGGAAAAAATTCGCAAGATAGACCCGCACCTGCCCGTCATCATCCTCACGGGGAACGCCTCCGTCAAATCCGCGGTCCAGGCGATCAAGTCCGGCGCCTACCACTACATCGCCAAACCCTACGATAACGACGAGGTCTCCCTCCTCGTCCGCAAGGCCATCGAAGAGCGCGACAAGACCCGCCAGATCGAGATCCTCCGCCAGAGGGCTTCCGCCGGAGGCGGTCCGGAAGTCATCGGCCGCGGTCCCGCCATCACCGAAGCGCTCCAGACCGCGGACAAGATCGCTCCGACCGACCTGACCGTGGTCATCCTGGGGGAATCGGGCTCGGGAAAGGAGGTCTTCGCCCACAGGATCCACCAGCATAGCGCCAGGAAGGACGGCCCTTTCGTCTCCCTGGACTGCGGGACCTTCCAGGAGACCCTCGTCGAATCCGAGCTTTTCGGCTACGAAAAGGGGGCCTTCACCGGAGCGGACAAGCGCAAGCTCGGCCAGTTCGAGATCGCCTCCGGCGGCACCCTCTTTCTGGACGAGATCGGCAACCTGCCTCTGACGGTTCAGGCCAAGCTCCTGCGCGTGCTCCAGGAAAAGAAGGTCCAGCACCTGGGGGGGAACAAGGAGATCGAAGTGGACGCCCGCGTGATCGTCGCGTCGAACCGCGACCTTACCGGCCTCCAAAAAGAGGGGAAATTCCGCGAAGACCTCTTCCACCGGCTGAACCAATTCACCCTGGTGATCCCGCCCCTGCGCAAACGCGCGGAAGACATCCCTAAACTCGCCGCTTTCTTCCTCGAGAACGCCAATGAGGAGATGAAAAAGAACGTCTCCGGATTCTCGGAGCCGGCCGTGCGCCTCATGAAGAATTATTCCTGGCCGGGCAACGTCCGCGAGCTCCGGAACGCCGTCTACCGCGCGGCCCTCCTGGCCGAAACCGAGGTCCGGCCCGAGCACCTGCAGATCTTGCTCACCCGCGACAAGTTCGTCGAGAAGACGCTCTCGAACACCGGCTCCGGCCGGAGGATCTCGCTGAAGAAGGCCTCGAAACATGCCGCGGGAGTCCTGGAAAAACAGCTCATCGAAGAAGTCCTCGCCCAATGCAAGGGCAACAAGTCCCTCGCCGCGAAAAGGCTTAGAATCGACCGCAAGGCCCTCTACAACAAGCTAAAAAAGTTCAAGCTGACCTGACCCGGGCCTCTTTTTAGGCCGGCCGCCGCGTAGGCAGGAATGTGGATATATATCTACATTTGTGGATTTATGTCCACGTTTCTACCCTCTTGATTTTCTAGCATTTCCCTACCTCCAAATCCTACACAACCCTGCCATATCCAGGATCAAGCAATAAATAAAATTTATCGACTCTATCAAAAATAATACTTAGTAATATTATTATTAGTATTAATAAATTATGATGCCATAGATAAAGTTTTATAATCATTAACGGATAATCACACAAGTAATTGCCATGGCATGGGAATTGCTAAACATAGGTCAAATGGCCATGGCATCCATCCCTTCATTCCAGGCCCTTGAATCCAGACTCCCGCGCCCGCCTCAAAAGGCGCGGGGGTCTCTTTTTTTTACGCGCGTGCGGGCAGGCGCACGCTCATGCGTACGCGCGCAGAACGGTAAAAATTTAAAACATGCCCCAAAGGAGGACACAATGACAAAGATGCAAATCCTCACGCTGGCCTTGGTCTTCGGACTGCGCTCGGCGGCATTCTCCGCCGTGCCGGACCGCATCAACTTCCAAGGCAGATTGCTGGACTCGAACAAGAACCCCAAGAATGGGACGTACAGCATGACCTTCCGCGTCTGCGATTCCCTGGCGGCAAGCTGCGCCGGCCCGTTATGGACGGAGACGCAGGGAAGCGTGTCCGTCACTAACGGCGTCTTTTCCATCCAGCTCGGGGACGGCACCCCGCTGACGAGCGCCGTTTTCGGCGGGGACGCGGCCTATCTGGAGATCGAAGTGGGGGGTGAGACCTTGAGCCCGCGCGAACGCTTGGTGACCAGCCCCTACGCTTACCGCGCGGCGGTGGCCGACGTAGTATCCTCCTCGAGTTCAAAGTTCATCCTGAACCAGGAGACCCTCCAGGACGGGGCGACTTTCTACGTCTCCAGCGGGACGATACAGACCGGCCTGCGGGTCGGGACCGACTTGAAAGTGGGAGGGACCATCATCACGGGCAGCGACGCCTTGGTCATCACGACGGCGCAAGGGTTTTTGGACGCTCAAAAACTGACCGGCCTGGCTCCGAACGCCTCGCTTGACGCGTCCAGCGTCACCCTGCAAGGCAACGGCTTCAACGGCGCGAATCAGCTCGTGCGCCTGGACGGCTCGGGAAATTACCCGTCGGCCGACGGCTCGGCGATCACGAATGTCGATGACGCGACCAAGCTTCCCCTGGCGGGAGGGACCGTGACGGGAGCGGTCACGTTCGGCTCCGGCTCGTCATTGGACAGCTCCCTGGCCGAGATCGCCGTTTCCACGAACTTGAGCGTAACGGGTTACGTGGCCCGGTACGGATTCTATTACGCGCGCAGAACGAGCGTGTTCGACAACACCGCTCTCGACACCTATACGCAATTCGATCTCGACACCCAGGACGTGATGGATACAGAATTCTATTCCGAAGCCGCCGGGGTCGTGACGATACAAAAAACGGGGCTATACCTGGTCGACAGTCTCTGCAGTTTCACCCTGACCGCCGGCACGAGGGAGGACGGACAATGCGCCGTGTTCGTGAACAGCGCGCAGAGGGCGGACCTGACCTGCGGGTCTTACGTGAGAGAGGCGGGGCGGCTCGGCAC
>MGUT01000075.1:0-1460 GCA_001800095.1 Elusimicrobia bacterium RIFCSPLOWO2_01_FULL_64_13 | reverse complement strand
AGTTCGTCAGGTAAGGACCACAAGGGGCCATGCCTGGATCGAACGGGATGATCGGTAAGCGGCGGAATTTCCCGGCCCGCGGGTCGGCGGCGGCCGGGCTCTTGGCTGCCGTCCTGGGCGCGTCCGCTCTCTGGTCCGGCTCCTTCCAGGGCGGCGAACAGTCGGTCCTGCCCGCCTCCGTGAAGAACGCCGGCCGCGCCGGCATCACTTCGGCCTCCAACGAGCTGAACATGAGCGCGGGAGAGGTCGGCGTCTCGACGTTCAGTTCAGCGAGCTACGAGCTCCATTCCGGATTCATGCGGTTGGTGTCCGCTCCCGGCGCCATCACCTCCCTGACGGCCCTCCAGGGGCCGAGCCAGAACCAGGTCACGTTGAGATGGACCGCTCCCGGAGCGGACGGCGCGATAGGCGCGGCCGCCGCTTACCTCATCCGCTACCGGCTCTCCGGACCCATAACGACCTGGACCGATTTCGATTCCGCGTTCGTTTTCACGGACACGATCACGCCCCAGGGACCCGGTCTCCAGGAAGTCCGGACCATCACGGACCTTTCCGCGGGCCCGACGCATTATTTCACCGTGGTCGCGGTGGACAGTTCCTCGGCGCGTTCCCATTTTTCCAATGCCGTGAACGCCTGGACGTTCGGCCCGCCGGACCTGACCCCTCCCTCCAGCGTCTCGGACCTCACCGCCCTCACGGGGTCTCTCGACGGACAAGTCATCCTGAACTGGACGGCTCCCGGCGACGACCAGATGTCCGGCGCCCTGAATGCGGGGAACTACCGGGTCCACGCCTCGACGGTGGACTTCGCCTATTTCTCCTCCACCCATGGAGTCCAGGAATTCGGAGCGGCGGATTACGACATCGATTTCAGCTCCACCGGCGTCGTGCCCGGAGAGAAGGCCGGTCTGGCGGCGGAGGGGCTGAATCCGGGCACCACCTACTTTTTCGGCGTCATATCCCGGGACGACAGCTTGAATTGGAGTTTCTATAAAAAGGGGGATCTTAACCAGTTAAGCTCCGCCCCGGCCCTGGACCTGCCTCTTCCCGCTCCTTCCTCGCCGGAAGCCAGCCAGGTGAACGAATCCTCCATCACCGTCTCCTGGACGAACCCGGGTCCTCCGGCCGCCGCGGACGACCGCGACGCCTACCGGCTCTACGTCGCCACATACGAATTCGTCTCCTCCACGGACGCCGCGGTCAATCTTAGCTCCACGTCCCTCCATCCCCTGTCATCGGCCGCGACCGTCCAGCTCGAGATCAACGCCACTTACTTCTTCGGGGTGACGGCAGTGGATTCAGGCACGGTCACGCCGGGACTCCACGGCGTTCCCCTGGAATCTCCCATGTCGACCGTTTTCAGCACCTCCACCCTGGCCCGGAGACCGGAAGCCAGCACGGCGACGCAGGTGGACATCACCAGCATCACGGTCTCCTGGGGGCCGAACGGGAACCCCCTC
>MGUT01000074.1:29033-30075 GCA_001800095.1 Elusimicrobia bacterium RIFCSPLOWO2_01_FULL_64_13 | reverse complement strand
ACCTACGAAGGCATATTCCCGGAGTTCATCAAGCTGGATGAAGACGGCGTCCGGGCGGAGGTCAAGAACGGGCGCATCCGCTATTCCTCCCTGGATTCCGGCTGGCTGACGGTCGCCCTGTCGCTTGCCAGCGAGGCGTATCGGGGCA
Source organism: Elusimicrobia bacterium RIFCSPLOWO2_01_FULL_64_13 (assembly GCA_001800095.1). Lineage (GTDB taxonomy): Bacteria > Elusimicrobiota > Elusimicrobia > 2-02-FULL-39-32 > 2-02-FULL-39-32 > 2-01-FULL-64-13. The sequence continues at coordinate 29,927 of MGUT01000074.1, read as the reverse complement.
AGAACGACGCCATTTCCCGGGCGGCGGCGGACCTGATCAAGGGCCAGGACTATACAATGCTGTTCCTTGCGGAACGGGGGATGAAGCCGGGCGTCGTCGTGAACGCCGCCACCGGCAAGCCGGTCCGGTTCCGCAACCCCGCCAACAATCCGTTCAATTTCACCTACGACAATCTGAACAGCGAGTCCAGGACCGTCGTCATGGCCCTGGTGGCCATGGGCAAGCTGGACAGAAAGGCCCTGGACGGCATGTTCTACCGCTGGACGAACAAGTACGGCCCGCCCGTGGCGGAGGGCTGGAAGATGAGCGCGTTCGTCGAGCTGATGGGGAATATTTTCTTCGACGAGATCACCCTCGCGTGGAACACCCTGGGCTTGAGCCACGCCAACTACGTGGAGCTGACGAAGATGCTCGCCAGGAGCAGGGGCCATTCCGTTTTTGGTTACGCTCCGAGCCAGGACGGCAAAGGCGGTTACAGCGAATTCGGCCTCGACCGGCCCGATGTCGCCTCTCCGTTCGCGGCAGCGCTCTTAGCCGCTACCGGAGACCGGGGCGCGTTGGAAAACCTGCGTAAGATCGTTGGAAATCTACTGAAGCCCGGCCACGAGTCTTTGCCTGACGCTCTGGATCCAAAAACGGGCGATGCGCTGATCCGCACCGCTCTCTCCCTGGACCAGGCCATCCTCTTCCTTGCGGCCAACCGGATGGACCTCTGGGCCCTGGTGAAGGAGGCCGGATGGGCGAAGAGGGTCGAGGACCTCTATAAGGAGCTGGACCAGAAGCACAGGAGGAGCCCCGTGTCGGCCGTGGGGTCGTTCCTGGCGGGATTGGCGTCTTTGGGTGTCGGAGGGACGGCCGTGATGGCCTATGGCCTGATCGCGGGGACTCTCGGCT
>MGUT01000074.1:22997-28997 GCA_001800095.1 Elusimicrobia bacterium RIFCSPLOWO2_01_FULL_64_13 | reverse complement strand
TATTGAACGCGCGCCTCGCGTTCATAACGCGGCAAGGCCGGAAGGCGTCTCTCTGGATGGAGGTCCTGGCGAAGTCTCTGCTTGTGATCCACCCGGTCGCGGGTTTTGTGATGATGTCCTGGCAGGGGGTGTCCATCGCCTCCGCTCAAAGAAAGGCCAACCGCACCAGGGACGGGCCGAAAAACCCCGCCTGGGCCGCCACGGAGGCCGTCCTGTCGAATATGGTCGCGGGGCACGACGTCACGCTTAAATTCGAGTACGCCGGCGCGCCCCGTATCGCCTGGGTGGACCAGCGCGAAGTCGAACAAGGCAAGCGCGTCATACACGTGGATATCCCCTCCTTCCAGCACTTGCCCCGCTTTCTGCAAAGAAGCATCCTCCTGGACCACGAGATGGAGCATTTCGTGACCTCCGGTGAAATCCGTCCGTACGCCATGCAAATCCTCAATTCTATCGAATCGGTGAGACAGGTGATGCGTATTGGAATGCGGAGGGTCGCCCGTGATCCCGCGCGTCAGATTGATCTGATCACGTATACGGTTGTCCCATTTTTCATGATTATTGCATTAATCTCTATCTTTTGGCCGGAAAGTATCAGCCATTTAAAGTACACAATTCTAGGAAATCCTGCTGGGAAGGTGATCGAGTCCACGGTGGGAAAAAGGGTTCCTGGAGGGCAACCGGAAGAGGCGCCCGGCAAAAATGATGAGATAATCATTCCATCCGCAGAAGAGCGGGCGCTTTCGGAAGAGCAAATCAACGAAGACAACGCTTTGGCTGCTTTGGGGCTGCCGGAGTTTGAGTTCTATGCTGCCAGGTCCTATGAAAATGTCGACCCGAAAAAAGCCAGGGTGGTTCAAGCGTTCCTGGCGAAGTGGCATGACACTGTCTATCCATCGGGTTTTGTCGATAAGGAATATGCGCAAGAACTGATACAGATAGCGGATTCATTGGATCCATTCTTCGGTAAAATGGTCCGTGAGATGCTCGTGCTGGTATCCGAGGGGATATCACAAAATCGGCACGAGATTGTGGCGCAAGTCGGACTGATCAACCAATACTTGGTCCAGTACGGCTATTACGTGCGCATGAACGCGAGCGCCATCAATAGAGGGTTTTATGAGTTTTGGCCGTTCTTAATCGAAAAGGCGCGCGGCTATAATTTGGATGGAAGGAGGATGACCGTAAATTATCTTAGGTACATTGGAGGGGATGCGGGGACGACGGTCTTTAACTGGATTGGTCTAAGATCCTCGCAGGATTCCAACTCCGTTCTGATATTAAATAATGAACAAACAATGAATAGGGAAATACTCCTACGCTTGGTTGGGCGGCTTGATCTAATCTGGAACCAGCCGATTAATGGGAACCTGCGCGAATCCGCTTCGAAATTAATGAAGCGCGATCTTTCGCAGATCTTCTCATCGGCCGAGATTGATAGACTAACGGAAATCGGGATGTATCTGTCTGAACGGGATGACATTTTGAAGAAGATGGGATTGACATTCTTCGGGACGATTATTTTCCAACCATCCCTTAACGGTGTGAAGAAAAGGGCGTCCGCCTTAGGCATGAGCCGGGAATCCAGGCGAGTTGAAGAAATTGATAGAGCGATCCGGGGATTATTGGATCGCCATCAGAAAGCTTTGAAAAAACTCACGGATTTGGAAGCGCGGAGTGCCACGGTGCATGAACTCGTGCATGCTCATGGAAGAGGAAGAGGGAGAGGCGAAAAAATCGCCTATTTTAATGAATTTGCAATGAGCGAAATGCCTGTCGGCGTTCTTTTGGCGACAAGGCGGGACGTCCTGACTGATCTTATCCACTATCTAGGGTTTCACTTCGGACTTAAGGGCGTCAAGGGCATTGATGAGAAGACGATGCCGTCGGAAGCACAGGATTATTTTGCCAAAGTCCTGCAAAAATTACTTGAGCTCACCCCGGAAGAAGTGCGCATGTTGGGCAGAAGACTTTTTACCGATAGATATGGACCCTTGGTGATCGATGAAAACATTTTGAGGGAAGAGGTTCCTTTGTCATTCCTGGACCCGGTATTCAGTTGGGCGGTGAAAGCGTTTAGAGGTCTTGGTTGGGTGAAACTTGCCCGCGGAGCGGACGCTGTCCGCAGGGTCTACAATACGGTCGCTGCTCCATATGTGGAGGCGCTTCTCTTCCTGGACCTTGCGGCTCCGTACGGGTTAGGCGGTTTGGCCGGCGCGGGGCTCCTTTTTACCGGCCTGCATATGTTCTTTGAAGGCATTTTTGACCGAGCCCCGCCGCGGTCCGTGCTCTTCCGCACCGCGCCCTGGGCGGCCCTATTCCTGGGCGTTTATCTCCTGCCCTTGGGGCATACCGTCGGTTCCTTGGCGGCAAGCGTGACCGGCCTGGTTCACGCAGACAGTTTCTGGCTGGTCTATGCCCTGCACTCGATAAGGAACATTGAAGCTGATGCCGGCATCTTTGGCCGTATGCGCGCTCCTTTGCAAAGGATTGCGGACCGGTTCCGCGGGGGCGGGCGGACAACCGTGTCGTCTGTTCCTGAATCGGGCCCGACCCGGCCGGAAACAAAGAAGCATAACCTCATTAGAACCGCGGGTTATTATTTTGGAATTCCGCTTTTAGTCATGGCGGGTGTCTTCCCTTCAGTTAAATATTGGTTAATGAACACTCGGCCGGGCAGATACAAGTATATCTGGGCCCACATCAATATTCCAGGGTGGGACTATCTTATGCTCATGCCCACATGGGCGGCCATTTTAATTCCGTCCATCGTTATCGGAACGTTCTGGCTGATCATCGGCGTTTGGGGGAGAAGCCGGGAGCTGGTGACGGACCTGCGGGCTTCCGGAGGCGTCGTCGAAGCGGTGAAGGAATTCTCGGGGGAAAGATACAAGGTCGCCCTGAACGGGACGCGGGCCAATGCTTTCAGGCCGCCCGCGGTCGCGCATCCTGAAGGGGAGTGCGCCATCTGCGAGAAGCACTCCGCGGCGCAGAAAGAATTTGAAGTCGGAGAGAGGGCGCCCGCGCTCCCCGCGCGGTATTACGCCCGCAAGAACGACTGGCCCTATGTGGGGAACCACGTCCTCGCCGTAATGAAGGAACACGTGCCGCAGGACTTCCTGGGGAGGGGTTCCCGCGAGACGATCAGCGACTTCATCCAGATGGTCCGGGACAACCCGGAATGGCTGGCGTTCCGGAACGAAGGGCGGGGCGCCACCATGCGCGGGCACGACCACAATCATTTGATTCTACGGAAGAGTCTGGAAGGGATCCTGCCGGACGGCATCCTGCCAGTTGAACACAGCCGGTCGGCGATGTTGGATAGGATCGGCTCCGCGGAAATCAGGGAGATCCAAGATTGGAAGGTCCCGGGGTATCTGGTCCGCGGGGACGCAAAAGACGCCGCCGGCGCCATGGAGATCGTGATGCGGGCGTTGAGGGCGCGGGATCTTGATTTCTACCTGATCGGGAAAACCGTAGAGGGCGATGGCGTGGAAATTTACATCATCCCGAGCAGGAAAGCCGAGGTGTCCGGATACCCGGTGGTCATCCGCCGGCTGGCGGGACTGGCCGGACTGCAGGTCAGCAGGTTCACCGGAACCTGGGGGTTCATGGAGCTGGGAGGTCTGATCCTGGTGTCGGACGAGAGCAAGTTCCGGGATCTGACGCGCCTCGACATCGAGCGCGGGTACAGGGAGGCGGGGATCACCTCCGCCCAGAATGAAGCGGTGAACGGCGTCATCCTTTCCCTGCCGGAGAAGCCGCGGGTCTGGCTGAACGGGCTGGTCATGGCCATGGGGATGGAGGGCGCCGCCGGCTGGCTCCAAGCCCTGCCGAACTTCAGCTTCATCGGATTCCTTCTCATCGGCCTTGCGGCCGGAATGGCTGCGCCCCTGGACGATGGGGGCGTCTCGATTCTTGCCCCGGTCCTCATCGGCGGGGTCCTCTGGAAAGGGCTGGGGGGTGTTTCGTCCCTGCGGCCGTTGGCCATGAAATACTATCTGCGGGTCAGGGAGATCATCGGGGCGAAGGGACGGGAATCCGGGGGCGTCACCTTGTACACGGGCCCTCCGGGTGAAATCTTCGAGGCCTTCCTTCTCACGAATCCCAGACGAGTCATCATGGTGGGGGCGCATCCCCTGAATGACAACAGAAACGAGATCGAAGTTGCGCTCAAGACTTTAAAAGCCGATAGTTTTGAATGGAATGAGAACGAAAACGTGCTTGTCCTCTCCTTTAATATGGCAAAGGGGTTCAGGGAAGTCGTAGTGGCTTTCGGGAAAGCGGGGTTCGACGAAATCCTTAAGACTTACGCGCCGGAAGGATTGGAAAGTCTCGTCACCATGGAGACACCCGTCACTCCGGATGAAAAGGCGGCCGGGAAGGTTGAGATCGCCCGGCAGGTCCTTCCATTTCTGAATCCCGGGACATACGTGGTGGCGAGCGACCCGGGAACGCTCTTCGGCGTTTCCGGTCCCCGCGTGAGCGCGCGGATGGAGGACCTGATCCGGCACGGCGCGCAGGCGCCGGAACCCTCGATGGCGGTCGCCCCGGAGGCGGCTCTGGAGTGGGTCCATGACCCCAAGGGGACCCGGACCGGAAATCTCAAGGACAAGGACCTGGCCGATTTGGAGAAGGTCCTTAAAGACCCGGAATCGGGGCAGGAATTGGGCGTTTCAATCTTGAGGGTCAAGAACGGAGCTGCGCAGGAAAAATCGGTTTCGGCGAGGATGCGCGACCTGATCAGAAAGTCCTCCTCGACCCCTCTCCTGATCGCGGGCCTGGTCGCGGGCGCCCTGGCGCTGGCGGGGCTGGCTTTCCCGCCGGAGGCGGCTTGGGCCGGCCAGGCGGTCTCGACTGCCATGGACCCGGACTGGTCCGGCGCGCTGTTTTCCTTTCCGGACGCGGCCGCCTCGACTCTGACCGGATTCGGCCCGGAGATGCTGGGGGCGTGGGACGGCTTGGCGACTCTTTCCCTGGCGGGATTCACGACCGCGGGCGCGGCATTCTCCTTCCTGAAAGGACTGCCCGCAAAGATAATTCAGAAGGCCTCCGGGTTCAAGCAGGCGGAGATCAGGGGAGCTCTCCGGGAGACCGCAAACGGGGTCATGCCGCACCTCTACGGCGCCGCCCTGGCCGTGGCCAATCCCGGACTTCCCGGGATATCAGATAAGGCCATGCTGGGAATTATGGGGGATGGGAACGGCTGGGCGGAGCAGACGGATGAACTTCAAAAACTCCGCGCCGGCGCGGCTTTGGCCGAGATCGGGTTGCCGGGAGTAAGCTTGGAAACGGCGGCGCCGCGGCCTGTCGGACTCGCCGGCCTGCCGGCATCGCTCGCGCAAGGCATGGTCTATCCCGTGCCCGGCTCGGGAGGGGCGGTGCCCGTCGCGTTCGCCGCCCATCCGGGGGTGCTTTCCAACGCGGCTGGACCGGGAACCTCGGGATTGTGGAAGGGTTTCAGTCTCCAGATCTTAAAACAGAGGATCGGCGTGGCGTTCGAACTCGGGCGCCTGGCCGCGGGCCTGGGATTGACGGCCCGGGAGGGGATCACGCTTCTGCAGAGTCCCGTCACCACCCTGGAAGAAGAGGGGAAAATGGTCCTGCGCGCCGTCATGGCCGTCCTGCCTGAATGGATGGGAGGCAGCCCCGGGGCGGAATCGGATCCGGTCAGTCAGGCGCTCAACTCCGTCGAGGAAGTCCTGGCGGTGAAAGCTCCGGCCGGCGGGTCCGGCGGACAGCCGCGCGAAGAACGCTTCGCGAAAGCGGCTCCGGGAGATTTCAGCGGGCTCATAGCGGAGGAGGCCGTTAAGGAAGCGGTCAAGAGCCGCCAAGTCCCGGCCCTGGTGGTCGACATGAACGGCTTCACGGAGATCAAGGAAGGCAGGATGAATCTGGATCCCAGCGTCATGGCGGTCATCCAGGGAGCGCAGAGTTCGTCGGCGGAAAAATCCGGCGGGACCGGTCCCAAACCCATCCTGGCCTTCGTCGTGCCCCTGG
>MGUT01000074.1:21795-22973 GCA_001800095.1 Elusimicrobia bacterium RIFCSPLOWO2_01_FULL_64_13 | reverse complement strand
AATCCAAGAAATTGGCCGACCAGGTCAAGGCGCACCTGAACATCCCCGAAAGCGTCCAGGTCCTCGCCAACCGCACTCCGGAGCTCCTCATTGGAGACATCGAGCGCTTGAATCTGCCCGTCAGCATGACCCTGTTCACGAAGAACCCGGACGCATGGAAACGATTCGCCGATAACATGATTCTCGTCCTGATACAGTTCGTCAAGAACGGGTTCGGATTCGGCCTGACCGGCCAGGCGGCGAAGACGGTTTACGACAGGGTGGTCCGGACCGGCGTGGCCCAAGGAACCGACAGGGTCCAATATGACGGAACCGAGCTCAAAATGCGGGCGGATATCGTCGAGACCGAATCCTGGCCGGAGGTCCTGGATATGGAGGACATCCTCGAAGAACAAAGATAAGATATCCACAGGTTGTCCACTCCTGTGAACAACCTGCCCACAATTATTATTTCCCGCCTAACGAGAGAGAAGCAGTATGACCTGGACCGCCACCACTCGCAGAATCATGGTCAGGGGGTAGACGGTGGCGTAGGACACGGATGGGATGTTGGAATTCGTGTTTGAATTGGCGAAAGCCAGGGCCGGAGGGTCCGTCATGCTGCCGGAAAGGACTCCGCAGATCAAAAGGTAGTTGAGCTTCAATACCGCCCGGGCGAAGAACCCCGCCAAAAGCAAGGGAACGATCGTGATCAAAGACGCGCAGGCCATCCAGTAGAGCCCGTTCCCCTCCACCAAAGTCGCCGCGAACCTGTCCCCGGACTTCAACCCCACGCAGGCGAGGAACAACGTCAACCCCACTTCGCGGAGCATGAAGTTCGCGCTCGTGGGCATGTACCAGACGAGCGGTCCCAAGCTTCCCATCCTGCTCAAGACGATGGCCACGAGGAGCGGCCCTCCGGCCAGGCCCAGCTTCACCGGGGCCGGCACTCCCGGCATGTAGAACGGCACCCCGCCCAGGACCACCCCGAGGGCGATGCCGACGAATATCGGGATGAGATGAGGATGATTGAGCTGTTTGGGGGAATCTCCCAGTTCCCTGGCGGCTTTTTTTATGTCCTCCTCTTCGCCCACGGCCAGGAGGGTGTCGGCGTACTGGAGACGGAAGTTGGAGGATGGGGTCAGCTCGATCTCGGCCCGGCTGACGCGGGTGACGGTCACGCCGAAACGGCCCAGAAG
>MGUT01000074.1:6178-21750 GCA_001800095.1 Elusimicrobia bacterium RIFCSPLOWO2_01_FULL_64_13 | reverse complement strand
AAGTATCCGGCGGCTCGTGATGCGGCTGGGAAGGGACTGGAGGTCCAGGGCGCTCTCCACCCCGACGATCACGCGGACGTTCTCCAGGCCTTCCTTGGGACCCACCGCCAGGATCACGTCTCCCTTCCGCAGAATGGAGTCCGGCTCGGCGACTTCAAGGGAGCCCTCATGATAGATCCGCGAGACCACGACCCCGCATTCCTCCAGGTTGGGAACGGATTTCAGGGGCCTGCCGAACAGGTTCTCGTTCCTGACTTCGAGGTTCATGGTCCTGACCTTGCTCCGCCTGTCTTCGAGGGTCATCTTGTCTTTTTCGTCCTTGAGGTCGACCCGGAACGCGGCCCGCACCAGGAGCATTACGATGATGACGCCCAATATCCCGAAAGGGTAGGCGACGGCGTAGCCCAGGCCGGGCATATCGGAGCCCTCCAAGATCTGCTGGGCCGCGGCCAGACTGGGGGTGTTCGTCGTGCCGCCGGCCAGGAGGCCCGCGGCGATGGGAAGCTCGATCCGGCCGTACCGGCTGACGAGGAGGGTCATCCCCGTGCCCAGGAGAACGATCGCCAGGGCCATCAGGTTCAAGGGCAGTCCCTGGCGCTTGAGGGAGGCGAAGAACCCGGGGCCCACCTGCATGCCTATGGTGTAGACGAACACGATCAACCCGAACTCCCGCGCGAACTCCATGACCGTGGGGTCGATGGTGATCCCGAAATGCGCGAAGAGGAGCCCGCTGAAAAGGACGCCGGCCACGCCCAAACTGATGCCGAAGGCCTTGAAGCTTCCCAGGGCCAGACCTCCCGCTATCACCAGGGACAGGACCAGGATGGAGTGCGCAACTGAATTAGCGGTGAAAATTTCCAATAGCCAGTTCATGGGAGACGATCAGGAACGCTTGTGGACGAAAAGGAGGGGGAAGACGATGTCGCTCACGCAGCAGGGAAGCCACACTGCCGCGAAAAGGAACAGGAATATGACAGGGTAGGTCCACCAGGCCAGCTCGATTCCCACCGCCATCATCATGTGGAACAGGGACGCCCAGGTGCTGATAAGGACATGGGCCGCGTGAGGCATCCTGGACATGGGCTTATAGAAGGCGATCAGGATCCCCAGGAAGGCCAGGGGATTGACGATCCACCATTCCTCGATGAATCCGATATGAAGCTGCCTTTCCGGAAGGCCGAGAATGACCTCTCCCAGATAAGGGATCAGTGAATCGCTCAATGTCCCCAGGCCCACCGCCCCCACGAACGCCACAAGGATCAGCTTGCGCAGGCCGCATTTCCTGGGCAGCCCGGAACATTCGTGGAGGGAATAGATGGACGCCGCCGTCAGAGAGCTGAAAAAAACGTGGAGGGGATGCAGGGTATAGAAAAGCTTGTAGGAAGTCTCCCTGGGCAGGTGGGGGAATCCGGCCATGATGAGGATCCCGGTCAGGGCCCCGAATATCGTGAACGGGGCGTGGTGAGAGAGCTCGTGGCGGATGCTTTCTTTGAGGGCCAGGTTCATGGTTCCAGGCCCTATTGTATCTTATCCGGGCGGTCCTGTCACTTCGGCTTTGATGGCGTCAGGATTTAGCTTCGGCGAGGTCGCGGCGCTTGGCGAGGTTCTTGAAGCCGGGCAGGCCCATGTAGCCCATGGGGTCCACAGGATGGCCGCCGCGGCGGACTTCGTAGTGGATATGGCAGCCGGTGCTGGCCCCGGACGTGCCCATGAACGCCAGGACCTGCCCGCGCCGGACGCGCTGGCCCGGCTGGACGAGGACATGCACGTTGTGGCCGTAGTAGGTCTCGTAGCCGAATCCGTGGTCCAGGACCACCAGCATCCCGTAGGTGCCCTGCCAGTCGGCCAACTTGACGATGCCGTCCGCCGTGGCCAGGACCGGGGTTCCGGGCTCGTTGGCGATGTCCACTCCGGCGTGCAGGCGGGAACCGCGGTAGAAAGGGGAACGGCGGCGGCCGAACTTGGAGGACACATCTCCCTCCGCCGGCCAGCCCTGGGGGATGTAACGGGTGTTCTTGAATCCAAGTGTCGTGAATTGGGGGACGCGGCTGAAAAGCTCCGTCCTCTCCTCGGACTCTCCCATGATGAGCTCGGTCGGGTCGTAGAGGCCTCTGGCCCCGAATTTCCAGGACCGGACGCTCGCGGTCTTCCGCATGAAAGAACGGTCCTCGAATTCGGCCCCTCCCAGCCCATAGGTCGCTCCGGCCAGGGTCGGGGAATGGGCCTTCTTGCGGGAGGGCAGAAGCTTCCTCTTGGCCATGAAATGGACTTCCATGCCCGCGATCATGCAGACGGAGGCGAAGATCAACGTCTTAATTGCTTTACATTTCATTACGATTCCAATTGGTCAGCGCTGTCTCCAATACGCCGCAAAGTTCCTCCACCGTAACGGCGGAAGGGTTGCGGACGTCGATATAGTCCCTCATTTTCAGACCCAGCTCGCTGGTGATTTTAAGGGCCAGGCCCTTATCTCCCCGGCAGAACTTCTTTATGGCCTCGTACTCGATCCTTATGATTTCCGCTTCGCTCATGGTCATACCCCCTTCTGACGCAGAGTCGCAGGATCTAGGGGGGCCTAGACCTTGCCCTTCTTACGCTATTATTCTACCAAAGGAGGGGGTGCTTTGGCCTCAATAAACGGTAACTAAAATGTAACAATTTTTCTAACGGGCTAGAGGCAGGTTCTTGAGGGCGAGACGGAGCATGACCAGGGACTCTTCCTTGAGGAATGTTCCCCGCATCTTTTCAATCTGGCGCTCGGCCACCTGGCGGATGACGGCGTCTCTGGCCTCTTTTACGGAGAGGTGGATCTCGGGGTTGGTCCAGCCCTTTTCGTCTTCCCACAGGAGCTCGCCGGAATCGGTCCTGAAAAGCTTCAAATTGGCCTTTACGGACCTTCGCCGGGCGAACCCCAGGGGGATATCGATGAAGGTGAGCAAATCCCCGTAGAAGAGGCCGTCCACCCCCAGGGCCTTGCCCAGGTCCTCTTTGGATACGCTCCCTAACTGGCCGCCCTCGGTGATGCCGAACTCCTCCCTTAGGACGTTGTCCACCGTCTCCCCGTCCAGGGGCAGGTAGCCCCGGGACGGCAGCAATTCTATGAGGAGTTTCCTGACCGTTTCCGGACCGCCGACGTCGTTCGTCAGGTTGGAGAAAGGGAGGACGGCCACTTTGGAAGGAGGCCGGAAGTCCTTGACCAGGTATTTGGGGCCGGAGGCGCAGGCGGCCAGGAAGAGGAGCGGGAGGAGGGATGTCTTCCTAAAGAGGCATTTCATCCTGACGGGCTGTCCGGGGGGGCGGATTGGGGTAAGGGTTCATTCGGCTCCTTCTGGTACTCTTCCCTGTAGATCTTCAGAAAGGCGATCACGAGGGCCACGACCAGCGGGCCCAGGAATAAACCCATGGGGCCGTAGATCTTCACTCCGCCCAATATGCCGAAAAAGAGGAACAGGAACGGAAGGCGGGTCTTGCTCCCTATCAGGATGGGTCGGAGGAAATTGTCGGCCAAACTGATCACGAGCGTGCCCCAAAGGAGAAGGAACAGCCCCTTGCCCGACGCGCCGGCCAGGAGATAATAGAGGGACACGGGGAGCCACACGGCCGCGGCCCCCACGAGGGGGACGAGGGCCGTGATGGCCGTCAGGAAACCCAGGACGATGGGGGAAGGCACTCCCGCGGCGATGAAAGCGAATCCGGCCAGGCCTCCCTGGGTCACGGCCACGATGAAAACGCCCCGCACCACGGCCGTGACCGTGACGTAGAACAGGTCGGCCAGGTGTTCCTTGTGCTTGGTCTCCATGGGAAGGAGGTCCTTGATCTTTTTGAGCAGGGTCTGTCCGTCGCGGAAAAGGAAGAAAAGCGTCAGGACCATGACGAACAGGTTGATGGCGAGGATGAAGATATTCTTCGGAAGCCCCTTGCCCAAGGACGCCAGGAACTTCAGGACGAAATCCCCCGCCTCGATCACGGTCTCGCGCAGGTCGGTCTGCGCCAGGTTCAAGAGGGACTGAACCCGGGATTCCAGGGCCAACATCCACGGGGCTCCGGTGACGGACCCCCCCTGCCTCCAGGCCTCGAGCTGGCTCCCGAACCGCTCGACAGCGGGGTAGACGAGCTTCATCTCCTTGGTCAGGAGCCAGGTGCAGAATATGAACGGGACCACGATTAGGAGGACGGCGAGCGCGGTGGATATGGCCGCCGCCGCGCCCCGGCGCTTCGGCAGGGACCGGAACATCCTGTGCACGAGCCGGTGCATGGGGAAGAAGATGAGCGTCAGGACCACGGCCCCCAGGATGCCGGTGAAGAAGGGGGAAAGGATCAGAAGGGTCTGGTAGAGCAGGAAGACCAGCGCGGCCAGGGAGAAGTACCGGAAGAGCTGTTCCCGCTTCACGGGTTCTCCGAAACGTCGTGCTCGTCGCGGATGTCGCCCACGATGCGCTCGATCAGGTCCTCGATGGTGACCAGCCCCAGGGTCCTGCCGTTCGGGTCCTGGACGATGGCCAGGTGCAGGCGCTGTTTCTGGAAAAGCTTCAAAAGGTCCTTGGCGAGGGTGGTCTCATGGACGAAGACCGCGGGCCGGACCAGGTCCTGGAGTATGATGATGCGCCCGAGGTTGATGATGTGGATCAGGTCCTTCATGTGCAGGATCCCGATGATCCGGTCCAGGGTCCCCTGGTAGACCGGCAGGCGGGTGAAACCCTCCTCGGCCACGCGGGTCACGAGGAGCTCCCTCGGGGTGTTGACGTTGATGGCCGTGATCTGTTCGCGCGGGATCATGACTTCGCGGACCTTCAGCTCGGAAAAATCAAATATCTTCGGGATCATCTGCTGTTCGGTGGCGTCGAAGTTCCCGAGGATGCCTCCCTCCTTGATGAGGAAACGGATGTCCTCTTCCGTGGCGAACATCTCCTTGGGCATGTCCCTGCGCCCCAGGAGGAACAGGACGGACCGGGTGGAGAGCGTCAGCAGGGAGACGAGGGGGCGCGCTATCTTGGAGAGGGCGCTGATGGGCAGGGCCACGATCACGGCGATTCTTTCCCGGTAGGCAAGCGCGAGCGACTTGGGGACGAGCTCCCCCACCACGAGAGAGAGATAGGTGATGGGCAGGACCACGATCCCGATCGCGGCGATCTGGGACCATCCTCCCGAGAGGAAGGGCAGGCGGTCGAGGCGGGGCGTCAGGAACACCACGGCCGCCGCCCCGCCCACGGCGGAGGCCAGGGCGCCGACCAGGGTCACCATGATCTGCACCGTGGCCAGGAATTCTTCCGGTTCCTTGAGCCAGCCGGCGACGATGCGGGCCCCCAGCTTGCCGTCTTTTTCCAATTGGCTGACGCGGCTTCTCCGGGAAGAGACCACGGCGATCTCGGACCCTGAAAAAAATCCGTTCATCAGGATCAGGAGAAGGATGAAAAGGACTTCAATCCATACGGTTTCCATATCCCCTACGCTAATCCCCCGCGCGGGAGAGGCGGAACCGCAGCCAGAGGACGAGCGCCCCAGAGGACAATACGATCAGCCCCGAAACGATCCCCTCCATGAGATCGAACCGGCGCGCGAGCAGGACATAGGTGTCGCGCGTGAACCAGCCCAGGTACGCCAGGAAAAGGCAGCGCGGCACCGACCCCAGATAGGTCCAGAGAGTGAACTGGGAGACCGGCATGCGCAGGGCGCCGGCGGCGGCCGAGATCAGCGAAAGCGGGACGATGGGCAGGGCCCGCAGGGAGAAGATCGTCAGGCCGACCCTGCCGGCCAGGAAGCGTTCTTCCATGGCCACGATGTCCTTCCAATCGAACCCGAGGAACCTGTGGAGCCTGTCGATGAGGGGCTTCCCGCCCCAGTAGGCGACGCCGTAGGTCAGGTAGGCCCCGAGCGTCGAGGCCGCCGACCCGGGGAGGACGATCAAAAGCAGGATCGGCCCCAGGGCCCGCCAGGCCGGGATCGACGAGTCGATGAGGATGGCCCCGGCCCCCATGATGATGAGAGGGGACGGGATGGGGACGATGATGGATTCGATGATGACGCCGACGAAAACGCTGACCGCTCCGTGGTCGCGGAGGAGCTGCATGATCCATAGCGTGAGGGATTCTACCATGAGGAGATCAGATTATACAGAATTAATCGCGCGGTGGGAAGGGAGAGGGACGGGGTGAGGGGGAATGCGGGGTCAGGAGGCTTCGAAGATGGATCGGACCTTGTCGATCACCCGCTTGGGGTCGTAGGGCTTGGTGATGTAGCCCGAAGCGCCCAGCTCGTAGCATTTCTCCACTTCGTTGAGCTTGTTCAGAATGGTGCACATGAGGACCGGGATCTCCTTCACCCGGGGCCTGGATTTGAGGACGGAAAGCACTTCGGTCCCGGAGACCTTGGGGAGCATGATGTCAAGGAGGATCATGTCGGGCATTTCTTTCTCGACCATCTCGATGCCTTCGGCGCCGTCCTTGGCCCAGAGGGGATCGAAATTATGGAGCTTGAGGAGCTCCGTGAGCAGGAAACCCGTTTCGTAGTCGTCTTCGACGATGAGGATGCGCTTTTTGCCTTTCATAAGTGCCAGGGTGCCGCGCCCGCCGCACTTCAGGCGGGCGGGCGGCATTCATCATGCCAAATTCCCAGGGTTTGTGCAAGTTCAGGAGACGGGATGTTTGGTGAGGAGGGCTTTTTTTATTTTTTCCTTGAGGATGGCCTGGCTGAAGGGTTTGGGGATGAAGTCCACCGCCCCGTGAGCGTAGGCGTTGCGGATGGTGCTGGAATCCGTCAGGCAGGTGAGCATGATCACGGGGATGTCCCTGGTCCTCCGGTCCTGGCGCAGGTGCCGGCAGAGGGTGATGCCGTCCACGTCCGGGAGCATCACGTCCAGGAGCACCAGGTCCGAACCGTTCCGGGCGATCCCTTCCAGGGCCCCTTCCCCGCTCTGGGAGCTTGAGACCTTGTATTTCAGGCTTTTCAGCACCGTTTCCAGGTAATCGAGGATGATGGGATCGTCCTCGACCACGTAGATTTTCTTCGCGGGCGGTCTTTTCTTGGGCGGCATAACGCTCGAATTATAGCAGAGGAACTTCTTTTTGACAAGTTGCCGTTCCCGCCTCGCAGGCGGCGGCGCGGTTGACATCGCGGGGTGAAACCGCTATATTGATATTCGATGACACCACCCCGAGGGAAGGTCTTGTCCGCGTTCCTCATCGGCGCCTCCATCCTTTCGTTGGACCCCGCCGTTCATTCCCAGGGCAAGCAACCCGCCGAGGCGGTCCCGACGGAATCGCAGGTCGAAACGCCCTCCCGCATCGAGCCGGCGGAGGACGAATCGGCGGCGCCGGCGCCTGAACAAGGGACGGCCCCTTCCGCGCCGGAGCCGGTCCCGGAGACCGTCCAGCAGGAACTGCCGGCCGAGACCATCGTGGAGGAGAAGCCCCCGGCCGTTCCCGACGGCTCCTCCCGGCACACGGTCTGGATCTGGCAGGAGACGCGGGACAGCCTCTGGTCCCTGGCCGACCGCTTCTACGGCGACCCGTGGAAATGGAAGAAGATATACCTGGCCAACCGCAATTCCATCCTGGACCCCGACCTGATCTTCCCCAAGCAGGAGATCGTCATCCCTCCCGCCGACCCCGCGGCCCAATAGCCGGATCGCGGCGCATGGTCACGAAGCGCATCACCCTCGGGGACATCGAAGAGACGCTCCTCCTCTGCGGCGAGCAGGACACGAACCTCCGCGAGCTGGAAAAACGCCTGGGGGTCCAGATCTTCGCGCGCTCTTCCACCCTGGCGGTGCGGGGGAACGCCCGCAAGGTGGACCAGGCCATCTCCTACCTGGAGGACCTGCAGAAACGCATCCGTTCCGGCCGGTTCGCGGACGCGTCCCTTCCCCGGCGGCCCGTCCTCTACCCCGGAGCGGCGCATCCCGCCGATGACGCGTTCACCTTCAGGACCGCGGCGGGGAAGCTCATCCGCCCGCAGTCGGAACAGCAGCGCCATTACGTCGAAGTCGTCAATTCCAGCGACATGACGATGGCCGTGGGGCCCGCCGGGACCGGCAAGACTTTCCTGGCCGTGGCCTGCGCCCTGGCCCACCTCCATTCCGGGCGGGCCGGCCGGATCGTCCTGACGCGCCCGGTGGTCGAAGCGGGGGAAAAACTCGGGTTCCTGCCGGGCGATTTCTATGAGAAGGTGAACCCCTACCTGCGCCCCCTCTACGACGCGTTCTACGTCCTTTTGGGCGCGGAGCGGTTCCGCATCTACCGCGAGGACGAGACCGTCGAGATCTGTCCGCTCGCCTACATGCGCGGGCGGACGCTCGAGAACGCCTTCGTCATCCTGGACGAGGCCCAGAACACCACGCCTGAACAGATGAAGATGTTCCTGACCCGCATGGGGATGAAGTCGAAGATGGTGATCACGGGGGACGTCACCCAGATCGACCTGGAGTTCAAGCAGAAATCCGGTTTCGTGCAGTGCCTCAAGATCCTCAAGGACCAGCCCGGCATCAGCATCGTCTCCTTCTCCGAGGCGGACATCGTCCGCCACGAGCTGGTGAAGCGGATACTCAAGGCCTATGAGTCCCTCGAGTCGGGCGGGGGGGAATCCTGAACCGTTCGGCCGACTTCCTGCGCGAATCCGTCCGCAAGACGCTCCTGCGCCTCCTGATCTTCACGGAAAAGAAAGGCGAGAAGAACCCCAAGCTGTCCCGCGCGGAGCACGTCCTGCACCGGGACATCCACGTGCCGCCGGTCCTCGTGCTCCTGGTGTGCGGGGTGGCGCTCGTGGCCATCCTGCTCCTGGGCGCCGGCTGGTCCTACCGGGCCCTGGCCGGCACCCTGATATTCACCGGCCTGCTGCTTTTCCTCTTCGTGACGTACCTGGTCCGGGATTTCCCGGACCTCGTCCGCGACGACGAGGCCATGATGCTCCTGGGGACCCTCATGATATTCTTCGTGCTCCTGATCCAGTCGCTCCGGCCCTGGGCGTTCTCTTATTACCTGACCCCGATCGCCGCGGCCTCCATCCTCTCCAGCCTCCTTCTCCATCCCCGCATCTCGATCGTCCTGACCCTGGTGCTGGCCTCCCTCCTGGCGATGGCCCACGGCTTCTCATTCGACTGCTTCCTCCCGGCTTTTTTGGGCGGACTGGCCGGGACGGCCTCGGCCGGAGCCGTGCGCACGCACAGGGATTTCGTGCGCTGCGGCGTGTGGGTGGCCTTCTTCCAATTCGCCTCCCTTCTGGCCGTGACCATATTCCACGGGGAATTCTCCAACGATTTCTTCTGGGGCGTCCTGTGGACGGCCATCAACGGCCTGATCTCGGCCGTGATCGCCCTGGGCCTCCTGCCGTTCTTGGAGTCGTTCTTCTCCCGGGTGACGCCCATGAAGCTTCTGGAGCTGGCGGACTTCAACCAACCGCTCCTCAAGCGCCTCATGGTCGAGGCGCCGGGGACGTACCACCATTCCCTCATGATGGCCACCATCGCCCAGGCCGGGGCCAGGGCCGTGGGCGCCAACGAGCTCCTCTGCCGGGTGGGCGCCTACTATCACGACATCGGAAAACTGGTCAAACCGGAATACTTCATCGAGAACCAGGGGAACCTGGGTTACAATCCGCACGGGAACCTCCAGCCCGCCCTCTCCAGCCTCGTGGTGGTGTCCCACGTCAAGGAGGGGTTGTCCCTGGCGCGCGCGGCGAAGCTCCCCAAGGAGATCCTCAATTTCATTCCCATGCACCACGGCACCAGCCGCATCGAGTACTTCTACAACCAGGCCGTGGAGAACGCCGAGGAGGAATCCCTCAAGAATTACGAGGAGGGCGTCCCGGCGGACGTGTCCGTGGGAGAGGAGACCTACCGCTATCCCGGACCCAAACCTTGCTCCAAGGAGACCGCCATCCTCATGCTGGCCGATTCCGTGGAGGCCACGGCCAGGACCATCGAGGACCCCTCCCACCAGCATTTCAAGGACATGGTGGAAAAGATCGTGCGCAGGAAGTTCAGGGACGGGCAGCTCGCGGACTCCCCCCTCACGCTTTCGGACTTGAGCAAGCTCGAGGACGCTTTCGTGAGCACCCTCACCTCCGTCTACCACGCCCGGATCGAATATCCGGAGGACGAGGCGGGATAAGCGGCGCCTCCCCGCTTTGACTCTCCGCTTCTCCGGCCGGATCCATCCCGCCTTAAGGCGGCGCCTCCGCCCCTTCGCGGTCAAGCTCGTCCGCGTTCTGCGCCTCGGCTCCGCCGCCCGCGGCGGGGAGATATGCGTCGCGTTCGTTCCCGACCGCGACATCCGCCGGCTGAACCGGCGGTTCCTGCGGCACGCGGGTTCCACGGACGTCATCGCGTTCAATTATTCCCGCCCCCGCGGACGGGTCCGCGGTCCCGCCCCGTTCGGCGACGTTTACGTCTGCGTGGACGCGGCCAGGAGACAGGCCCGCTCGCGCGGCCACGCCCTGGTCCAGGAGCTGGCCCTCCTCGTCCTGCACGGTTTCCTGCATCTTCTGGGCCATGAGGATTCCACGCCGGCCCTGAAAAAGAAGATGTTCAGCAGGCAGGCCGCCGTTTTCAGAAAGGTGGACCCCCGTCTCGCCCCTCCCGACGTCTTCCTTATTTAACCACCCTTGACAATACCACGTCTATTATTTATCCTTAGACATTAATTAAGGCGGCAAAAAAATGATTGAGACCGTGCATGGGATCGTTCTGCGGGCCGAGGACTCTGGCGAGTTCGACCAGAGGCTGATATTTTACACCAGGGAAATGGGGAAGATCCGGGCCAAGATCGCGGGAGTCAAGAAGAACGCGTCGAAATTAAGGTCCCTGGCCCTTCCCTGCGCGGAGTCGCGCGTCCTTCTCTATCTCCACGGCTCGAAGCGCGCCGGTCCGAGGGACCCGGGGAAAGTGGTGGGGGGGGAAGTGCTGGACCTGCACCTGGGTCTGCGCACGGAATGGGACCGGATGCTGCAATGCGCGGCGTTCTGCGAGACCCTCGACAGGATGACCCATCCTTTCTATCCGCACCGGGAGGAATACGAGCTTTTGAGCGGCACGCTCTCGGCGATGGAGACCGCGGCCAGCCCGGTCCTGGTCCGCCTGCGGTCGACGCTGATCCTTCTGAAGAACCTCGGCTACGGTCTCCGCCATCATACCGCCTGGAAGAACCTGGGCGGGCGGAAGAGGGAGCTCCTCTTGAAGCTGGGCCGCTGGAACGGAGGCCCGGCCGATTTCTCTCCCGAGGAGACGGCCGAGATCAAGCGGGTGGTCGAGTCCTATCTGGCCGAGTACCTTCCCTCTCCGCTCAAGTCGCAGGAGTTCGAAAGAAAGCTCGAGGCCGCGCGGGCCGCTCCATGACCTTTCAGGAGATCATCATGTGTCTGGAGCGGTTCTGGACCAGGCAGGGCTGCCTGCTCTGGCAGCCCTACGATCTGGAGAAGGGCGCCGGCACGTTCAATCCGGGGACGTTCCTCATGGCTTTGGGGAAGAAGCCCTGGTCCGCGGCCTATGTCGAGCCCTGCCGCCGCCCGGCGGACGGCCGCTACGGCGAGAACCCCAACCGCCTCGGTCATTATTACCAGTACCAGGTCCTGCAGAAGCCCGCTCCCGCGGACATCCAGAAGACCTACCTCCGCTCGCTGGAAGCCATCGGGATCAAGCTCAAGGAACACGACGTCCGTTTCGTCGAGGACGACTGGGAATCGCCCACGCTCGGCGCCTGGGGGCTGGGCTGGGAGGTCTGGCTGGACGGGATGGAGATCACCCAATTCACTTATTTCCAGCAGGTGGGGGGGATGGATCTCGATCCCATATCGGTGGAGATCACCTACGGCCTGGAGCGCCTGGCGCTTTTCTCGCAGAAAAAATCCAGCGTGTTCGACGTCCTTTGGGACGAACGCCACACCTACGGAGACATCCACCTGCGCCAGGAGCGGGAATTCTCGAAGTACCATTTCGAGCTCACGGATCAAGCGGTCCTGCGCGAGAGGTTCGCCCAGGAGGAAAAGGAATGCGCCCGCCTGCTCGCCGCGGGCTGCGTCCTGCCCGCTTATGACTGCGTCATGAAGGCCTCCCACTCTTTCAATCTGCTGGACGCGCGCGGAGCGCTTTCCGCGGACGAACGGACCCGCGCGGTCGCCAGGGTCCGGGTCATGGCCGGAGCCGTGGCCGCTAAATTCGTCGAGGACCCGGATGGAAACGGACCCCGCTAGGCGGCACGAATCCCTTTTTGAGATCGGCGCGGAGGAGATCCCCGCCTCCTACCTGGTCCCGGCCCTTCTGGCGATGCGCAAATTCGCGGAGGAGACCCTCGCGGCCAAGCGCCTGCCGTTCAAGGCGGTGCGGACTTTCGGCACTCCCCGCCGCCTGACCCTCCATATCACCGGGCTCGCGCCCAGGTCCGAAGACGAGAAGGAGGAGAACCTGGGGCCTTCGCTCGCCGCGGCCAAGGGGCCCGACGGCGGCTGGACCCGGGCGGCGGAAGGGTTCGCCCGCTCCCGGAACGTGCCCCTCTCCTCCCTCCAGGTCAAGGCGACCCAGCGCGGCGATTACGTCTGCGCGGTCAAGCTGAACCCGGGCCGCAAGGCCGAGGAGGTGCTGACGGAACTCTTTACGGAGATGATCCCGTCGATCCCCTTCCCCAAGCGCATGGTCTGGAACGGGAGCGGCCTCAAATTCGCCCGGCCCATCCGCGCTCTCCTGGCCCTTTACGGGACCCGAGTTCTCCGGGTGGAGGCGGCCGGGCTCCGGGCCTCGAACAAGACCTTCGGGCTCTGCCGCGCCACGGACAAGAACGTCAGGATCGCTTCGCCGCAGAGTTACTCCGGCGCGCTCAAGAACCAGTGCGTCATAGTGGATCCGGACGCCAGGAAGGAGTCCATCCGCAAGAACGCCGCCATGCTCGCGAAAAAACACGACGGCAAGGTCCTGGCCGACGAGGACCTCCTGGAGGAGCTGACCTGGCTGGTCGAACACCCGGTGGCGATCCTGGGCAGGTTCGACCCCGGATTCCTCTCCATCCCCCAGGAGATCCTGATCCTCTGCATGAAAAAACAGCAGAAGTTCCTGCCCCTGACCGGTCCCGAAGGAAAACTCCTTCCATTCTTCGTCGGGATCCGCAACGGCATCTCCGAACACCAGGACATCGTGCGCGCCGGCTACGAGAAGGTCCTTTCCGCCCGGCTGTGCGACGCCCGTTTTTTTTACGATGAGGACCTCAAACGCTCCCTCGGCGACTGTGCCGCCCAGGCCTCCGGGATCGTGGTCGGGGAGGCCGCCGGCACCGTCGCCGACAAGATAGGGCGCATGGCCCGGATCGCCGAGGCCTTCCGGCAGGTCGCCGGCGCGGAATCCGGGGCGGACGCCGCGACGGTGGATCGGGCCATCCGGCTGTGCAAGTTCGACCTGGTGACCCGCGTGGTCTACGAATATCCGGAGCTCCAGGGGACGATCGGGGGCATCTACGCGCGGCATTTCGGCGAGGACGAGAAGGTGGCTCTGGCCGTCCGGGAGCACGTCCTGCCCCTGACCAACCAGGGCCCGATCCCCGGCTCTCCCGAGGCCTGCGTGACGGCCTTGTGCGACAAGCTGGACCATCTTGCCGGCAACTTCGCGTCGGGTCTGTCCCCGAGCGGGAGCGGCGACCCTTTCGGAATGAAGCGGCAATCCACCGGGATATTGAGGGTCCTGGTCGAAAGGTCCTGGGACGTTCCGTTAAGGCCGGCGGTGGAAAAGGCCGCGGAGCTCTTCGGCCGGCCGGAACTCCTCTCCCGGATCCTGGCTTTGATGAGCGAAAGGTTCCAGCTCCTCATGGCCGACGCCGGTTTCGCCGTCGATGAGATCCGCTCCGTCGTCCAGAACGGCGCCGACGCCGACTCGCGGGATTTAAGGGTCCACCGGCTTCTCGGGAAGATCCGGGCCCTGCACGGGGTCCGCCGGCATCCGGACTTCGACGCGGTGGCCGGCGCTTACAAGAGGGCGGGCAACATCCTCCGGCAGGCCCGGCAGAAGAACATCGCTTTTTCCGGCCGGACCTTCGATCCGGCGCTCCTCGCCGAAGCGGAAGAGAAGGACCTGGAAAAGGCCCTGTCGGC
This sequence comes from Elusimicrobia bacterium RIFCSPLOWO2_01_FULL_64_13, assembly GCA_001800095.1. Lineage (GTDB taxonomy): Bacteria > Elusimicrobiota > Elusimicrobia > 2-02-FULL-39-32 > 2-02-FULL-39-32 > 2-01-FULL-64-13. The sequence continues at coordinate 7,689 of MGUT01000074.1, read as the reverse complement.
ATTGTCGGAATCGACCCGCGCCCTCCTGGACGGGAAGCGGTACGAGGACGTCCTGCTCAAGTGGGTGGGCGTCCGCCCCCAACTGGACCGTTTCTTCGAAAAGGTGCTCGTGATGGACCCGGACCCCAGGGTCTGTTCCAACCGTCTCTCGCTTCTGGACAGGCTGGATTCGGAGTTCAGGCAAATGGCCGATTTTTCCTTAATTACCAACCATGCTTGACCTGACAGGGCTGAATAAGTCATGATAATAACCCTTATGAAAAAAATAGGACTCCCGGCTATCGCCGCCGCTTTCACCGCCGTCGGCCTGGTTTTCGGGGAGGGACGGTCCAAGACCCACGTGGTCGTGGACCATGATACTCTGTGGGATTTGTCCGCCAAGTATCTTGGCTCTCCATGGAAATGGAACGAGATCTGGGACCTGAACCGGGCCGGCGTTCCGAATCCGGACCTGATCTATCCCGGCCAGGAACTTGAGGTCCCTGGTCCCGGAGCGGCCGCGCCGGAGGAAGAGGAGCCGGAGCCTGCCGTCGAGCCGGAACCGGTTCCCGCGCCCGTCCCGCCGGCCGCGGCTCCGCCGGCGGAGGACTCCCGCGCTCCGGAAACGCCGGAGCCCGCGCCCCAGGCCGAACCCTGGAGGAAGGAGATCGGCCGGGCCTACCCTCACGACGGGAGCATGAAAGCGTCGGGGAAGGTCATCCGCGAGTCGGCGGGGTCCGCGTTGATGGAGGCGGGGGACAGGGTCCTGGTCCGCCTGGACCGGAGGGCGGAGGTCGGACCCGGAACGGTCCTCCTCGTCTACAGGAAGCGGAATTTCCTTTTGGACAAAAAGAAAGGCGTTGAACTGGACGGCGGGACGTATTTTGACGATATCCTGGGGGCCGTGATCCTGCGCGAACGCCGTTCGTCCACGAAATGGGCCGCGGAGATCGCGGCGGTCAACACTCCCGTGGAACCGGGCGACCTCCTTAAATTCCCCGGCCGGCCTTGAGGAACTTCTTCCTGGCGCTGGCGCTTTTCATCGGAGCCATGGTCTGGCTCCGGGACTGGGCCGCCACCGGGAAAATGGACAACTTCATCGCCGCGCGCGAGGACCCGGACGCGACCCCGGCGGTCCTGGACCTGCTGGCCAGGATGCACGACACTTTCGGCGAAGACGAGCTCGCGGTCCATTACGCCAAATGGCTCATTCGGGACTACCCCGGCTGGAAGGGCGAGGACCGGACCCGGTACCGGCTCGGGCTCAAGTACGAGGGCATGGGGCGGCGCGATCTCGCCAAGGAGCAGTTCGACGTCCTCAAGGACTCGTTCACCCATACGAATTACGGCAAGCTCGGCAGGATAAAGTCCGATTCCTACCGCTATTGACCACGCCTTCCATGAGAGCGAGAGACAGGGACTTTTCAATGTTGGTCGAGCGGCAGATGCTCGACCATTCTGTCAGCTTGAGGAAAGCGGCCAGACTCTCGGGGATGGACCCGTCCTTTTTATCGAAGGTCCTGGCGGGGAAA
>MGUT01000074.1:5161-6171 GCA_001800095.1 Elusimicrobia bacterium RIFCSPLOWO2_01_FULL_64_13 | reverse complement strand
GGGCAAATGCCTCGGTCTGGACCCGATGGCCCTGACGGTCGCGGCCGGAGTGGTCCCCGCGGCGCTCAAGCCGCTGTTGAGCGACCCGGAGTTCTTGAGAAGGGTCCGGCCATCCGCTTCCAGGACGCGCCTCCCGCCTCACGCGCCGCCGGAGCCGCGCCCGGCTTCCGGGCGCGTCCGCTCCGTCCCGAGATCTCCGGAGCTTTCGGAGGACCTCCTCTGATGAACGACGCTGAATCGGCGGTCCTCTTGAACCTGGTCCGCGGTCTGCCGCCCCGCGCGGCAAGGGCCCTTGCCGGCCACGCGGGGAGTCCATCCCAAGTTTTCCATCTTTCCGCCGGAGAGATGGTCCGAGCCGCCGGCATCTCCATGGAGAAGGCGGGGGAGGTCCTGTCCGCCCCGACGGCTCTGGCCCGCGAGCTGGACGAGGAAATGGCTCTGGCCCAGTCCTCCGGCGCGGAGATCGTGACCTTGAACCATCCCCTCTATCCCGGGATCCTGCTGGAAAGTTCGGACCCGCCTCCCGTCCTCTACTGCAAGGGGAGATTGGAGCTCTTGGGGCGGCCTTCCGTGGCCGTGGTCGGCACCCGCCGGGCCACGGATTACGGTCTGGCTGCCGCGGAAGCGTTCTCCAAGGAGCTGGCGGCGGCGGGAGTCACGGTGGTCAGCGGCCTCGCGGCCGGGATCGACTCCGCGGCGCACCGCGCGGCCCTGGATGGGCCGGGGGGGACCCTGGCGGTGCTGGGCGGCGGGCTGGCTAGGGTCTATCCCCGGGAGAACGTCCGCCTGGCTGAAAAAATCGGCGAGAGAGGGCTGCTGGTGAGCGAATTTTCCATGTCCAGGGGGCCGGAGAGGCACCATTTCCCCAGGCGGAACAGGATCATCGCCGGGTTGTCGCTGGGAGTGCTGGTGGCGGAGGCGCCGGAGATCTCCGGCGCCATGATCACCGCGCGTCTTGCGGCGGAGGAAGGCCGGGAGGTCTTCGCCCTGCCCGGCCCGTACCGCTCCCA
>MGUT01000074.1:0-5088 GCA_001800095.1 Elusimicrobia bacterium RIFCSPLOWO2_01_FULL_64_13 | reverse complement strand
AAGCCGCGGTCCTGGAGGGGCTGGATCACGCGCCCGTCCACATCGACAGGATAGCGTCCCGGAGCCGGATGGGACCGGGGGAAATCTCCCGGGCGTTGCTGGAGCTGGAAATGAAAGGAGCCGTCCGGGCCATGCCCGGCAAAATGTATGCCCGCACCTAAAGAAAAAAAGAAAAGAACGAAAGCGTCCGTCTCGATCGACACCAGCGTGCCCGAGGGGAAGGAATTCTCCCTCGTGATCGTCGAGTCGCCCACCAAGGAGAAGACCCTCTCCCGGTTCCTGGGCGGCGATTACGTCGTGAGGAGCTCCTTCGGCCACCTGCGCGATCTCCCCAAGAAGGAGTTCGGGCTCGACGTGGACCATGGTTTCGAACCGCAGTACGTGGTGCTCCCCAGGGGCCGGCAGGTGATCCCGGGATTGAAAAGGATGGCGGCCCAGAGCTCCCGCATCTACCTCGCCACCGACTACGACCGGGAGGGGGAATCCATCGCCTGGCATCTCTTCGAGCTTTTGAAGCCGCCTCCCGAAAAAGTCCACCGGATCACCTTCCACGAGATCACCCCCGACGCGATCCGGGACGCCCTCAAGAATCCAAGGAAGATCGACCAGTCCCTCGTGGACGCCCAGATGGCGCGCCGCGCTCTGGACCGGATCGTGGGTTACCGTCTCTCGCCGCTTCTCTGGGACAAGGTGAAGCGGGGCCTCTCGGCCGGAAGGGTCCAGTCCGTCGCGGTCCGCCTGATCTGCGAGCGGGAGCAGGAGATCGAGAAATTCAAGAGCCAGGAGTACTGGACCATCCAGGCGGAGCTGGAGAAACAGGGCGTTCCCGCCCCCGATGCCGGCGCGGCGCGGTTCATCTCCCAGCTGGTGGAGTGGCGCGGAAAAAAGATCGAGAAGCTGGACATCGGCGCGGAGAAGGAAGCCGGCGATATCGCCGGGACCCTCGAAAAGTGCTCCTGCCGGGTCCGGTCGGTCGTCGCCAAGGAGAAGAAACGCTCTCCGAACCCTCCCTTCATGACCTCCACCCTGGCCCAGGAGTCCTCCCGCAAGCTCGGTTTTTCGGCGAAGAGGACCATGAGCGTGGCGCAGTCCCTGTACGAAGGCGTCGAGATCGACGGCGTCACCGCGGGGCTCATCACTTACATGAGGACGGACTCCGTCCACATCGCCGAATCCGCCCGGAAAGAGGCGCGGGACTTCATCCTGAAGAAGTACGGATCGGACGCGGCCCCGGAAAAGCCGCGGCTGTACAAGACCAAGTCCAAGGGGGCCCAAGAAGCCCACGAGGCCATCCGTCCCACCTCGGTCCTGCGGGAGCCCAAGAACATCCGCGAGAGCCTGAACCCGGACCAGTGGAAGCTTTACGACCTGATATGGAAGAGGTTCGTGGCCAGCCAGATGTCGGACGCGGTCTACGACACCGTCACCGTGGAGATCGAGGCCCAGACCCGGTCGCCGGAAGGGGTGCTGCGGGCCAACGGCTCCACCATCAAGAAGCACGGATTTTTGGCCGCTTACGGCGGGGAACACGACGACGAGGAGCACAAGGACGACGCCAAAACCGACAACCGCCTTCCGGCCCTCGCCAAGGGGGAGGACCTGCGGCTGCTCAAAGTGCTGCCCGAGAGGCACTTCACCGAGCCGCCCCCGCGCTACAACGAGGCCAGCCTCATCAAGATCCTCGAGCAGAACGGCATCGGCCGGCCCTCCACCTACGCTCCGATCGTGGACACCATCCTCGGCCGGGGCTACGTCCGGCTGCAGGAACGCAAGTTCTTCCCAACGGAACTGGGCAAGGTGGTCAACAGCCAGCTGACGAAGCATTTCCCCGGGATCGTGGACACCAATTTCACGGCGAAGCTCGAAGAGAAGCTCGACGATATCGCCGCGGGGCGCGCGGAGTGGAACGTGATCGTGAAGGATTTCTACGGGCCTTTCGTGAAGGACCTGGAAAGCGCGAAGACCGACATGCAGAAGATCAGCGTCGAACCCAAGGATTCCGGAGAGAAGTGCGTCCTGGACTCCGGGCGCATGCTCATCCGCGAGAGCCGGTTCGGCAAATACCTCTGCTGCGAGAATTTCCCGAAATGCACCTATAAGGTCTCCCTTGACGCGGACGGGCAGAAGATCCTGCCCAAGCCCACCGACGAGAAGTGCCAGAAATGCGGCAGCCCCATGGCCATCAAGATCGGCCGTCGCGGCCGGTTCCTGGCCTGCTCGGCCTACCCCAACTGCCGGAACGTGATCGGGCTGGACAAGGACGGCAACAAAGTCATCCGGCCCGAGCCCAAGATGACGGACAAGAAATGCAAGAAGTGCGACCGGCCCATGCTCCTGCGGGTGGGCAAGCGCGGCCCGTTCCTGGCCTGCTCGGGTTTCCCGCGCTGCCGGAACATCCAGAAGGCCGCGTAGGTGGGCGGGGAAGGGACCGGGGTGCGCGCGGAGCTCGAACTCGAGGTCCGGAGATTCCTCCTGGCCCTGCGCGCCGACCGGGGCGCGTCCCCGCATACCCTCCGGGCCTATAAGACGGACCTGGCCGAATTCGCCCGCTTTTTAAGGAAGGATCCCGGGGCGGATCTGGGCAATTTCCGCAGGTGCCGGCTGGCCGTCAGGGAATACTGGGTGAGCCTCTCCCGGAGGAAGCTCCGTCCGGCGAGCCTGAACCGCAAGCTCGCGTCCTTGCGCTCTTTTTTCAAATACCTGACTTTCGAAGGCAAGATCGAGGCCAACCCTTTCGTCTATCTGCCTCCGCCGAAAAAAGACCGGTCCCTTCCCCGGTTCCTGACGGAAAAGGAAGTGGAGGCCTTCATAGGGACGATCTCAAGATCGGTCCACCCGCTTGCGCTCCGGGACCGCTCATTGGTAGAATTTCTATACGCCTCCGGCCTGCGCATCCAGGAGGCCGTGGACCTGAACGTGGAGGACGTGGACCTTTGGAACGGAACGGCGCGGGTGTTCGGCAAGGGGGGGAGGGAACGGGTGGTGCCGGTCGGCGAACCCTGCCTGAAGGCCCTGGAACTCTATTTGGAAGGCCGGCCCCGCGCGGAACGCCTGGGTTCGGCCGGCTCCGGCCGGGCCGTGTTCCTCAACTTCAGGGGCAAACGCATCACGGCCGCCGGGGCCCGCAAGGCGCTTGAACGATGGGTGCGCGGCGCCGCGCTCGACAAGCGGGTGACGCCGCACGTCTTCCGGCACACGTTCGCGACGCATCTCCTCAACCGGGGATGCGACCTGCGCACGGTCCAGGAGATGCTGGGCCACAAGAGTCTTATCAGCACCCAGATCTACACGCATACGTCCGTCGAACAGCTCAAGCGCGTCTACGACGCGGCGCATCCGAGGGCGTAGCGCCACCCGCAGGGAGGAGGCAAAATGAGATTCCTGATCATAGACGACGACGTTGACTCCGCGGACGTTCTCGAGACGTTCTTGACCCAGAACGGGCATGAGGCGGTCAAGGCCTTGAGCGCCGGAGACGGCATGGAGGCGTTCAGAAGCGGGAATTTCGACGCCGTCTTCCTCGACATCGTGCTCCCGGACAGGAACGGCATCGATCTTCTCAAGGAGATCAAAAAGACGTCCCAGGACACGCCCGTCGTCATGGTCACGGGGTTCAAGGACGCGGAGAACGTGGTGAACGCGTTCCGGGAAGGGGCGTTCGACTGCCTCCTGAAACCTTTCAATTACGAATATTTAAAAAGCGACATCATCGGCAGGATCCCTCTCAAGAAGAAGTAGCGGTTGATTTTTCCGGGCGAGTGGTGGAATTGGCAGACACGTAGGATTCAGGATCCTATGGCTGAAAAGTCGTGTGGGTTCAACTCCCACCTCGCCCAAGATTTTCCCCGTTCCTCCCCGTTGTTTCCCCCATGACGCCTGAACGGCCTGATGTCAAGATCATCGCCAGGAACCGCAAATCCAGGGAAAAATTCACCATCCTGGAATCCTTCGAGGCCGGGATAGAGCTTCTGGGCTACGAGGTGAAGTCCCTGCGCCTCGGGCGCATCAGCATCGACGAGGGGGTCGTCAGGATCGACCGCGGCCAGATGCTCCTCATGAACGTGCATATCCCGCCTTACAACTATTCCTCCCACATCGAGATCGACCCTGTCCGCACCCGCAGGCTCCTCATGCATCGGGATGAGATCGACCGCCTGGAGGTCCAGGTCCGGACCAAGGGCGCGGCCCTGATCCCCCTCGAGATCTATTTTAAGAAAGGGTACGCCAAGGTGTCGGTGGGCCTGGGAAAAGGGAAGAAGTTCCGCGATAGGCGGGAGGAGATCAAAAAGCGCGAATCCGAAAGGGAGACCAGGTCTAGGGGACGTTGCTAAGTATCTTACTTAACGGCCAATAACTTAGAAACTTAGCAACGTCCCCTAGGTTTCTAGGTTTCCTAACGGGTGAGGCGGATGAAGTCGGGCGTCCTGGCCCAGGCGGAAAAGGCGGCCTCCCTTCTGGCTCCCGGTTTGAGCGCCGGGTCTGCGGCCAGGGCGTCTTTCAGGTGGGAGAGGGCTTCCCTCCGGTTCTTTTTTCCGGCATAGAGTCTGGCCAGCTCGTAATGGAGGGAAGCGGTCTTGCCCGACGCCACTCCCAGGCCTTCCTGGAGATGGCGTATCCCTTCGTCCCATTTTCTGTCCTTCGCGGCGGCCGCCGCGGCTTGGAGGCATAGGCCGGCGAAATCCTCCGCCAAAGCCGGTTCGTTGGGCGAGAGGGATATCTCCATCTTCATGGCTCCCACCGCGTCCGCCGGGCGTTCCAGGGCCAGATAGGCCTTCGAGAGCAGTTCGTGGATGCCCTTCATGTCCCTGGCCTTTTCCGCCGCGCTCTCCAAAGATTGCCGGGCCTCTTCCGTCTTCCCCAATGCAAGGAGCGCGCCGCCCATCCTGAAGAGGTCTCCCGCGTCCGCCTGGCCGGCCCGCACGAGGCCCTCGTAGGCCTCGGCGGCCGTCTTGTAGTCCTTGACGTTGAAGGCCGCCTGGGCGTAGGCGTCCAGGATTTCCGGCTCCGCCGGGCGCACGGCCGCGTAGGTCTTCAGAGCGTCATAAGCTCCCTGGCTCAATCCCATCTCTTTTTGGGCGAGACCGGATT
>MGUT01000073.1:4491-6448 GCA_001800095.1 Elusimicrobia bacterium RIFCSPLOWO2_01_FULL_64_13 | reverse complement strand
GCTCATCCAGAACCTGCTTTCCAAGCTCTGGGCCGGAAGGCCCCGGGGAAGCGCGGAGGCCCTCGCGGCGGCGTCGCTCATATTCGGGTTTTCCCATTGGAACAACTTCAATCCGCCGGACTGGCGCTACGTGGCCCTGGCCACGGTCGCGGGGGCGCTATATGGTTGGACCTATAACCGGACGGGCAAGACCACGGTCTCGGCCCTCGTCCATTGCGGGGTCAACTTCATATGGGCGGTCCTCTTCAAGGGATGAAACGTTACCTTCCCGGCATCCTGGCCTTGGGTCTCCTCGCCGGCCCCGCCGCCGCGGAGGAAGCCGTGCGCGCCGGCGCCGCCAAGGTGAATATCACGCCCGCGGTGGAAACCTTCAAGGACTCGAACGGCAACGGGAAATTCGACCCCGGCGAACCGTTCGCCGACCTGAACGGCAACGGGCTCTGGGACCCGGTCTGGATCGCCGGCTACCAGAAAGAGCGCTTCGCCCTGGGGGCGCACGACGACCTCTGGGTCCGGTGCCTGGCTCTCGTCCGGGGGAAGACGACCCTCCTCCTCATATCCGTCGACTCGATCGGGGTGCTTTTCGACGACGCGGCGCTTGCGAAAGGCCTGATCCGCGATGAACTGGGGATATCGCCGGAGAACGTGATCATCGCGGCCACGCACGACCATAGCGGACCGGACACCATCGGTCTTTGGGGGGAAGGAGACAAGTCGGGGAAAGACCCGGAATACCTCCGTTCCTTGAGGCGTAAGATCCTGGAATGCGCCGGGGCGGCCGTCAAGGACGTGCGTCCCGCCAGGTTCGCTTTCGGCAGGACCCGGTACTCGAACGTCATAGAGGACAGCCGCCCTCCCAAGGTCATCAACGACCTGCTCCTCTCCGTCAGGATCGCGGACGAGGAAGGACGCGGCATCGCCACCCTGGTCAACTACGCCATGCACGCCGAGGTCCTGAACGGGCGCAACCGTTTTCTGACTTCCGATTATCCCGGCGTTCTGCGTGAAAAGCTGGAGGATAAGTTCGGAGGCGTGGGCATATTCTTTCCCGGCGACATTGGAGGCATGCAGTCGCCCTGGGTGCTCTTCCATACATTCTGGACGCGGGGGCGGGTGGGGAGCGTTCTGGCGGACAAAGTGATCGGGTCGCTTAAAAATCAGGCCCTTCTTCCCGTGACGGACCTCTCCCTGTCATCCGAGGACCTTCTCCTGCCCGTGGACAACCCCCGCTTCCTGCGGGCCATCCAGGCCGGTCTTTTCGGCGATTCCGCTCTCTACGCCAAAAAAGAAGGAGAGACCGTGCGGCTGCCCGCGCGCGTCGTTCTGGTCCGCCTCGGGCCGGCTCTCATCGCCACGGTCCCGGGAGAGCTCTTCCCCGAGCTCGGGAACGTCTTCCGCGAAAGGATGGCGGGGGAATACAAGTTCCTCTTCGGCCTGGCCGACAACGAGATAGGATACATCGTCCCGGAAGACGGCTGGAGGGAGGATGGGTACGAGGAGGGCATGTCCCTCGGCCCGAAGACGGGCGTCCTCCTCCTCGACGCCTTCACCCGGGTCCTACCCCCCCGTCAGTAGATAAAAGATTCGGCGAGGGGTGGCAGTGGTCAGGGGGGGCGGGGATTTGGTAGAATGGCCGTCTATGGCGGACTCTCCCGCTCTCTCCAAAGAAATCCCCAAGGCCTACGACCCCAAGTCCATCGAGGAACGCCGGGCCGCGTCCTGGATCGAGCGCAAGCTCGCCTCTCCGTCTCCTGAATCCGACAAGACCCCCTTCACCATCGTCATCCCTCCTCCCAACGTGACCGGCTCCCTGCACATGGGCCACGCCCTCAACAATACCCTGCAGGACTTTTTGATCCGCTATCAGAAGATGCGCGGCCACGACGCCCTGTGGGTGCCGGGCACGGACCACGGCGGCATCGCCACGCAGAACGTCGTCGAAAAGCTCCTGAAGCAG
>MGUT01000073.1:4074-4475 GCA_001800095.1 Elusimicrobia bacterium RIFCSPLOWO2_01_FULL_64_13 | reverse complement strand
CCGGGGACACCATCCTCATGCAGCTCCGGCGGCTGGGCTGTCTGCTCGACTGGAGCCGCGCGCGCTTCACCATGGACGAGGTCTGCTCCCGCGCCGTGACCGAGGCCTTCTTCCGGCTCTTCCGGGAGGGCCGGATCTACAGGGGAAAGCGCATGGTCAACTGGTGCGTGCGCTGCCACACCGCCCTTTCCGACATCGAGGTGGAATTCGAGGAGCGGAAGGACAAGCTTTATTACATCCGCTATCCCATCCTCTCCGGCGTGAAGGACGGCTGGCAGGGGAAACCTCTCGTCGTGGCCACCACCCGGCCGGAGACGATGCTGGGCGACCAGGCGGTCGCCGTGAATCCCGACGATGCCCGCTATGAAAAAATAAGCGGCTGGTGGATCCAGCTGCCTTTG
>MGUT01000073.1:0-4062 GCA_001800095.1 Elusimicrobia bacterium RIFCSPLOWO2_01_FULL_64_13 | reverse complement strand
CCCGCGAGGTCGTCATAGGATTCGACGGCAAGATGACCTCCGCCGCCGGAAAATACGCCGGTCTTTCCCGGGACGAATGCCGCAAGAAGGTCCTCGAAGACCTCGAGGCCCAGGGTTTCCTGGAAAAGACGGAGGACTACGTCCATTCCGTCGGGACCTGCTACCGCTGCGGCGTGGCGGTGGAGCCCCTCGTATCGGACCAGTGGTTCCTGTCCGTGAAGGAGATGTCCCGGGCCGCGGCCGGGGCGACGCGGGACGGGAAGGTCGTTTTCTATCCGGAAAGCTGGACGAAGCCCTATCTCGACTGGCTGGACAACCTCAAGGACTGGTGCGTCTCCCGGCAGATCTGGTGGGGGCACCGCCTCCCCATCTGGTACTGCCTGAAGAACGAGGCGGGGGGCGAGGCCCCGGCCGCCCATCCCGCGGAACGGACGTCCTGCCCGCCCATCCCCGCCGAAGAGCGCCCTCCCAAGTGCCCGGAATGCGGCGGGACTTCCCTGGAACAGGACCCGGACGTATTGGACACGTGGTTCTCCTCGGCGCTCTGGCCCTTCTCCGTTTTCGGTTGGCCCGCCGATTCGCCGGACCTCAAAAGATTCTATCCCACGTCCGTGCTCGTCACCGGGCACGAGATCCTCTACCTGTGGGTGGCGCGGATGGTGATGTTCGGCCTGGCCTTCATGGAAAAGGTCCCGTTCCGGCAGGTGTTCATCCACGGCATCGTCCGCGACAAGCAGGGCAGGAAGATGTCCAAGTCTTTGGGCAACGTCGTGGACCCTTTGGGCATGATGGACCAGTACGGGACGGACGCCCTGCGGTTCGTCCTGGTCTCGCAGAGCGTTCCGGGCCGGGACATGCAGATCTCGAACGACGCTTTCGTCGGCGCCAGGAACTTCGTGAACAAGCTCTGGAACGCCGGCCGCTTCGCCCTCATGAACCGCGGAGCGGGGACCGAGCCGGGCGGGGACCTGGCCGCGCGCCTCAAGGCGGCCGCCGGGTCGCCCGGCGTCGAGCTGGCCGACCTCTGGATCCTCTCCCGTTTTTCCCGCGCGGCCGCGGCCGTCGACGTTGCGATAGCGGAGTACAACCTCGCCCAGGCCGTCCGGACCCTTTACCATTTCGTCTGGAGCGAGTTCTGCGACTGGTATCTCGAGCTGGCCAAGATCCGGGTCCTCGATCCCGAGGGCGGCGCGGGACGGGAGACCGCCTTCCTCGTGCGCGACGCCGTGCTCGAAGGCATCCTGCGCCTTCTGCACCCCGTGATGCCGTTCGTCACGGAGGAGATATGGGAAAGCTTCTCTCCGGGCGGGACCGGCGCGGGACTCGTCGGGCGGGAGTACCCCGCGGGGGAGCCGGAGCTCGTTTCGGAAGAGGCCGAGTCCGGCATGGAGAATCTCATGGCGGTCATCGGCGCGGTCCGGACCATCCGTTCCGAGATGAACGTCCCGCCCGGGCAGAAGGTGCGCCTCCACTTGAAATGCGCCGATTCGAAGACGGCGTCTTTCCTTTCGGTCCACGGCCGTTACCTGCGGCATCTCTGCAAGGCCGATGAGGCCGTGATCGGGACCGCCGTCCCGAAACCCGCCAAGTCCGCGTCGGCCGTGGCGGCGGGCGTGGAGATATTCGTGCCGCTCGCCGGGCTGATCGATTTCGAAAAGGAGCGGCGGCGGCTGGCGAAGGACCTGGAGGCCGTGGCCGCGGACCTCTCACGCACCGAAGAGCGCCTCGAGAACCCCGATTTCAGGCGGAACGCGCCCAAAGAAGAAGCGGAGAAGATCGAAAAGCGGCTGGCCGAGTCCCGGGGAAAGGCCCGGCGGCTGAAAGAACACCTCGCCTCCATCGGCGCGGATTGACATGGACGCCGTTAAAAAAAGGATTCTGGTTGTGGACGACGACCGGGACATGAGCTTTATTCTCAATGAGCTCCTGGAGGCGGCCGGCTACGCCGTGGACCGGGCCGCCGACGGGGAGGATGCCCTGGCTTGTCTCGGGAAGGCGCGCCCCGACCTCGTGGTCACCGACGTCATGCTGCCGAAGATGAACGGTTGGGGACTCTGCCGCAGGATCAAGGAGGACCCGGAGACCGGCTCCGTGCCTATTCTCGTCATCACGGCCAAGGGAGGGGAGGTGGATGAGATGATGTCATACGAGAGCGGAGCGAACGCTCATATTGCCAAGCCTTTCGACAACGAGCATTTCCTGAAGGTGGTGCGCGACCTGCTTTCAGGGTCCGATCCGACATGAGCCACAAGGAATCCTTCACAGCGTTCCTGCTGAAGAACAGGCTCGTTTCCCAGGAGAAGCTCTCCCACGCCGTCCAATCGGGCGGCTCGGACAGGGAAGGCCTGGCGATGGAGCTGATCCGCGCCGGCGCCATGACCGAACCCGAGATGATCTCCGCCCTGTCCAAGTACCATGCCGTCCCCTACGTGGACTCGAAGCTCTCGGTCGAGCCCTCGCTCTTCCATCTCCTGCCCGAGGCGGTCATCCGCAAGTACCGAGCGATACCGGTCCGGGTGAACGAGAAGACCCTGACCGTCGCCATGGTGGACCCCGGCAACTTTTTCTCTCGGGAATACCTCCAGATGGTCAGCGGCTATTTCATCGAGTCCATGGGCGTTCTCGAATCGGATTACAACCGCATGATCGAGATCTATTTCTCCGCCTCGACCATCGACAACCTCGTCAAGGACATGCGCATCCCGGAAGTGGAGGTGCTCGTGGGGGAGGCCGTGGACGGCCAGGAGGACAAGCCCATGGCGCGCCTGGTGGACAGCGTCGTCCTGCACGCGGTGCGGCTGAACGCGAGCGACATCCACATCGAGCCGCAGGACAAGGATTTCCTCATCCGCTTCCGCATCGACGGGATGCTTCGGCCCATCGACGTCCTGCCCAAGCACCTGCACTCCCACGTCGTCTCCCGGCTCAAGGTCCTGGGAGGCCTGAACATCACCGAGCGCAGGATTCCCCAGGACGGGCAGATCCGCCTGAAGGTCCTCGAGCGGGACATCGATATCCGCGTTTCCAGCCTCCCCTCCCGGTACGGGGAAAAACTCGTGCTCCGGATCCTGGACAAGACGAGCTTCATGATCGGGCTGGAGCAGTTGGGACTCTCTCCCAGCCTGCAGACCAGGTTCGAGGACGTCCTGAACTTGAGCAGCGGGATGTTCCTGGTGACCGGGCCCACGGGTTCGGGCAAGACCACGACCCTCTACTCCTGCATCAACCGGATGCGCTCCCCCATGAAGAACATCATCACGCTCGAGGACCCCATCGAATACGAGCTCCTGGCGGGAAAGTCCCGGGAGGGCGGGATCACCCAGGTGCAGATCAATCCCAAGGTCGGTCTGACGTTCGTGGAGGGGCTGAAATCCTCTCTGCGGCAGGACCCGGACGTCATCTTCCTGGGCGAGATCCGGGACAAGGAATCGGCCGAGATCGCCTTCACTTCCGCCCTGACCGGACACTTCGTCTTGAGCTCGCTCCACACCATCGGCGCTCCGGCCACGGTCACGCGTCTCCTGGACATGGGCATCGAGCCCTTCCTCATGGTGACGACCCTGCGCGCGATCGTCTCCCAGCGTCTCGTGCGGATGCTCTGCCCGCAATGCAAGGAGCCCTATATCCCGCCGCGAAAATCGCTGGAAAAACTGATGCCCAAGTCCCTTTCGGCCCAGTCCGTGGAGTTCTTCCGCCCGCGGGGATGCCCCTGGTGCGCCAAGACCGGCTACCGCGGCCGTACCGGCATATACGAGATGATGGAGATCACGGACAAGATACGCGATCTGATCCTAAGCAAGGCCCCCAACACGCGGATCCTCCTGGAAGCCCGTGAATCCGGCATGACAACTCTCCGTCAATCCGGAATCGATTCCGTGACGCGCGGCGTCACGACCATCGCCGAGGTCATGCGGGTCTGCCCGCCGGCCTAGGGATCGCCTTCGTGAAGGACTACCTCCGCTTCGTCAAGCTCGAGCACACGCTCTTTTCCCTACCGGTGGTCTGCGCCGGGGCCGCCCTCGCCGCGCGCCTGGGTTGGGACCTGGACTGGAAGAAGGCGGG
>MGUT01000072.1:3268-8547 GCA_001800095.1 Elusimicrobia bacterium RIFCSPLOWO2_01_FULL_64_13 | reverse complement strand
ATGGTGGCTGACGCGGTATTTGACCTTCCCGATGGAACTCTCGCCGCCTTGGTAGGACTGGAAGGAGGATAAAGATCCCCCGCGCGCGTTCAATAGGACCGCCGTGTTCCCGCTCGGCTTCTTGGTGATGATGTTGATGACTCCCAGGGCGGCTCCGGTCCCGTAAAGCGCGGCGTTGGGGCCGCGCACGATCTCGATCCTGTGGATGTCCTCGATGGACACGGGCAGGCGGTTCCAATAGACGCCGTCGTCGTCCGGGGAATAGACGCTCCGCCCGTCCAGAAGGACCAGCACGTTCTGGGCGAACTCCTGCGGGAACCCCCGCACCGAAACGATCGCGCGGTTCCCGTTGATGGAGCGGCCTTCCAGAACGTCCAACCCCGCGCGGTAGCGCAGGAGGTCCCAAAGGTTGACGGCGCCTTGGGACTTGATCTCCTCTTCGGTGATGACGTCCACCGCCAGAGGGGATTCGCCCACGGTCTGCGGCCTGCGGCTGGCGGTCACGACCTGCGATTCACGCTCGAAGAATTCGAAGGTCTCCTCCGCGGCCCTCTCCAAGCCCCAGAGGTTCCAGGATGAGACCAGCCAGACCGACAGAATGAGACCGATGTTTCTCTTCAGGTTATTATTTTTCATGGCTCCCTCCTGGTCGCCGATATCCGCTTTCTGCTGCCAGCCCTTCAAGACCTGACGGGAAACTTGACGCAGAATTCGGTGAATCCCGGCCGGCTCTGCAGTTCGATCGCGCCCGAATGCTTTTTGACGATCTCATAGACCAGACTCAATCCCAGGCCCGTGCCCTTCCCCACCGGCTTGGTCGTATAGAACGGCTCGAATATCTTGGATTGGACGTCTTTGGAAATGCCCTCCCCCGTGTCCGAGACTTTCATATAGACCCATGAGAGGGTTCCCTCTTTCAGTACCCCCGTGGTGATCGTAAGGTCCCCTCCCTTGGGCATGGCGTCGATCGCGTTCGAGGCCAGATTGATGACCACTTGCTGGATCTGGTTCACGCTTCCCAAAAAGCGGGGAAGGCCCTGCGCGAACTCCTTTTTAATCTCCACGGAATTCATCTTGCCGCCCGCGTTGACCAGACCGAGGGAAACCTCGACGGCCCCGTTGAGGTCGACAGGGACGTGGTCGGACCGATCCGAGCGGGAGAACGTCAGGAGGTCCTGCACAAGGTTCTTGCAGCGGACCGCCTCCCTCTCGATGGACCGGAGCGGCATCTCGATGGGATCGCCCGGCTTCATCTTTTGGACCACGCTTTGGGCGAACCCCATGATGATCCCCAGGGGGTTATTGATCTCATGGGCCACGCCGGCCGCCAGCTGGCCGATCGCCGACATCTTTTCGGACTGGACGAGCTTGTCCTGGCTCCGCTGGAGGTCCTGGAGGGCCTGGTTCAGATTGTCGGTCCTTTCCCGGACCTTCCGCTCCAGGTTCTCGTTCAATTCCTTCAGCTCGCCGTAGGACCGGATCAGGGACCCTTCCAGGCGCTTCACGGCCCTTACGGGGATCACGAAGAACAGGACGCCCGACGCCACGACGCAGACGGAGAAGAAGACGAGGAGATATATCCTGTTCCTTTGAAGGCCGGGCGGGGACATGAACGTTTCCACGTATCCTTGGACCCGGTTGTTGAAGACGATGGGCGCTTCGGACCGGAATCCCTTCCCGGCTGGAGGCCAATCCGCGGCCATCTTTTCCGCGACGAGTTCCCGGTCCGGATTATAAATGTGGACGTTCTTCATTCCGGCCGGCCTCATGGCCCGCGTCAGGATCAGGGAGATCTTGTCGCCGTTGAATTCCCAGTATTGCGGCTCTTCCAATTCGCCTATCGCCGCCGCCACCTGCTGGGCCACGAACTGCGCCTGGCTTTCCGCCAGCTTCCGGCCCAGAGTCCCCGTCCTCTCGAAGACCATGCCGAAGACGCCGATGATGAAGACGGCGGAAACGAGGATGACCAGCGTCCCCATGGTCCTCTCGAACGGCCTGGATATCCCCGTGCCGTCCGATCCCTTGCCGGGGAGTTCCCTAGCGGAGCGGGACATAGCCGCTCCTCGCCACGATTCCCCTGCCTTCCGGGGACAGAGCGAAGGCGATGAACCTCCGCAGATCCTCGGGGAGGGGCTCCGCGTAGGCGAAGCTTAGTTCCTTGGAGAGGGGGTACCTGCCCGAGGCCAGGTTCTCCGCCGTCGGTTCGACCCCGTCCAGGTTC
Organism: Elusimicrobia bacterium RIFCSPLOWO2_01_FULL_64_13; assembly: GCA_001800095.1. GTDB lineage: Bacteria > Elusimicrobiota > Elusimicrobia > 2-02-FULL-39-32 > 2-02-FULL-39-32 > 2-01-FULL-64-13. The sequence continues at coordinate 6,326 of MGUT01000072.1, read as the reverse complement.
AGCGTCTTGACGCGGCTGCCCTCGAGACGGACGGACCCGAGGTCCGTCCAGCCGAACGATCCTTTGATCCTCGCGATGGAGTGGTTGCAGTTCCGGTCGGTGTACTCGATCCTCCAGATCCCGGAACGATAGGCCTTCTCCAAGACCTCCCTCATCCCCTTGAAATGACCCGTCAGGACTTCGGCGCCGCTGTCGCCTTCCTCCCGGATCAGGACGGTGATGGGGCTTCCGTCGCTCCATTTCGCCGTCCGCCCGTCGAGGATCGAGAGGACCTGATCCGCGGTGACCCCGGAGTCCGGCACGGAGGGATTCGCCCCGAAGACCACGATCGTCCTGGCGTAGGCCGTGACCTTCAGATTCCATGTCTTCTCGATCTTGCGCAGAGGCCTGGAGACGAGGGCGGCGTGGATCCTGCCCTTGTGGAGGGCTTTCAGCCCGCCGGTGCTGCCCATGCTCTCCGGAACATGGAGCTTCACCCCGGGGTTCTTCTCCATGAAGGCCCTGGCCAGCTCCGACGTGATGGCGAGGTTCGTCCCGCTTCCCGCGAGGACATAGGTGACCGGTTTCTTCCCCTGCTCCGCGACGACGTGACCCGGACCCAGGCATAGGGTGAGCAGAACGAACCCTGCGGCCTTTACGTGATTCATATTCGACCTCCTAGATCAAAAGCTGGATCATGACGAACAACGTGTCGTTTTTGACGCTGATCCCGTCCTCGCCCTTGAAGATGTAGTTGGCCTGGACTTTCAAGTCATGCTCTCTGATGAAGTAGTTCACGCCCAGGGTCGTCCAGCGCAGGTCGGAATTATCGGACACATGCCTGTCCGGGTCGTAATCCTCATGGCGGATGATGGCTTGGATATCGGGGGTCAGGTAATGGCCTCCCTGGACATAATAACCGCCCGCGTTGATCTGGCGCAACCCCCTCCTTGAAGGTTTGAAGTTCCCATAGAGGTATTCCGCCTTGAACGAGCTTTTTCCCCACCGGAGAGAAAGGTCGCACCCGGCCAGCCGCCTCTTCCCTTCGCTTGCCGACCCGAGCGCCTTGCTCACGCCGAAGATCTCCTCGGCCCGGACGGCGGAGTCATGGCTCAAGGCCGCGTTGGCTCCTATGGACGCCGAGAAGTTCCGACCGAAAAGATGGCCTTCCCGGACCGGGACCCCCTCCAGCCGCAGGACGTACAGGAATTGGTCGTTGTCGTTCGCCTTCTTGTTCTTGCCGTTGCCGTTGGTCAGGGAGGCCCTGTAGGATAACCGTTTGTCGAAGAACTTGCCGCCGACCATCAGCCCGATCTCCTTGTCGGGAGACAAGGCGGTGACGGCTTCGGCCCTTTCCGCCGTATCCAGCTTTTTGGCGGAGGTGAGGTTTTCCATGCTGAACGGCGTCTTGAATTGCCCCAAAGTAGCGGCGGCCCAGGGAAAATAAAGGAGGCGGATCTCGGCTTCCTCCAGGGCCGCTTCCCTGGAGACGTCCGCTTCCACGTGAAAATCCACGTCTTCGATCAACGTGCCGTCCATGGAGATGCGCGCGCGACGGATCCGGAATGAATCTTCCTTATCCTTCCCGTTGGGATCGTTCTGCTGTGCCGCGAAGCGCAGCTGGACCCGGCCGCCCACCTTCAGGGAGAACGGCAGGGCCGCGGGGGAGGCCTTTTCCGCGCCGGCCGCCTCCATCTCCTTATCGATTTCATCGCGGTCTTCCTTGGAAAATATGCCCTTTTCCGTCAGCTTATCCATGATGGGACGCCAATCCTGGGCGCGGGCGCTTATGGGGAAAGACGACGCGAACGCCAGGGACCATATCGCGATAGGACTCCAGATCCGACCGTTCACCCGGCTGAATTTCATCTTGTTCATTGGAGCATCCCGGCGACTTTTTGTTTGAGTTGTTCGGCGTCGAAGGGTTTGGCGAGGAAATCGTCCGCTCCGGCGGCCAACGACCTCTCTTTGGACTCGTCCGCGTCCTGCCCGGAAATGGCCAGGATCTTCGCGCTTTTCAGCCGCGGGTCGGACCGGATCATTTTACAGACATGATATCCGTCCAATCCCGGAAGCTTGATGTCGAGGATGACCAGGGACGGGGCCAGAAGGGCCATCTTGTGCCCCGCCTCGTATCCGTCCGCCGCCTCATGGACCTCGAACTCGGAATGGAATTTCTGCAGGGTCCGTTTCACGACCCTGCGCACCTGGTCCTCGTCGTCCACGATCAGAATCTGCTTGGTCCGCCGGGATGATATTAATTCTTCCGGGACGGGCATATTCCTGGCTTCCAAGAACGCCGCCAGGTCCTTGTCCCAGACCCTGCGGTGCCCTCCCAGGGTGGCAAAGAAAGGGAGATGGCCCTCCTCCATCCAGCGCACTATCGTGGGAGGGGTGACCTGGCAGATCTCGGCCGCGGCGTGGGTTCCAAAGGATCGTTTTTTCATGGGGTATGCCTTTATTGTTTATTTTGTCTGTATTGCTTTTAACAGGTATTTGGCTTTTTGTCAAGGGGGGTTAAGAAAGGAGCGCGGTTTTTCCTTGACCGGCGTCTGTTTATACAATATAATAACATTGTGTTAACGTCTCCCCGGAGGACAGGATGACAAAAACCCTGACGGTCCACGGCAACAGCGCGGCCCTGGTGATCGACAAGCCCATCAGGGACCTCCTGGGCATCACGATGAAGACGCCCCTGGAGATCAAGACGGACGGCAGGAGCCTCGTCATCACCCCTCTCCGGAACGGCCGCAAAAGCAGAAAGGCCGCGTGAAAGTATCTCCCGGACTGAAAGTCTCCGCCGTCTCCCTGCCGCTGGCCCTGTTATGTTTCGGAGCCGGGGGCTTGAAGGCCGCCGGTCTTCCCGAGATACAGAAAGGCTCCGAGGTGACGTTCCATTACCAGTTGACCGTCGACAGCAAGCTCGTGGACAGCTCTCCGGCTGGATCTCCCCTGACCTATGTCCAGGGTTCCGGACAGATGATCCCGGGCCTGGAAGAGCAGATGAAGGGTTTGAAAAAAGGCAGCAAGAAGAAGTTCAGCGTCCCTCCGGAGAAGGGATACGGCCCGGTGAACCCCC
>MGUT01000072.1:0-3209 GCA_001800095.1 Elusimicrobia bacterium RIFCSPLOWO2_01_FULL_64_13 | reverse complement strand
GTGATCGCGATAGAAGACAAGAACGTGACCCTGGACCTGAACCATCCCTTGGCCGGCAAGACCCTGCAGTTCGACGTGGAGGTCCTGAAGGTGGCCCCGCCGCAGTGGCCCGGAAGGCATACCGTCAAATGAGGAGTGCACCCCCAATCATGGAAAAAAATAGAAAGGAAAAAAAGAAGGCGTCCGCCGCTCCCGAGATCAAGACGGCCGAGCCGGCCGCCGGCGGCGGAAAGAGTTCGCCTTACATGAGCCGCGGGATCTACGGCAACTACACCGCGGGCATGAAGAAGACCAACCAAAAGCGGAAGGAGCGCGGCCTTCAAGCCCTCCCTATCCGCCCCTTCGAGGAATGGCATCAATAAGTTCTTCCTGGACCAGCCGCAAAGACCCTTGAAGGTCATCGGGACCGGCCGGTCATGAGCAAGAACGCGTTCCACCGCTCCAGGCACAAGCCGGGGCCTCCCAGGCACCCTCACCAAGCGCCGCAACAGAGCGTGGAGGGCCGTCTCCAGCTCCGCGGCCGTTTCGGATTCATCCTTTCCGAGGATCCCGCCAAGCAGGACGTCTACGTCACGGGGCCCAGCCTCCTCCAGGCCATGGACGGCGACAGGGTCCAGGCCAGGATCATCCCCGGGCGCCGGCGGGAAGGCGTTATAGAGAAGGTCGTCAAACGGGCCCGATCGACGGCGGTCGGGATCTACCGCGTCCTGAACGGCAAACCGATGCTGGTCCCGGAGGATTCCGCCGTGGCGCCCGTCCGCGTCCTCGGCCACGGGCACCTGTCCGTCAAGGACGGCCAGGCGGCCGTGGTCCACATCACCCAATGGCCCCACGCGGGACAGCCGGCCGGCGGCGTCCTCAAAGAGGTGCTCGGCTGGCCCCAGGACCCGGGCGTGGACATCCGCGTCATCCTGGGCAAACGCGAGCTGCAGGAGAACTTCCCTCCGGAGGTCCTGCGCGAAGCCGCCGCGCTGCCGGGCCAGGTGAATCCTTCGGGATGGTCGAACCGCGGGACCTTCTTCCACCTGCCGGTCTTCACCATCGACGGGCCCGACGCCAAGGACTTCGACGACGCCCTCTCCCTGGAACGCCTGCCTTCCGGGCAATGGCGTTTGGGAGTCCATATCGCGGACGCCTCCGAATACGTAACCCTCGGGAGCGCCCTGGACAAGGAAGCCGCCGGCCGGGCCACAAGCGTCTATCCCGTGGGCGGGGTGGTCCCCATGCTGCCGCCCAAGCTCTCGGAAGACCTCTGCAGCCTGAAACCGCATGTGGAGCGGCTCACCCTCTCCTGCCTGATGGACCTGGACGACCACGGCAGGGTCGCCTCTTACCGGATCAGCGAAAGCGCCGTCAAGAGCGCCCGCCGCTACACCTACGAGGCCGTGCAGGCCGTCCTGGACAGGCACGGACCCGACCGCGACCCGGCGGAAAAATCCCTGCGGGAGATGGCCCGGCTGGCCCGGACGCTGCGGGCGGGAAGGATGCGCCGCGGCTCGCTCGATTTCTCCTTCCCCGAATCGAAAGTGGTCCTCGACCAGAGGGGCGAGCCCATCGACATCATCCGGGTGGAGAACCTGGAAAGCCACCGCCTGGTGGAAGAGTTCATGCTCCTCGCCAACGAGACCGTGGCCTCCCATCTGCGCCTGAACAAGCTCCCGGCGCTCTACCGGATCCACGAAAGCCCCAACCCGGAGAAATTGCGCAAGCTGGTCGAGGTGCTCAAGGTCTTCGGGATCCACGCGCCCGCCAAGCTGACCGAAGGCACGCACGAGGCCCTGGCCGAGGTCCTCCGGCACGTGAAAGGCAGGCCGGACCAGAACGTCATCAACCGTCTGATACTGCGGACCCTCAAGCAGGCCGTCTATTCCACGAAGAACCAGGGCCATTACGGCCTCGCGTCCTCCTGCTACACCCACTTCACCTCGCCCATCCGCCGTTACCCGGACCTCTGCGTCCACCGCATCTTGAAATCCTCCCTCCGCGGGAACCCATCGCCCGCCTTGAGGTCCTGGGAGCACGGCCTGCCCCAGATCGCCCTCCATTCCAGCCTGCGGGAGCGCCTGGCGCAGGAAGCGGAATGGGAATCCCAGGACCTGAAAAAAGTGAAATTCATGAAGAGCCGGGTAGGCAAGGCCTTCTCGGGGATCATCACGTCCGTGACCAGTTTCGGGTTTTTCGTCGAGCTTGCGGACTACCAGGTGGAAGGGCTGGTCCGGGTGGAATCGTTGGAGGACGACTATTACCTCTACGACGAGATGCGGCTCACCCTGCGCGGGCGCAGGACCCACCGCGTTTTCCATCCCGGGCAGAAAGTGCACGTCCTCCTGGCGGACGCCAACGAATCCAAGCGGCAGATGGAATTCCAGCTGATCCGGAAAGATCATAAATAGGAGAGGAGAAGCCATGTCCGAGACGGAGCAGATGAGCATGCGGATGGATGACGCCGCGGCGCAGGCCGAGGCGGAACTGCGCAAGAACTTCAAGACCTGGTCGGCGGAGAACATCGCCGCCTGGTGGTCCGTGTGGTACCTGAAGGCGGGCCATAAACGCCTGGGCAGGATACTCGTCCGCCTGGGCAGGGAGCCCGCCAAGGCCGGAAAAACGGCGCAGGTCTAAAGCGAAGACAGGTCGATCACGAAACGGTAGCGCACGTCGCTTTTGAGCATCCGCTCGTAGGCGGCGTCGATCTTCTGGATCGGGATGACCTCCACGTCGGAAACGATCTTCTTTTTCCCGCAGAAATCCAGCATCTCCTGCGTTTCCTTGATGCCGCCGATCACCGAACCGGCCAGCTGACGGCGGTTGAGGATCAGGTGCATCGCCGCGACGGCCGGATGCGGCGAGGCCGGCACGCCCAGGAGGCACATGGTGCCGTCCCGGCGCAAGAGTTCGAGGTACGGGTTCAGGTCGTGAGCCGTTCCGGCCGTGTCCAGGATGAAGTGGAAGCTGCCCAGGTGCTTCTTCATTTCCTCGGGCCTCGAGGAAACGACGACCGCGTCCGCGCCCAGGCGTTTGCCGTCCGCCGCTTTCGCCGGAGTCGTCGTGAAGAGGACCGTTTCCGCCCCGAAGGCGTGCGCGAACTTCACCGCCATGTGGCCCAAGCCCCCCAGCCCCACCACCCCCGCCTTCCGGCCTTTTCCCACGCCCCAATGCCGCAGGGGAGAATAGGTCGTGATTCCGGCGCAGAGGAGCGGCGCGGAGGAGGC
>MGUT01000071.1:21110-29343 GCA_001800095.1 Elusimicrobia bacterium RIFCSPLOWO2_01_FULL_64_13 | reverse complement strand
ATGGGCTCGGGCAAGACCACGGTCGGAAAGGTCCTCGCGCGCAAGCTCGGGTGGCGGTTCGTGGACACGGACCGCGTGATCGAAAAAAAGGAGGGCAGATCCATCGCCGCCATCTTCGCGACGCGAGGGGAGAAGTTCTTCAGGACGGCCGAGACCCGGGCGATCCGGGCGGCGGTCCGGTCGGACCGCCGCGTGATCTCCGTGGGCGGCGGGGCCCCCTGCCGGAAAGCCAGCCGGGATGCCTTCGCGAAAAAAGGGTTCGTGGTCTGGCTGGACGCCTCGCCCGACAAGATCCTGGCCCGCCTGCGGCGGGAACCGGACGGCCTCCGGCCCCTTCTTTCCGGCCCGGCGCTCTCGCTGCGCGCCGTCTCCGACCTCCTCAAGAAGAGAAGGCCTCATTACCGCCAAGCCCAACTGCGGGTGGCCGTGGACCGCCTCACTCCGAGCGGGGCGGCCCGCCGCATCCTCCGCTCGATCTCCGCGCCATGAAAGAGATATCGATCCGTTTTGCCGGCGCCGCCTGCCGGATCGTGATCGGCGGCCGTCTGCGGGACCTGGGAAGGTCCCTCGCCCGGATCTTCCCCGGCGGCCCCCGCTGCCTGATCGTCACCCACCCCCGCCTGAAGACCCTCTACGGCCGGTCCATCGAGCGGTCGGTCCGCCGGTCCGGGATGCGTCCCGCTTTCGCCTTGATCCCGGAGGGAGAAACGGCCAAGAACCTTTCCGCCGCGCGGGACCTCTATCGGAAGTGCCTCGCGGAAAAACTGGACCGTTCCTCCGTGATCCTGGCCTTCGGCGGCGGAGTGGTCGGCGACACGGCCGGATTCGTCGCGGCGACCTACCTGCGCGGCCTCCCGCTCGTCCAGGTCCCGACCACCTTGCTCGCCATGGTGGACTCCAGCATCGGCGGCAAGACCGGCGTGGACCTTCCCCAGGCGAAGAATTTCATCGGGGCGTTCCATCAGCCGAAACTCGTCTGGATCGATCCCGCCCTCCTCGCCTCCCTTCCCGAACGCGAGATCCGCAACGGCCTGGCCGAGGTCATCAAGTACGGCGTGATCGCGGACCGGGACCTTTTCGGCATCCTGGAACGATCCGGTCCGCTCCAGGCCGCCGGACGCCGCGCGCTAAGGGAGAAAATGATCGCCCGCTGCGCCGCCGTCAAGGCGCGCGTCGTGTCCCGCGACGAGAGGGAGACCCGCGGCCTGCGCGAGATCCTGAATTTCGGCCATACCTGGGGCCACGCGATCGAGACCTTCACCCGCTACCGCGCCTATAGCCACGGCGAAGCCGTGGCTCTGGGCATGCGCGCGGCGGGGGCCATGGCCCTGCATCTGGGGCTGTGGACGCGGACGGATCAGGACCGTCTGACGGGCCTGCTCCGCCGCGCCGGGCTCCCTCTGCGCCTGAAGGACGGGCTGCCGCGGAAAAGAATGGCGGAGATCCTCTCCCGCGACAAGAAGAACCGGTCCGGCTTGCTGCGCTTCGTGCTTCCCCGGCGGCTCGGGAAAGTCATCGTCAGGACGGTCCCCGCGTCCGTGGCGCTGAAGGGTTTGGAAGCCATCCAGCCGTGACGACATCCCCCCTCCCCCAGGCGCCTCCGAATCCGGCGGGAAGAGCCGGAGCGAGGGTCTCCCCCGAAGAAGGACTGCGCCTCTACCGCGACGGGGACCTCCTGGACCTGGGGCAGCGCGCCCAGTCCGTCCGGTTCGAGAAGAATCCCGGACTCCGCGTGACCTACGTCCTCGACACCAACCCGAACTACACCAACGTCTGCGTGACCGACTGTTCCTTCTGCGCGTTCTACCGCAAACCGGGCGCGCCCGGGGCTTATACGCTAAGCGTGGAGGAGGTCCTGAAAAAAATCGAAGGGGCGGCGGACAAGGGCGTGACCACGGTGCTCCTCCAGGGGGGACACAATCCCGATCTGCCCCTGGACTATTACCTTTCCCTGGTCCGCGAGACCCGGAAACGGTTCCCCGGGATCACGCCGCATTTTTTCAGCGCCTCGGAGGTCCAGACGATGGCCCGGGTCTCGGGCCTCTCCGTCCGGGAGGTGGTCCGCCGGCTCCGGGACGCCGGCCAGGTCTCCCTTCCGGGAGGCGGGGCGGAGATCCTGTCCGAACGGGCCCGGCGGAGGATCAGCCCGAAGAAAGGCGGGCCCGAGAGCTGGCTCGAAGCGCACCGCGCCGCCCATGAAGCCGGCATGCGGTCCACCGCCACGATGATGTACGGCCACGTGGAGGGGCCCGAGGACGTGATCGAACACCTGGAAAACATCCGGCGGCTCCAGGACGAGACCGGAGGGTTCACGGCGTTCATCCCCTGGAGCTTCAAACCCGCCAACACCCCTCTCGATAAAAAGGTCCCGCACGGCTCTTCCGCCAACCGCTATCTGCGGATGATCGCCTTCTCCCGGATCTATCTGGACAATTTTCCGCACATCCAGGCCTCCTGGTTCTCGGAGGGGAAGAAGACCGGGCAGGTCGCGCTCCATTTCGGGGCCGACGATTTCGGGGGAACGATCTTCGAGGAGAACGTGCACCGCGCCGCGGACCACGTCCTCAAGACCAGCGAAGACGAGATCCGGGCGCTGATCCGGGATGCGGGTTTCGTTCCCGCGCAGAGGACCACGCTTTACGAAGTGATCCGAACGGGTTAGCCGGCCGGGGGCGGAGCGGCCTGGCGGGACTGCATCCTTTCCTCTATCTTCTTCTGGATGATCTTCATCTCCTCGGGATGTTTGCGGAACGCGAACTCGAGCGACTCGTAGGACAGCGACAGGATCTCCGTTTCGTCCTTGGCCTTGACGGAGGCGGTCGCGCTGATGGGCGTCATGAGGGAGATCTCGCCGAAATAGTTGCCGGGCCCGAGCTCCGCCACCAGGGTCTTTTGTCCCGATGCGCTCTTCCATATCCCGACCGAACCGCTGCGGACGAGGTGGAGGCGGTTCGAGATCTCTCCCTGGAAGAGGATCGTGGAGCCCGCCTTATAGTGGTTCTTCTCCATGCTTTCCACGAGGGCGAGGATGTCCTCCTCCGAACAATGCGAGAAAAAGTCCAGGTTTTTCAGGATGTCCTTCGCCCATTGATAGTCGTCGATGTCCAGCATGTTCCCCCCTATGACACCAATTGGATGCGGCCGGGAGAGCCGCAGAGGCCGCGCGCGGATCCCCTGGCGAAAAGTTCTTCCAGCGCCCGCAGCCCATCGTCCCCCAGGTCCAGCGTGTCCTCGTTCACGTACATCCTCACGAAGCGCCTGGCGGTCTCCCGGTCGGTCCCGCGCGCGTAGCGCAGGGCGTAATCGATGGCCTCGTCCTCGTGGGCGCGGGCCCAGGCCACGCTGGCTTTGAGCGCCCGGCTGATCTCGCCCGCCCGGTCCATGCCCAGGTCTTTCCTGGCCACGTCCAGGCCGAGAGGGATGGGCAGACCGGTCTCTTCCGACCAGAGGGAGCCCAGGTCCAGGCATTTCACGGCCCCCGCGGAAGCGAAATTGAGCTGGCCCTCATGGATGATGAGACCCGCCTCCGCTTGGCCGCTCCGGACGGCCGGCAGGATCTCCTGAAAGTTCATCTGGACCGGAACGAAGTCCTCGAGATATATCCTTAAAAGCAGATACGCGGTGGTCTCCGGGCCCGGCACCGCGATCCGCCTGCCCGAAAGCTCCCGCCGGGTCATTGCCCGGGGAGCGACGACGATGGGGCCGTAGCCGCGTCCGACGCTCGCTCCCGAGGACAGGACCCAGTAATCCTTGGCGATCCGGGGATAGACCGCGGCGGAAACGGCCGTGACGGGCAGTTCGGCGGAAAGCGCGCGGCGGTTGAGGGACTGGATGTCGTCGATGACGTGCTCGATCCTGGCGCCGGGGACGCGGACGCGGCCCGAGGCGAGGGCGCAGAACATGAAGGCGTCGTCCGCGTCGGGGCTATGCCCGAAATGAAGGACGGGGGCGGCCTCGTCTTTGACGGTCTCTCTTTCCATGTTCCCGATGCCCTGGTCCTATTTTTTCAAAAAGAAATTGCACGCCACGATCATCTTGCCTTTGATCGTCATCGCCTCGTCGAGACCGACGGGCTCCACCTGCCGGGACGTTTCGTTGATGTTGTATATTTTGTAGCCCATCTTTACGAACTCTTCCAGGTATCCCCTCGGGGAAAAACCGAACGTCGTTATCGCGCTCGGGTAGAATTCGGTGATGACCTTCACGTCCGGATTCCGCTCCAACAGGCCCCTCATCCCCTGAAGAGCGGCGACTTCCGCGCCCTCGATGTCCATCTTCAGGACGTCGACCTTTGAATCCCGGCCTTTGAAAAAATCGTCCAGGGCCGTCGTTTCCACTTCGATGGCGGTCCTGCCGTCGTTCGACTCGAAGATCCTCCTGTCGCCGCTGCTGTTGTCGCAGAGGTAAAGCTTGGCTTTCCCCGACTTGCTGGAAACGGCCTTTTGCACGGCCTCGACGTTCGCGTACCGGTTGATCCGTATGCTGTCCGACATCAGTTTGAAATTATCCGGGTCCGGCTCGAACGCGATGACTCTTCCGCTTGGGCCGACGATCTTTGAGGCGAGGAGCGCGTAATAGCCGATATGCGCGCCGACATCCACGAACGTCATCCCCTCGCCCAGGATCGATTTCAGCAGATCGACCTCGGTCTGTTCATCCTCATAAAACCCCGCGAGGAACAACTGGACGTCGACGCTGCGGTTATCGAGGTTGACGTACATCTTGCGCCCATCGACCTCACACAAGGCGACGCCTTTCATCAGATGCAATTGGCAGAACCTATAGATCCTCCACAGGAACGGGAACTTCGCGCCGAGTTTCCTGCCGCGCGCCAGACGGAGTGAATTTTTAAAGATGTACGCGGCGATATTCCTGAAGAATGAGATGATTCGCATAAAGCGGTCCCCGCCTCCCAACTACTCCCGACACCCCTGAAAAGAGTCGATTCGGCCATTTTGACTCAAGCTGACACACGAATTAACGGGGGTGAATATGATACCAAATGCCCCCCCTGGCTTCAACCGGCCGCGCCTCGGCTGTTTTATACAGCCGAGCGCAAGTTAAAAATAATTTATATTATTAGTAATTGACATATATGTCAATTACATATAATATCACTATATATGCCTAATTTATCATTTGAACTACGCGAGAGATTCCATCTAACACTCCTATATTACATAAGTCTTCGTCTTGTTAGCAGGCCCTATGCAGTCAAGGGAGGAATATGCCTTCGTTTCTTTCACAGGTCACAGCGGCTATCGGAAGACACGGATATTGATATCTCGTCACAAGTGCGTCGGAAGACACTTGAAGACGCAATAGACTCGATCATTGAAAGCCAATCCTTCAAGGGGTCTCTCATATCAAGGGGTATTACACAAATCGAGACTCGAAAACCCAAGCAAACTGAAACGACGCAAAGGTGGAAATTTACGCTGCATTCACAGCAAGCATCGCCATTACCGACAAAAGTTGAATTCTCACGGCGCAACAACCATATACCCTATACCACAGGTATTCCCGATCAAGAGTTGTTGAGGTGCTATAAAATGCATCCATTTGCCGCTCGTTTTTATGATTCCAACCACATGTGCATTCAAAAGATCCAAGCGTTAGCTGCGTTGCAACGTCATGCGGTTCGTGACCTGTTTGATCTTGACCATCTTTTTTCTTCAACCCTTTCCAAGTCCGATATCATCAGAAAGTCGGTAAAAAAGGAAGAGGTGGAAAAAGCTGCTGACAAGGTGGGGAAATTCCAATATAAGGATTTCAAGGAACAAGTTCTACCTTATCTCTCTGAATCTTTGGAAGCAATGTACTCTAATCCTGCCGCTTTTGATGACTTAAAAAGGCGAGTGGAAGATTATTTATTGGAGTTGATGGGCTAAATGTCTGCGACTGAACTTCTAAAGCTCTTAGAAACTCATAAACTAAGAATCTTCACAACTGGAGATGTGATTTCTTTAACCAATATGACTCAAACCGCGGTAACACAGAGCTTATACAGACTTGCAAAACAGGGAATGCTGGTACGGATCAAGAGGGGAGTTTGGGTTAATAAGTTAATGGATAATATCAATCCCTTTGAAGCGGTCCCATATCTAACTGCCCCCTGGCCTGCCTATATGTCTCTACACAGCGCGCTTGCTGATTATGGAATCATCGCAGAAATCCCGCATATTATCTATGCGGTTTCGACTCATATACCTAGGAATGTTTCCACGCCGATTGGAACTTTTCATATCCATCACCTCAACAAACGCCTCATTTGGGGTTACGAGGTCAAACAGTTGAGCTCTGGCTCATACCCTATAGCCGACCCGGAGAAGGCCTTTTTAGATCTGGCTTATCTCTCGTTGGTGCCGAGGTCGCCTATTCAAATGGTCCATAAGCGTTCAAAGAAATGGGAACTTAACCCAGGTAAACTGAAAGAGTATGCGAAGAGGTTTGAATACCCGCCTCTCACCAGGTATCTGGAGAAAACCGGCCTTCTTTAGTAAGGGATGTGCCGGGGGCACCGAAACAGAGCACAACCCGGCAATTCTTAAGATCGTTCTCCGGCATATGCCGGGGGCACCGATTGCCCTTATTCCTACTTTTTTAAGGAATCGGTACAACCCGGCAATTCTTAAGATCGTTCATATAAGGATTTGCCGGGGGAGAGAATTGAACTCTCGACCTCTCGCTTATGAAGCGATTGCTCTAACCAGACTGAGCTACCCCGGCGGCATCATTACATTAACGATATTAAGAATCCGCCGATGGGTGCCTGCTCCTTAAAAAAGTAGGAATAAGGGTAACAGGCGCCCCGGCATCAAAACAGTATTAACGATCTTAAGAATTCGCCGTAGGGTACTTGCTCCTTATAAAAAAAGGAATAAGGGTAACAAGTGCCCCGGCAAAAATTACGATATCTTCAATAATAAGGGCACCGAGTGCCCCGGCAAAATGGCCCCAAGCGCCCCGGCAGTGACGCATTATTTTACCACTTCCTCCCTCTCCGAAGCAATTTATTTCCCCCCTTGACAAAACCTGCTATACCTGTTATACCTAACATACCTAATCCCATGAACAAGCGCGAACGCTCCTTTGGCACCCATGCCGCCGCTCGGATCTGCCAGGTCAGCCCCACCACCATCATCCGCTGGATCGAGGGGGGCCACCTTCCCTCGTTCGCCACCCTGGGCGGGCACCGCCGGGTCAGGCAGGCGGATCTCCTGGCGTTCCTTAGGGAAAGAAAGCTCCCCATCCCGGACGAGATGAGGCCGGCCCGCCCCACGCAGGTATTGGTCGTGGACGATGAGCCGCAGGTCCTCCGGGTGATCCGGCGGACCCTGGCGAAAATCGACCCCAAGATCGAGGTCCACGAGGCCCTGGACGGATTCGAGGCGGGAAGCAAGGCGGCCCAGCTGGTCCCCGACGTGGTGGTCCTGGACCTGAAGCTCCCCGGCATCGACGGCCTCAAGGTCTGCCGGATGATCCGGTCCGATCCCCGGCTGAAAGGCATGAAGATCCTGGCGATCTCGGGCCAGGATCCGGCCGAGTTCGAGAGCCGGTCCCTCAAGGCGGGAGCGGACTATTTTTTGGCGAAACCATTCACCGTGCAGGAATTCAAGGAGAATTTCGTCCGCGTGCTGGGGGGATCGTGAGCGCCTTCCCGTCCGTCCTAAGCGAGGGCTGGATCGGAAGCGTGAGGGTCCCCAACCGCGTCGTGTTCCCCGCCGTGCAAATGAACTACGCCAACCCCGATGGGACCGTGTCCGAAAAGCTCCGGGACTTCTACTGCCGGGTGGCTGAAGGCGGATGCGGCCTGATCGTCACGGGCACCGCCGTGGTCTCGGCCGACAGCCTCGCGTTCGACCGGGTGATGCGCGTCGACAAGGACGAACAGGTCCCCGGGCTGGCCCATCTTTTCTCGGAGATCAAAAAAAGAGGCTGCGTTCCCGGCATCCAGCTCATCCATTACGGCCGCCAGGCCTCGACCGCCGCGACGGGCGGCCCCCTGCCGGCGCCGAGCGCCATCCCCTGCCCCCTCATGTCGAAATTCGACAAGGACTACCGGGTCGTCGAGATGACCCTCGAAGACGTCCGGCAAGTCAGGGACGATTTCATCCGGGCGGGCGCGCGGGCCGCCCAGGCGGGGGCCGAGGTCATCGAGATCCACGCCGCGCACGGCTACCTCCTGAACGAGTTCCTCTCCCCCTATTCCAACAAGAGGACCGACGAATAC
>MGUT01000071.1:3541-21091 GCA_001800095.1 Elusimicrobia bacterium RIFCSPLOWO2_01_FULL_64_13 | reverse complement strand
GGACGCGCCTCGTCCGGGAGATCCTGGAGGGCGTCCGCGCCGCGGCCGGGAAGAGCTGCGCCGTCAGCGTGCGGGTCAGCGGGCACGAGCACGTGCCCGGCGGCCTGACTCCCGGAGATTTCAGGGAGATCATCCCCATCCTGGAAGAGGCGGGCATGGATTTTTTGAACGTCTCCGCCGGAGTGTACGAGTCGCTCGAGACGATCGTGCCCAAGCCGGCCCTGGGGGAGACCCCCCACCTCTCCATCGCGAGGGAGCTCAAATCCTATTCCAATAAACCCGTCTGCGCGGTCGGCTCGATCCGGACCCTGGAGAAAGCCGAAGCCATCGTGGCCGGGAAGGATGCGGATTTCGTGGCCATGGCCCGGGCCCACATCGCGGACCCTTCCATCGTGAAAAAATCGAGGGAAGGCGACCTCGACGGCATCAGGAAATGCACCTCGTGCAACCGCTGCGCCTTCTGGTCCACGGGCGACCCCCACATGGTCTGTTCGGTCAACCCCTTCTTCAGCCCCGCGGCCGCGCTCCCGGAAGACATGCCCTGCCGCCTGTTCGAGGCCATCACCTCGATCGACATCCTTTCGCCGCCCAAGACCTACATCCAGAAACTGCTGCGGACGGTCTGCGAGCGCCTGGAATACCATTTCGGCTCCGTCATCAAGGTCGAAAACGGCGGGCAGGCGACGATGGTGAGCGCCTACAACCTTCCGGACGACTACATCGAGCAGGCGTGGAAAGCCGCCCCCCTCCTCTCCAGCCCGATCCGGGAGGCGATGGAGACGCGCCGGACCGTCGTCCTGCAGGACCCCCTGGACGACCCGCGCATGGCTCCCTGGCGCTGGTTCCTCATGCCCCGGGGAGTCCGGCTCATGCTCTGGGTCCCGCTCTTGAGCGGGACCACGGCTTTCGGGGCCTACGTTCTCTACGGCAAACACCCCCGGCAGGTCCCCAAGAACGAGCTGGACATCCTCGAACAGATGGCGCGGCTCATCTCCATCGCGATCGTCAGCAACCACTACCTGGACGCTCTGGTGAAAAAGACGGACGAGCTGAAACGGGCCAACGAGGAGCTCCGCTCCGCCCAGAAACGTCTGGTCCAGTCGGAAAAGATGTCGGCCGTCGGGCAATTGGCCGCCGGCGTGGCCCACGAGATCAACAATCCCCTGGGGATCATATTGGGCTTCTCCCAGGCGGCGGGGCAGAGGGTGCGGCCGGGAGACCCCCTGGAATTCCCGTTGAAATCCATACAAAGGGAGGCGGTCCGGTGCAAGGACCTCGTCCAGAACCTCCTGACATTCTCCCGGACGGGAAGCCCGGAGTTCCATCCGATATCGCTCGACCAGGCGGTCGAAGGGGCGCTGGGCCTGATCCAGGCCAAGGCCAGGATGAATTCCGTGGAAATCCAGATCGGCTTGTCCGGCGATCCCTCGCTCATCATGGGAGACCGCACCCAGCTCCAGCAGATCGTGGTCAATCTGGCCTCGAACGCCATCGACGCCATGCCCAAGGGCGGGACGCTCCAGATCCGGACGGAGATCCTCGAGGAGAGCCCTCACCCGTGGATCTGCCTCAAGGTCGCCGACACCGGGACCGGGATCCCGCCCGAGATCCAGTCCAAGATCTTCGAACCGTTCTTCACGACCAAATCGGTCGGAGAAGGGACGGGGCTGGGCTTGAGCCTGGTCTATGAGATCGTGAGGAAACACTCGGGCACCCTCGAGCTGAACAGCCGGCCCGGCCTGACCGAATTCCGCGTCAAGTTCCCCATCCAAACAGCGTAGAAGTCATCCCCCGCCCGTTTGTAACCCTCCCGTCATTTTAGTAAAATTCCGAGGGAGACATTGAATGAACATCATCGAACCCGCCGATAGGCAGCGCGTCGCCGAAGCCATACAGCGCCGCATCCGCGGCAAGGACGCCGCGGGCGTCCGCGATCTGCTCGGCTCCCTCCACATCGTCGACGCTTCCGCCGTCGTCTCTTCCCTCCCTCCGAAGGAACAGAAGTCCCTGTTCGCGCTCCTCCCGGCCCGGGAGATCGCGGACCTGATCGAGCTCATGCGCACCGACGACCAGGTCGCCGCGGTCAGCGAGATGCCCAACGAGACCGCCGCCAAGATCATCGAAGAGATGGCCCCGGACGAGGCGGCGGACGTCCTCGCCGGCATCCCCGAGAAGCGCTCGCGCGAGATCCTCTCCAACATGAAGCCGGAGGACGCCCAGGAGGCCAAGCTCCTCCTTTCCTATCCCGAGGACAGCGCCGGCGCGCTCATGTCTCCCGACGCCGTCGCTCTCCCGGAGGAGAACACCATCGAGGAGACCATCCGCGCCATCCGCAAGTCCGCCATGGCCCAGGACCCCCAGAGGTCCAACTACGTCTACGTGACCAGCGCGGAAAGGAAGCTGGTGGGGGTGCTCCAGCTCCGGGACCTGGTCACCCACGACCCCAAGATCAGGATCCGGGAGATCATGCGCACGGGCGTCGTGCAGGTGGCCGCGACGACGGAGCGGCATGAAGTGGCCCGCATCTTCCGGCAGTACAACCTCGCCGCCCTGCCCGTGACCAACACCCAGGGCACGTTCCTGGGGATCATCACGGCCGACGACGCCGCCGAACTGATCCACGAGATCGCCACGGAGGAGATGCTCAAGCTCGAGGGGATCTCCCTGGACGAATCCCGGGACATGCCCTGGTGGAAGATCTCCCGCCGGCGCGTGGGCTGGCTGAGCCTGAACATCCTCCTGAACGTGATCGCCGCCAGCGTCATCGCCTTTTACCAGGACACGCTCCGGGCCGTGATCGCGATCGCCGTTTTTTTGCCCATCATCTCCGACATGAGCGGCTGTTCCGGCATGCAGGCCGTGGCCGTGAGCATCCGCGACCTGGCCTTGGAGAAGATATTCCCGAAGGATTTTTTAAAGGTGCTGGCCAAGGAACTGGCGGTCGGCTTCGTCAACGGCATGGTCCTCGGGATCGAGATCGGCTTCGTGGCGTATTTCTGGAAAGGGATCCCGTTCCTGGGCCTTGTGGTGGCGGCCGGCCTCTGGATCAATACGATCCTTTCGGTGTGCATCGGAGGCGTCGTCCCCCTGCTTCTGAAACGTTTTCGGGTGGACCCGGCCGTCGCTTCCGGTCCCATCCTCACCACGGTCACGGACATGATGGGCTTTTTCATCGTCCTGTCCCTGACGAGCCGGTTCATCGACTACCTTGTCTAGGATGACCGGAGTCCCGGCTTCCACCTACCGGCTCCAGCTGAAACCCGGCTTCACCTTCCGCGACGCCATGAAGGTCCTGCCGTACCTGAAGCGGCTGGGCATCGGCGCGCTTTACACCTCGCCCATATTCCAGACGGCCCCCGGCAGCGACCACGGATACAACGTCACCGATCCGACCCGGATCAACGCCGAGCTCGGGTCCGAGGAGGATTTCCGGTCTTTTCGCGAGGCCCTGCGGGACAACGGCCTGGGCTGGATCCTGGACGTGGTCCCCAACCACATGGGCCTCTCGGGGAACAACAACCCCTGGTGGCGGGACGTTCTGGAGAACGGGCCGAGCTCCGCCTACGCCAAGTTCTTCGACATCGACTGGGAACCGGTGACCAAGGAGCTCACGAACAAGATCCTGATCCCCATCCTGGGGGACCATTACGGGGCCGTCCTCGAGAAGGGCGAGCTCCGGCTCGAATTCTCGGACGGGGCCTTCTCCGTCCGCACCCATGACCACCTTTTCCCCATCGCTCCCGAGACCTACCCCGCGGTCCTGGAAAACGGGATCGGGGAGCTCCGGGAATCCCTGGGGGAAGCCGGAAAGGATTTCCAGACCTACTTGAGCGTGCTCACCGCGTTCCGCAATCTGCCGCCCCGCACGACGCGGGACCCGGACAAGCTTGCCGAGCGCCGGCGCGAAAAGGAGGTGGCCAAGGGCCGCCTGGCGGAACTCTGCCGGAGCTCCGGGGCCGTCGCGTCCTTCGTCCGGGGGCGCGTGCGTCTCTATAACGGCGGCGCGGGCGACCCCAGGAGCTACGACCCCCTGCACGCGCTCCTCGACGCGCAGGCCTACCGCCTGGCGTTCTGGCAGGTGGCCTCCGAAGCCATCAACTACCGCAGGTTCTTCGACATCAACGACCTGGCCGCCATCCGCATCGAGGACGAGGAGGTTTTCGACGTGCACCACCGCCTGGCCTTCGAGCTGATCCGCGACGGTTCCGTCCAGGGCCTGCGCGTCGACCACCCGGACGGCCTCTACGACCCGCCGGAATATTTCCGCCGGCTGCAGGACCGGTACGCCTCCCTGGACGCCGGGCGCGCCGCTTCGAGCCCTCTTTACGTCGTCGTGGAGAAGATCCTCGACCGGAAGGAGTCCCTTCCCGGGGACTGGAAAGTCAGCGGCACGGTCGGATACGAATTCCTGAACGCCTTGAACGGCCTTTTCGTCCCGCAGGACCGGGAGGCGGATTTCGACAGGATCTACAAGCGGTTCACGGGATCCCGCATCGATTTCGACACCCTGCTTTACGAGAAGAAGAAATTCTACGCCCTCATCCACATGTCGAGCGAGATCAACACGCTGGGCCACCGCCTGGACGTGATCAGCGAGCAGGACCGGCACACGCGGGATTTCACCTGGAACAACCTGACGCTCGCCATCCGCGAGGTCGCCGCCTGCTTCCCCGTCTACCGCACCTATATCCGTCCCGGAGCTTCCGAGATCTCCGAGCGCGACCGGCGCTACATCCATCTGGCCATCGAAAAGGCCAAGGTGCGCACGCCGGCCCTGAACCCCGCCCTATACGACTTTCTCCGGGACATCCTCACCCTCGCCTTCCCGGCGGGGATGGAGGAGCCCGTGCGGGATCTCCTGCGGGACTTCATCCTCCGTTTCCAGCAGATCTCCCCTCCCATCATGGCCAAGGGCCTGGAGGACACGGCGTTCTACATCCACAGCCGGTTGTTGTCCCTGAACGAGGTCGGCGGCGATCCGACGCTCTTCGGCCGCTCCGCGGCGGAATTCCACAGGCAGAACCAGGACAGGAACGCCTCCCGGCCCGCGGGCCTGACGGCGGGTTCGACCCACGACACCAAGCGCAGCGAGGACGTCCGGATGCGCATCAACGTCTTGAGCGAGATCCCGGAGGAATGGAGCCGGCACCTCCGGCGCTGGGCCCTGTCCAACAAGAAGCACAAGACGCCGTTCCGGACCGGGCTGGAACCCGGACGCAACACGGAATATTACCTCTACCAGACCCTCCTGGGGGTCTGGCCGGACGAGCCCCTCACCGAGGCCTCCCGGCGGTCCCTGGAGGAACGCGTATGGCAATATATGCTAAAATCCATCCGCGAGGCCAAGACCATGACCAACTGGGTCAATCCGAATCCGGCCTACGAGGAAGCGGTGCGGAAGTTCGTCCTGGAGCTCTTGAGTCCCCGGAAGAACAATTTTTTCATGCGGACGTTCATCCCGTTCCAGAAGAAGGTCTCCGAATACGGCAAACTGAATTCTCTTTCGGCCCAGGCGCTCCGGCTGGGGTCTCCGGGGGTCTTCGACCTCTACCAGGGGAACGAGGTCTGGGACTATTCCCTGGTGGACCCGGACAACCGCCGGCCGGTGGATTTCGGCCTGCGCGAACGCCTTCTGTCGAACATCGAGGCCCCGGCCGGACCCGGAACGCCCGCGACCTTTTCCCCGGAGAGGAAGCTCCGTCTTCTCCGGACGGGCCTGGCGCTGCGGGCAAAGAACAGGGACCTGTTCGTGGGCGGAGACTATATCCCCCTGGAAGCCGGGGGGAAGCGTTCGCGGAACATCGTGGCGTTCGCCAGGCGGCGGGGGGACGACTTCGCCATCTTCGCCGCCGGAAGATTTTTCACGGAGATATTCCCGGACCCGGCACGGCCGCGGGCCCCCGAGGAAGCCTGGCGGGACACGGCCCTGGCGCTCCCGGCGGAATTGCGGAACAGGCCGTTGAAGAACCTCCTCACCGGCAAGCTCCTCCGGGCCCCGGGCGGCCCCGCGGCGTTCCCGGTCAGGACGATATTCGACACATGGACCGCGGCGATCCTCATCCCCGCGGACGGAAAGGACTGACATGAGCGAGACCCAGGAGAAAGTGCAGAATCCCGAACGGGAGGCCGTGGCGCGGAAACCCCGCACCTGCCTTTGCCTCCACGGACACTTCTACCAGCCCCCGAGGGAGAACCCCTGGCTGGAATCCATCGAGGTCCAGGAAAGCGCCGCCCCGTTCCACGACTGGAACGACCGCATCCACCGCGAGTGCTACCAGCCCAACAGCCGCGCCCGGATCCTGGATTCCCAAGGGCACATCCTCAACATCGTCAACAACTACGAGCGCATCAGCTTCAACTTCGGCCCCACGCTCCTCTCCTGGATCGAGAAGAACGACCCCGGCGCCTACCTCGCCATCCTTGACGCCGACCAAAAAAGCTCCGCGGCCCGCCACGGCCACGGCAACGCCATCGCCCAGGTCTATAACCACGTCATCCTGCCCCTGGCCAGCCGCAGGGACAAGGTGACCCAGGTGCGCTGGGGGATCGAGGATTTCCGGCACCGGTTCGGACGGATGCCCGAGTCGGTCTGGCTGGCGGAGACCGCCTGCAACGAGGAAACTCTCGAGGTGCTCATCGACGCCGGGATGAAGTACGTCATCCTGGCCCCCTCCCAGGCGCTGTCGGTACGGGAGCTCGGAACGGAGGCCTGGCGCGACGTCTCCCAAAACCAGATCGACCCCAAGATCACCTACCGGTGTTTCCCGCGGAGCCAGCCCGACAGATCCATCGACGTCTTTTTCTACGACGGCCCCATCTCCAAGGCCGTGGGCTTCGAAGACGTGGTCTTCGACGCCAAGCGGTTCATGGACCGGGTCGGGGCCGCCAAGGTGGAGGACTTCCCCGTCCCCCAGCTGATCCACATCGCCACGGACGGCGAGACCTACGGCCACCACAAGCCGTTCGGGGACCGCGTGCTGGCCTACGTGACCTATTCCGAGGCCGCCAACCGCGGTTTCACCGTCACCAACTACGGGGAGTTCCTGGAGATGAACCCCCCCCGCCACGAGGTCCGGCTCAAGGACGGCGAGAACGGGGAGGGGACGTCCTGGAGCTGCGCCCACGGGGTCCGGCGCTGGAAGGACCATTGCGGCTGCCGGGGAGGCGGACCCGCCGAATGGAAACAGCATTGGAGGAAACCCCTCCGGGAGGCGCTGGATTGGCTGCGGGACGAACTCGCCGGCATATTCGAGACCCACGGCTCGAAATGGCTCAAGGACCCGTGGCTCGCGCGGGACGAATACATCGAGGTCGTCCTGGACCGGACGGAGCCGGCGGTCCGGCGTTTCCTCGAGAGCCGCGCCCACTCCGCCCTCAACCACGAGGATACGATCAACTGCCTCAAGCTCCTGGAAATGCAGAGGAACGCCATGCTCATGTACACGAGCTGCGGCTGGTTCTTCTCCGACATCTCCGGGATCGAGACGATCCAGATCCTCCAGTACGCCTCCCGCGCGCTCCAGCTCGCCTTCGAGGTCGGCGGGCATTCTTTGGAGAAGGAATTCCTCAACCGCCTGGCCCTGGCCAAGAGCAACATCGCCCGCGTGGGGGACGGGCGGGGCGTCTACGAGGCCTACGTCCGGCCGGCGATCGTCACGCCGCACAAGGTCGCCGCCCATTTCGCCATCTCCTCCATCTTCGAGAAGTTCCCGGAACGCTTCAGCATCGCCTCCTATGACCTCGAGATCTTGAGCCAGCGCATGGAATCCTACGGCACCCTGACCCTGAACATGGGCCGCATCAAGATCAAGTCCAAGGTCACCTTGAAAGAGAACGACCTGGTCTTCATCGTCCTCCAGTTCGAAACGTACGATTTCCGCTGCTCGGTCAAGACCTGCGACGACGAGGTCCCGCTTTCCGAGCTCGAGGAGGATTTCTTCAACGAACTGCACTCCATCCACCTCGTCGAGCTCCTGCGAAAGATCGACGACCATTTCGGAAAGGAATATTTCGCCTTGAAGGACATCTTCCTGGAAGAGAGGATCAAGATCATCTCGATCCTGACGCGCGGCTCCATCGAGAAGATCAACGCGACCTACGAGAACCTCTACGAGGAGACCCGGCGCATGAACGAGGTCTACCGGTCCATCAACCTGCCGGTGCCCCGGGAGATCTCCTACGCCATCCAGCACACCCTCATGCGCAAGTTCGAGAAGGCGCTCCTGGATCTGGCGGAGGAGCGGTTCGATCCCGCCAGGGAGAACTCGGTCACCCGCATCCTGGAGGTCGGCCTGATCTTCGGCGTGCAGCTCGCGACCGAGCGGGCCGCGGAGTTCCTGACGAGCGAGCTGGCGCGGCGCACGGAGGGCCTGGCGGAATCAATCAACCAGGAGACCGTCGAGGAATGCTTCCACATCCACCGTCTGGCCGGGAAGATCGGCGCGAAGCTGAACCACGGGGCCTCCCAGGAGCATCTTTTCTACCTCATCCGCCGCTGGAGGCGCTATCCGGAGATGCTCGAACACATCCCGGCGGAGATCCGGGACGGGATCTACCAGCTGGCGCGGATGCTCCAGGTGAATCCGGACGGGCCCAGGAACGAATTCGACCGGGCGGCCGAGGCGAAATGACCTGGCGCCTGCCTTTCGGGGCCGATCTCGAGCAGGACGGGACGGCCCGGTTCCGGGTCTGGGCCCCGCGGGCGGAAAAGGCGCAGTTGACCCTCCGGGACAGGGATTCGCGCAAGACCGTCCCGATGGAGCGGAACGGGGACGGGTTCTTCTCCGCCTCCGCGCGGGGCTGGCGGCCCGGGTCCCTGTACACCTTCCTCCTCGACGGGAAGAAGGAGCGGTCCGACCCCGCCTCGCGTTTCCAGCCGGAGGGCGTGCACGGACCCTCCTGCCTCGTGGACCCGTCGCGCTTCGAATGGCGCGACGAAAAATGGAAGGGGCTGCCCGCAGAAGATCTCATTTTTTATGAGGCCCACATCGGCACCTTCACGCCCGAAGGGACGTTCGAATCGGCGATATCGAAGCTGCCTTACCTCAAGAAACTCGGCGTCACCTGCCTGGAGATCATGCCGGTCGCCCAGTTCCCCGGGGCGCGCAACTGGGGTTACGACGGCGTGTGCCTCTACGCCGCCCAGAACACCTACGGGGGCCCGGGCGGCCTGAAAAAGCTCGTGGACGCCTGCCACGCCGAGGGGCTCGCCGTGTGCCTGGATGTGGTCTACAACCACCTCGGTCCGGAGGGAAATTATCTCGCCGACTTCGGGCCCTATTTCACGGACCGCTACCGCACGCCCTGGGGCCCGGCGGTGAATTACGACGGGCCGGGGTCCGACCGCGTCCGGGATTTCGTGATCCAGAACGCCCTCTACTGGGTCCACGAGTATCACGTCGACGCCCTGCGCCTGGACGCGGTCCACGGCATCTATGATTTCGGGGCCAGGCACATCCTCGAGGAGCTGAACGGCGCCGTTCAGGCGGGGGCGAGGGGCCTGGGGCGGTCCGTGGCCGTGATCGCGGAGAGCGACCTGAACGATGCCCGCCTCCTCCGCCCGCCCAAACAGGGCGGTTACGGTCTCCGGGCGCAGTGGAGCGACGACTTCCACCACGCGCTCCACGTGTCCCTGACCAGGGAGACGGGGGGATACTACCGCGATTTCACCGGCCCGGCGGACTGGGCCAAGGCCCTGCGGGACACGTTCGTTTACGACGGGCGCCATTCTTCCTACCGGGACCGCAGGCACGGCAATAACGCCCGGGACCTTCCGGGGGACCGGTTCGTGGTCTGCATCCAGAACCACGACCAGGTCGGCAACCGCGCCTTCGGGGACCGCTTGAGCACCATGACGGACTTTTCCGGGCAGAAGCTCGCCGCGGCGGCGCTCCTCCTTTCGCCCTTCCTGCCGCTCCTGTTCATGGGCCAGGAATACGGGGAAAAAAATCCTTTCCAGTATTTCGTCTCGCATTCGGACCCGGACCTCGTGGAGGAGGTGCGGCGCGGCCGCAAGAACGAATTCCTCTCCTTCGGCTGGAAGGACATCCCCGACCCCAAAAGCGAGGAGACGTTCGAGCGCAGCCGGCTGGACTGGACCCTGCCCGGAACGAGGGAGCACCGGAAGATCCTGGCGCTGCACCGCGACCTGATCGCGCTTAGAAAATCCCTCCGTTACTCCGGGCGGATGGACAAGAGATCTTTTCGGGTGCATGCCGATCCGGGGAACGGCTGGATCGCCTGGGAAAGCCGCCCGGCGGGGCGGACTTCCGCCGCGGCCGTCGCCGCCGTCTTTTCCTTCAGCGACGGCGGCCATTCGATCCGCCTGCCGTTCCGGACCCGCTCCTTCACCGAGATACTCAACACCGAAGCCCCCAAATACGGCGGGTCGGCCGGACCCGTCCGGACCGGACGCGAAGGGGTGATCCCCTTCACGGGACGGGGAGCGGTGATCGGGAAGATCGCGTGACGGCCTATCCCGAATTTCTGACCTCCCGCTGCGCGGAGCAATGGAGGCGCATCGGCCCGGTCCGGCGCGCGGGGGCGGCCGTGCCTTTGTTCTCGATCCATTCCAAACGCAGCGCGGGCATCGGCGAGATCCCCGATCTCAAGCTCCTGATCGATTGGTGCCGGAGCGCGGACTTGAGCGTCATCCAGCTTCTGCCCATGAACGACGTGGGCTTCACGTTCCAGCCCTACGACGCCCAGAGCTGTTTCGCGCTGGACCCCATGTACCTATCCCTGGAAGACCTCGCGGGGATCGACCCGGGAGAATTTTCCGCGGAACTTTCGGCCTTGAGGTCGAGATACCCCGCCGGCCGGGGGCGGGTCGATTACGCGGTGAAGGGCGCCAAGCTCGAACTCCTCTGGCGCGCGTTCCGGAGCCGGGATTGGAGCCGGGAACCGGATCTTGGGGAATTCATACGGGCGCAGGAATCATGGCTCAAGGACTATTGCCTCTACAAGGTCCTGAAGGAAATTCACCATGAAAAACACTGGCTGGACTGGGAGGAAGGCGAACGGCGGAAGACCCCCGAGGCGATGGAACGGGTCTCGCGCGAACGGCTCCAATCCGTCCGGCTCCACGAGTGGCTGCAATGGCAGCTCTTCGAGCAGTTCCGCCGCGTCAAGGCCGAGGCGGAGGCCGCGGGGGTCCTGCTCATGGGGGACCTGCCTTTCCTGGTCTCCCGGGACAGCGCCGACGTCTGGTCGAACCAGTCCTATTTCAAACTGGACCTCGCCAGCGGCGCCCCTCCCGACCTCTACTTCGCCAACGGCCAGAAGTGGGGCATGCCTCCCTACGACTGGGACCGGATCGCCCGGGACGGGTACCGCTACCTTAAAGATAAGCTCGCTTACGCGCAGAACTTCTACGATTTTTTCCGGGTGGACCACGCCGTGGGGGTCTTCCGGATCTGGGTCACCCCGAACGAAGGGACTCCGGCCGGCGGCCCCATTCCGGGGAAGTTCGATCCCGAGGACCCCGGCCTTTGGGAGGAGCACGGGCGGCGCCTCCTGGGAGTGATGTCGGAGAGCACCCGCATGCTGGCCTGCGCCGAGGACCTGGGGACGGTGCCTCCCTGCTCCGGGAAGGTCCTCCGGGAATTCTCCATCCCCGGCATGGACGTGCAGAGGTGGTTCAAGGACTGGACGAAGACTTTCGACTATCTGCCCCCGGAACGCTACCGCAAGAACTCCGTGGCCGTGATCTCCACGCACGACACGACGACCCTGCGGGGATGGTGGCGGTGGGAAGCCGGGACGGTGGACGAGCTCCTGATGCGGAACAAGATCGAATCCCGCGGGATGGACTGGGGCGAAGTCCGGGCGAGACTCTTCGACGCGGAGAAGTCCGGCCACGGGCGCCTGCGCTGGAAAAACGCGCTCAAAAAGCCCGAGGACCTGCTCCGCGCTCTGGGGCTCAAGGCGGAGGAAGCCAAGGACCTGATCGAGCTCTTTTCAGGGACGTTTGACGAGAAGAAGAAGTTCTGGAAATACCTCGGCCTGCCGGGGGCGGTCCGGGACGGCGGCGATCCCCATTTCATCCGGCGTTCCTTGGAGAAGGCCTGCGAGGCCTCGTCGATCTTGAGCATCCAGATGATAACGGACTGGCTTTCGCTTGAGGAATCATTCTCGGAGGACCCGTGGGAATTCCGGATCAATTTTCCCGGAACGACCGCGGACCGCAACTGGACGGTCACCCTGCCTTGGTCCCTGGAGGAGATGCTCACTCTGGGTTCGACCGCCGTGATCCGCTCCATCGTGGAGAAATCGGGGAGGCGCGGATGAAAATGATCGAAATCGTGAAAGAAATCGGAGTGCCGGGATTCCTGGACATCGCGTTCGTTTCCATCCTCACCTACGCGGTCTTCATCTGGTTCAAGAAGACCAAGTCCGCCCTGGTCCTGGTGGGCATCTTCATCGTGGGGACGATCTACCTCCTCGCCGACCATTTCAACATGGTCCTCACGACCTCCATCTTCCAGGGGTTCTTCGCCGTGATCCTGGTGGCGCTCGTGGTCATCTTCCAGGAGGAGCTGCGGCACTTTTTCGAGCTGGTGGCGGTCTGGAGCCTGGACCGCCGGCTCATGAGAAAGAAGGTGATCAGCTCTTTTTCCAAGGAGGTGCAGGTCCTGGCCCGGACCCTCACCGACCTCGCCAAGGACCACATCGGGGCGCTGGTGGTGATCCGGGGCACGGACCTCATCGTCCGGCACCTGCACGGCGGCACCGCCTTGAACGGGGATTTGAGCGAACCCGTGCTGAAGAGTCTTTTCGATCCCAATTCTCCCGGGCACGACGGCGCCGTGGTCATAGAGAAGAACAGGATCGTGCAGTTCTCCTGCCATCTGCCCCTGTCCAAGGACCTGAAGAAACTGGGGCAGGGGAGCACGCGCCACGCCGCGGCCCTGGGCCTCTCCGAGCTGACGGACGCCCTGTGCCTGGTGGTCTCGGAAGAGCGCGGGGTCATTTCCGTGGCCCGCTCGGGCGATATCGAGGAGGTCCCGGATCCGGAAAAGTTGAGCCTCATCCTCCAGCGCTTCTATAACGAGATCCTTCCCCCGCAGGAGGCGCGGCCTTGGGAGTCGTTCTTCAAGACGCATTTCAGGGAAAAAGCGCTGGCGGTCCTGGTGGCGATGGTGCTCTGGTTCTTCGTGGGTTACGCGTCGCGCGTCACCTACCGGACCTACCATCTCCCGCTCCGATACGGGAACCTGCCGGAGAATCTGGAAGTGGTCTCCCTGTCGCAGGACAGCGTGGAAGCGACCTTTTCCGCTCCGCACCGGAACTTCTACTTCCTGAACCCGAGCAAGATCCGGGTGCGCGTGAACCTTTTCAACGCGCGGGAGGGGTCCTTCCAGCGGGTGCTGGTGAAGTCCGACCTGCATTATCCCGAAGGTCTCGAGTTCGAGAGCGTGGAGCCGAACGTGGTCGAGATCCGGGTGAAGGCGAAGGCGCTCCCGGCCTCCGTTCCTTAAGATTTCCGGGCGGTTAGCTCAGCGGTAGAGCGCTCGCCTTACACGCGAGATGCCGCAGGTTCGAACCCTGCACCGCCCATGCATAAATCCTTATATTAACGATATTAGGATTTATGCATGGCACCATTCCTTATAGAAAAAAGGGGGTCATCCGATTTTACGGTGGGTCATTTCAGTTTTTTCCCTCTCCCCTTGGGGGAGAGGGAAGGGTGAGGGGTGTCCATGCAGGGTGATCGGATCACCCTCACCCCGGCCCTCTCCCCTCCAGGGAGAGGGTGAACATTCCAAGACATTCACTATTCTGTCGTGAACCAGGTTTTTAATGAGCTTGCACCGTCAACAAATCAATAAAAATGACCCATACTAAACCCAGAAGACCCTAAGAAAGGGGTGCCTCAACTGTTAACCCGGAAATCGTTTGACTTCCCGCCGCGGAGTTTGTATGCTTTAGCCACATTGGGCGGCTCATGCGAGCCGACAAGGGAAAGACGGTGAGAAACCGTCACGGGACCGCCGCTGTAATCAGGGACGAACGCCGCAAGATGCCACTGCCGGGAACGGCGGGAAGGCGCGGCAAGTAGAGCGATCTGAGAGTCAGAACACCTGCCCAGAAATGCGCTGGACCTTACCCTCGGAACACAGGGAGGCCCGCGCCGTAAGACGCGAGGGGTTGAACACGTAATCCCAAACCTATCGGATATAGGTTTGGGAATTTTTATTTAAAGGAGGCGCCGGAGAGAACGGCCGGACAAGAGAAAGGAAAGCAGTCCGGTTTCGGATTGAACGGGAAGGGAGTGGAAAGCTTCCGCCGTCCAGCGACTGTGATCGGGACGAAAGCTCGAAAGAAGGTCACTGCCCATCCGGGCGGGAAGACCGGAGCGAGTAGGATGAACGAGAGCCAGGAGACCGGGTCCGAAACCCCATCAAACTCTTCCTCTAAGGAAGGCAAGGAGCATACCGATGAACCTCAATAAAGTCCTGATCGTCTCTATCGCCGCGGGCGTCCTGTCCGCGGGGGGAAATGCCCGGACGGAAACCATGGAAGGAGGCAGGATCTTCGTGGCCGAGCCGCTCGTGGTCACCGCCAACAGGCTGGCAACGCCGCCGGAGGAAGTCGCCAGTTCCTTTTACGTGATCACGCGGGAGGAGATCGAAGCCAAGCAGAAGTCCTCCGTCCTGGAGCTCCTGCGCGGGGCGCCGGCCCTGGACGTGGTGCAATCGGGAGGGGCGGGCAAGACCACCTCGATCTTCATCCGCGGCGCCAACTCGGAGCACACGCTGGTGATGCTCGACGGGGTGGAGATGAACGATCCCATGTCGGCCGGGCGCTCCTACGACTTCGCCCACCTGGGCACGGAGAACATCGATAGGATCGAGATCATCCGCGGGCCGCAGAGCACCCTCTACGGCTCCGACGCGCTGGGCGGCGTGATCAACATCATCACGCGCAGGGGAGAAAATAAGATCGGCATCACCGCCGTGGCGGAAGGCGGATCATTCGAGACCTACCGCCAGCAGGTGGACGCGAACGGCGGCAATCCCCGGCTGAACTATTCCCTGGGAGTCTCCCGCGTCAAGACGAGCGGGATCTCTTCCGCCCTGGCGGGCGGGAGCGCAAGCTTCGAGAAGGACGGCTACGAGAATACGTCCCTCTCCACGCGCTTCGGCCTGACCCCCTCCGAATCCTTCGACTTCGAGACCGTCTTCAAGTTCTTCGACGCCAAGGCGGACATCGACAACGGCGCCGCCCAGGACGACCCCAATCACCGGAGCAACGCGCGGGAGGTTCTCTTCAAGTCGCAGGCCGGCCTCAAGCTCTTCGATGAGGCATGGAAGCAGAAGCTCTCCTTCTCCCTCTCCGACCATCACCAGGACGTGGACAACGGGTTCGACGCGGACCATCCCAACGACCGCTCCAGCACCGTCTTCGACTCCCGCCTCTACCGCGTGGACTGGCAGAACGACCTCCAACTGCACGAGGCCAATACCCTCACCCTGGGTCTCGAAGCGCAGGAAGAAAGAGGCGAGTCCGACTCCTTCTTCGAGAGTTCCTTCGGGACCTTCACGAGCAACTTCGGCCGGGAGAAGGCCCGCACGAACGGCCTCTACGTTCAGGACCAGCTGAAACTGTGGGATTCCTTCTTCGCCACCCTGGGCGGGCGCGTGGACGACCACGAACGGTTCGGGTCGAAGACGACCTACCGCTTCGGCTCGGCCTACGTCTTCCAGCCGACCTCCGGCAAGGTCAAGGGGACCTATGGCACCGGGTTCAAGGCGCCGTCCCTTTTCCAGCTGCACTCCGCCTTTGGAGACAAAGACCTGCGGCCGGAAGAAAGCATAGGTTGGGACGTGGGGCTGGAGCAACCCTTCTTCGACGAGCGGGCCTCGTTGGGCGCCGCCTACTTCCGCAACGACTTCAAGGACCTGATCGACTTCGACCCGGCGGCCTCCAGGTACGCGAACACCGTGAACGCGCGCAGCAGCGGCGTGGAGGCGTTCGCCCAGGCGAGGCCCTTCGGGCCCTTGAGGGTCCGCCTGGACTACACGCACACGTCCACGGAGAACAAGTCCACCGGCCAGGAGCTCCTGCGCCGGCCGCGGAACAAGTTCGGGGCCAGCTCCCAGTACAACTTCCCGAAGCGGCAGGCCTACGTCAACCTGGGCGTGGTTTTTGTCGGCCGCAGGGACGACCTCGACTTCGATACCGGGGAGCGCGTCCGGCTGAAGGACTACACCCTCGTGAACCTGGCCGGCGGGTTTGAGACGGTGAAGAATTTCAAGCTCTTCGGCCGCATCGAGAACCTGCTCGACCAGAAGTACGAGGAGGTCGCCGGGTTCGGCACGCCCGGGATTTCCGGCTTCGCGGGAGTGAAATGGACCTACTGAATTGAAAAGGGAACTGCTGTTCCTCGCCGCCGCCTGGGCGCTTTGTCTCGCTCCGGCGTCGGGAGGGGACCCTCCCCGGGCCGCCTCCGCGCCGCGGCGCATCATTCCCCTCTCGCCCAGCGTCACCGAGATCGTCTACGCCCTCGGGCTGGGAGACCGGATCGTCGGGGTCACGCGCTACTGCGAGTATCCTCCCGAGGTCTCGGAGAAGGAGCTCGTGGGCGGGTACTATGATCCCAGCTATGAGGCCATCGTGCGTCTTGAGCCGGACCTCGTGATCGCCCTTCCCGAACAGGAAGCCGCGGCCGGCCACCTGTCCCGGTTAGGGCTCAAGGTGATGAGGACGGACCACCGCACGATCGCCGGCATCCTCGCCTCCATCCGCGATATTGGCGCTGCCTGCGGCGCGGCGGAAGAGGCTGAAAGGATCGCCTCGGGCCTGGAGGATAGGATCGCCAGGGTCAAGGAAAGGACCGCCCGCTCCCGCAGGCCGAGGGTCCTCATCTCGCTGGGGCGGATGGCGGCGGAAGGGCCGGTGGGCCGGATCTTCGTCCCGGGAAGAAAGAGCTTTTACGGAGAGATCCTGGAAATGGCGGGCGGGGCCAACGCTTATGACCGTGCGGACGCGGACTTCGTGACCCTTTCCTCGGAAGGGATCCTGGCCGTCGACCCGGAGGTCGTGCTCGACATGATCCCCGACATGGATGAAAGGCGGCTCACGCGCGAGTCCGTCCTGGCGGAGTGGGCCCGGCTCTTCCATCTCGGCGCGGGCAGGAACCGTGAAATCCACGTGATGGGAGGGACCTACATCCTGATCCCCGGACCCCGCTTCATCCTGCTCCTGGAGGACATGGCGCGGCGCATCCATCCGGAGGCGGACTGGGACACATGAACGCCATCGAAGTCCGCCGCTTTTCGTACGGGGTGAACGGCACGCGCATCCTCAAGGACGTCTCGTTCGCCGTGGGACCCGGAGACACCCTCGCCATCGTGGGACCCAACGGGGCGGGAAAGTCCACCCTCCTCAAGTGCCTGAACGGGATCCTGAAGGGCGGCGAGGGCGATATCCTCATCCACGGCAGGCGCGTGGAGACCTGCTCCTCCCGGCAGCTGGCGCGGTGGGTCTGCACCGTGCCGCAGGCGGATTTTCCCAACGCCCCTTACACGGCCGGGGAATTCATCCTGA
>MGUT01000071.1:0-3490 GCA_001800095.1 Elusimicrobia bacterium RIFCSPLOWO2_01_FULL_64_13 | reverse complement strand
GAAGGCCTGGCCGGCCGCGCCCTCGCTTCTTTGAGCGGCGGGGAAAGGCAGAAGGTCATGATCGCCGCCGCCCTGGCGCAGGCCGGATCCATCCTCCTCCTGGACGAGCCGGGAACTTACCTGGACCCCAGAAGCCAGGCGGACATGTACCGGATCCTGCGGCGCGTCAACCGCGAACTGCGGACGACCATGCTTTTCGTCACCCATGACATCAACGCCGTCCTCTCCTGGGACGGCCGCGTGATGGCCCTCCGGGAAGGATCCGTCGCGTTCCACGACCGCACCCCGATGATAGCGGAAGACGGGGTCCTGGAAAAGATCTTCGGAGTGGGTTTCCGGGTCCTCAAGGTGCCGGAAACGGAACGGTTGGTCGCCGTACAGGAAGGTCCGGAATGACGGGGACATCGTCCGCCAAACAAGGGAAGCTGGCGCTCCTGGTCCTCGCCGCCGGCGCGGCCCTGCTCCTGGCCCCGTTCCTGGGAACGCGCTTCATCGCGCCCTCATCGGTCCTTCCTGCCGCATCCGGCGCGGAATCCCGGATCTTCTGGTCGATCCGCATGCCGCGGGTGCTTCTGGCGTTCCTGGTGGGTTCGGGGCTCTCGGTGAGCGGCATGGTCTTTCAGGCCATGTTCCGCAACCCTCTGGCCACCCCCTTTACCCTGGGAGTCTCCAGCGGCGCTTCCCTGGGGACCGCCGTCTATGTGCGCCTCGGGCTCTCCTTCTCCCTCCTGTTCATCCCCGGCCTCACCTGGTTCGCTTTCCTGGGAGCGCTCCTCACCATCCTGATCGTTTACGGGATCGCCCGCGCGAGCCGCGGTTTCTCCGCTGGCAACATGCTGTTGTCGGGAGTGGCGGTGGGGCTCTTCTTCTCCAGCGCGATCCTTTTCATCCAGTACACCAGCAACTTCGGCGACGCTTACAGGATCCTGCGCTGGCTCATGGGAGGATTGGAGACCGTCGGGTACGGCGCCGTCCTGAACCTTCTTCCCCTCATCCTGGCCGGAGGCGCCGCCGTCCTGTATCTCAGCCGCGAGTTGGACCTCCTCACCACGGGAGAAGAGCTGGCCGCCAGCCGCGGCGTGAACGTGGACGGGACCCGCAAGGCGCTTTTCCTGATCACTTCCCTCATGGTCGGAGCCACCGTCTCCGTCAGCGGCCCCATCGGTTTCGTGGGGATGATGGTGCCCCACATCTGCCGGATCCTGATCGGGTCCGAACACCGCTTCCTCGCTCCCGCCGCGCTCCTCTCCGGCGGCGTCTTCCTGGTGCTCTGCGATCTCCTGGCGCGGACCGTGATCGCGCCGGCGGAGGTCCCCGTGGGGATCATCACCGCCCTGCTGGGCGGTCCGTTCTTCCTCTGGCTCCTGATACGGCGATGGCCGGATACCTAGGGGCCGGCACCCTGACCCTCGTCCGCCACGGGGAGGTGGAGGAACGCTACCGCGGCTGCTATGTGGGCGGCCTCGACGCCCGCCTCTCTCCGAAAGGGAGGGAGGAAGCCGCCCGTTTGAAACCGCTCTTTGACGACAGGGAAGGACTTTCCGTCTGGTGCAGCCCCAAGATCCGCTGCCGGGAGACGGCGGCCATCGCCCTGGGGGCCGGGACCGGCGGCGTCCGAGTGGAGGAAGACTTGAGGGAAATGAGTTTCGGCGCCTGGGAGGGACGCGGGTACGCCCAGATCGCGGCCGAAACCCCGGACCTGGCCGCGGAATGGGAGCGGACCTTCCCCGATTTCCGCTTCCCCGGGGGCGACAAGGTCTCCGACTTCATCGCCAGGGTGCGGACGGTGATGGAAAAGGTCCTGTCGGAAGGGGCCCGGCGGACGGTCCTCTTCACCCACGGAGGGGTCATCCGCGTCGCCCTGTGCCTTCTTCTCGGGACCCCTTTCGAGCGCTGCCTCGCTTTCGACATCGGCTACGCTTCCGTCACGCGCCTGCGCTTCCGCCGCGGCGGTTTCCGGGCGGAGAAGATCGGAGAGAAACCGTGAGGAAAGTGATCCTGGTGACGGGCGGGGCCCGCAGCGGCAAGAGCCGCTACGCCCGCGAACTGGCGGAGGGCATGGGAAAGCGTGGGGCATTCCTCGCCACCTGCCCGCGCCTGGACCGGGAGCTCGAGCGCCGCATCGCCAGGCACCGGGGAGAAAGGGACCCGCGCTTCTGGACCACCTTCGAGCAGGAGGTCCGCCTGGAAAGGACTCTGGCCTCTTGCCGCCAATTCCCCGTGGTCCTCGTGGACTGCCTCGCTCTCTGGGTGTACAACGTGATGAAGGCCGCAAGAAGCAGGCGGCGCGCGCCGGATGAAAGCGGGATCGCGGCCCTCTGCCGCAAGCTCCTCTCCGCCTGCCGCGGACAGACGGGCGCCCTGATATTCGTCACCAACGAGGTCGGCATGGGGATCGTGCCGGGGGACGCCTCCACCCGTCTCTATCGCGATCTCCTCGGCCGCGCCAACCAGGTCATCGCCGGGGCGGCGGATGACGTGTACCTCCTCGTCTGCGGCCAGGCGCTGCCGGTCAAAAAAGGAGGCACGCGATGAATCTTCTGGCCAGGACCCTGGAACGGATCGGCCCCTTGGACGCGGGGGCGGCGGCGCGGGCGAAGGACCGCCTCGACCGGCTCACCATGCCCCACTGGGCGCTGGGGCGCCTGATGGATCTCGCCCTGGAGATGGCGGCGATGACAGGAAAGGACAGGCCGCCCTTCAAGAATAAGACGGTCGTCGTCATGGCGGCCGACCACGGCGTGGCGGCGGAAGGCGTCAGCAAGTATCCCCGGGAAGTGACGGCGCAGATGGTCCACAACTTCGTCCGCGGCGGCGCGGGCATCAACGCCATCGCCCGCTCCACGGGAGCGCGGGTGGTGGTGGCGGACCTCGGCGTCGCCTCGGAACTGGACCTCCCGAAGGACAAGGATTGGCTGATCTCCAGGCGCATCCGCGCCGGCACCGGCAACATGGCCGAGGGACCGGCCATGAGCCGGGAGGAGGCTGTGTTCAGCGTGGAGGCGGGTATCGAGATCGCGGAAAGTCTCTCGCCGGGGACGGACCTCTTCGGCACGGGGGACATGGGCATCGCCAACACCACTCCCAGCGCCGCCATCGCCGCGGTGCTGACGGGGAGGCCTCCCGGGGAAATCGCCGGCAACGGCACGGGGCTGGAAGAGGAACAGCGCCGCCGCAAGGTCTCCGTGATCCAAAGGAGCATCGCCCTCAACCGGCCGGACCCGAAGGACGGGTTGGACGTCCTCGCCAAGGTCGGAGGATTCGAGATCGGCGGCATCGCCGGCCTCATCCTGGGCGCCGCTTCCCGCCGGATCCCCGTCCTGATGGACGGGTTCATCTCAACGGCCGCGGCCCTGATCGCCCGCAGTCTTTCCCCCTTGTCCATGGGATACGTGATCGCCTCGCATCGATCGGAAGAGAAGGGCCACGGCCTCATGCTGGAACATCTCGGCAAGAAGCCCCTGCTCGACCTCGGCCTGCGCCTGGGGGA
>MGUT01000070.1:11217-11834 GCA_001800095.1 Elusimicrobia bacterium RIFCSPLOWO2_01_FULL_64_13 | reverse complement strand
GCCGTCCTTGAGAGCGCTCATATTGGAAATAGTGCGAGGGGAGGGACTCGAACCCTCACGGAATTACCCATACGCCCCTCAAACGTACGCGTCTGCCAGTTCCGCCACCCTCGCATCCTAAAATTAACGATCTTAAGTCTCGAGGGTCAGTGCCGATTCCTCAAAAAAAGAGGAATAAGAAAGAGGCCGCCACCCTCGCATCCTAAAATTAACGATCTTAAGTCTCGAGGGTGTGTGCCATTCCTTATAAAAAAAGGAATAAGAAGAGGTGCCACCCTCGCATCATTATATTAACGATCCCGTTACTGCCCCTGCTGCTGCGGCACCCCCACCCGTTCGATGACGCTGCGTCCCGCCCTGCGGCTCTGCAGGATGGTCAGGAGGATCGTGGTGCAAAGAAATCCCACGGCGAGGCCGACGGTCACTTTCCTGATGAATGCCGACCCGGACGGCGCGGAAAAGAGGGCGTCCGACCCGCCCCCGAAGACCCCGCCGATCCCGGCTCCTTTCCCCGACTGGACCAGGATGACGATGATGAGGATCACGCAAATCAGCACATGGAGCATGAGGATCAGTCCGTACATGTCATGACCTCGCGGGCGCGGCTTCCCGGGCGT
>MGUT01000070.1:1268-11171 GCA_001800095.1 Elusimicrobia bacterium RIFCSPLOWO2_01_FULL_64_13 | reverse complement strand
CCCCGCCGGTGGAGATGTGGGAGATGGATTGGGAGAGGCCGCTGTTCTTCAGAGCGGATACGGAGTCCCCTCCGCCCACGACGGAAAAACAGCCGTTCTTCGTGGCCCGGGCGACGGACCTGGCGCAGGCCAGGGTGCCGGAGCTGAACTCCGGCACTTCGAAGATGCCGAGGGGCCCGTTCCAAAAAATGGTCTTGGCGCCCTGGATGATCGCGTCGAGATCTTTTTCCGTTTCCGGGCCGATATCGGCTCCCAGCCAGCCGTCGGGGATATCGAGCCCTTCGGTGACGCGGACCTGGCTGTTTCCATCGGGACTTTGGGCGATGCGGTGGTCCGACGGAAGGACGAGCTTTTTGGAGGATTTCAGGAGCTCTCCGGCGAGAGAGATCTTGTCCTCTTCCACGAGGGACTTGCCCGTTCCGATCCCCTTCGATTTCAAAAACGTGTAGGCCATGGCCCCGCCGATGATGACCGAGTCCGCCTTGGGCAGGAGGTTCTTGATGACGCCCAGCTTGTCCGAGACCTTGGCCCCGCCCAGGATGGCCACAAAGGGCCGCTTGGGCTCGGCGAGGACCGCGCCCAGGGCCGAGAGTTCTTTCCGCAGGAGGAACCCGGCCGCGGCCGGCAGGAACCGGGTGACCGCGGACGTGGAGGCGTGGGCCCTGTGGACGGCCCCGAAGGCGTCCTGGACGAAGAAATCCGCGAGGGACGCAAGTTCTTTGGCGAAGCCGGGGTCGTTCTTTTCCTCCCCCGGGTGGAACCGGAGGTTCTCAAGGAGGAGGACCTGGCCGGGCTTCAGCCCGGAAGCGGAACGCTTGGCTTCGTTTCCGACGCAATCCGCGGCGAAGGCGATCTCCTGCCCCAGCAGTTCCCCCAAGCGTTCGGCGGCGGGCCGGAGGGAGTATTTCGGGTTGGGCGCTCCTTTGGGGCGGCCCAGGTGGGCGCAGAGGACGATAGCCGCGCCGCGCTGGAGGCAATGGCGGAGGGTGGGCAGGGATTCGCGGATGCGGGTATCGTCGGAGATGACGGCGCCGGCGGCGCCGTCCTTCAGGGGGACGTTGTAGTCCACCCGAATGAGGACCCGCTTCGCGTCGAGCGGGAGGGCCTCCAGGGATTTTTTCGCCATGGACCGCGGGGTGTTCAGGCCTTGGCCAGCTCTTTCACGCTCGCGGAAGCGATGAACTGGACCAGGTCCACGACCCGGTTCGAGTAGCCCCATTCGTTGTCGTACCATCCTAACACCTTGATGAAATTACCGTCGATGACGTCGGTGGAGAGGGCGTCGAATATGCAGGAATGCGGGTCGCCGTTGAAGTCCTTGGAGACGAGGGGCGAGTCGCAGTAGCGGAGGTACTTGGAGAGCGCCGGGGAGGAGGAGGCCTTCTTGAAGGCGGCGTTGATCTCGTCCTTCGTCGCGGTTTTTTCCACTTCGACCGAGAGGTCCACGAGGGAAACGTTCGGGGTCGGCACGCGGATGGCCATGCCGTTCAGCTTCCCCTTGAGCTCCGGGATGACCAGGCCGATGGCCTTGGCGGCTCCGGTCGTGGTCGGGATCATGGACTGCCCCGCGGAACGCGCCCGGCGCAGGTCCTTGTGCGGGAAGTCGAGCGTGACCTGGTCGTTCGTGTAGGAATGGATGGTGGTCATGAGCCCGCGCCTGATCTTGAAGCTCTCGTTCAAGACCTTGGCCAGGGGCGCCAGGCAGTTGGTGGTGCAGGAGGCGTTCGAGATCACGGTGTGCCCGGCGGGGTCGAATTTACCCTCGTTGATGCCCATGCAGACGGTGATGTCCTCGTTCTTGGCCGGGGCGCTGATGATGACCTTCTTCGCCCCCGCCTGGATGTGCGCCTTGGCCTTCTCGGCCTCGGTGAAGCGGCCCGTGGACTCGATGACGATCTCCACGCCCAGGGCCTTCCAGGGGAGCTTCGCCGGGTCGCGCTCCGCGATGACCTTGATCTCCTTGCCGTCGATGATGATGGAGGAGTCCGTCGCCTCCACCGTGCCGGGATAGACGCCGAAATTGGAATCGTATTTGAAAAGATGGGCCGAGGTCTTGGCGTCGGTGAGGTCGTTGACCGCCACGAAATCCAGATTCTTGTTGGAGACGCCCGCCTTCAGGACCAGCCTGCCGATCCTGCCGAAACCGTTGATGCCGACTTTGACCGCCATGGGGATTTCCTCCTTGTTCTGAACCGCCGATTTGAAACAAGCATTATATCAAATCG
Organism: Elusimicrobia bacterium RIFCSPLOWO2_01_FULL_64_13; assembly: GCA_001800095.1. Lineage (GTDB taxonomy): Bacteria > Elusimicrobiota > Elusimicrobia > 2-02-FULL-39-32 > 2-02-FULL-39-32 > 2-01-FULL-64-13. The sequence goes on along the minus strand of MGUT01000070.1, from coordinate 8,946 downwards.
TCCTCCGCCAGGCAAATCATGGCCGAGCGGATAGGGGCCCGGGATCCCCCTCGCTGGACCGCTCGGCCTGCGCCTCCCTCCTAGTGGCGCCAAACCTTGGGCTGGTGTTTGGCGCCACAGGTCCGCTCGGGGAATTCCGGGCCCCTTTGGTATCAATCTCTTGCCAGAGTTAAGCCGAAGACCCGGCGGGCCCCGGCGCGGCGCAGGGTCTTCGCCAGCTCGTTCAATGTCGAACCCGTGGTGCAGACGTCGTCCACGATCAATACGTTCTTCCCCTTGAAAGGCCCCGCGTCCTCGACGGCAAAGGCGGAGGAGAGGTTCTCCGCCCTCTCCTCGCGGGTGAGCCGGGTCTGGGAAGCGGTGTTCCTGACCTTACGGACCGCGCCGTCCGCGAGAGGCATTCCCGGCAGGAGTTCGGCAAGCTCCTTTGCCAGGAGTCGGGACTGGTTGTATCCCCGCTCCCTTTCCGCGGCATGGTGCAGGGGCACGTAGGCCAGGACCTCCGCGGACCGGATCTCCGGGTAGGAATCCCAGGCGGATTTCAGGAGGCCGGCCAGGGTCCGGGCGAGGCGGTCCTTGCCGCCGTACTTGAAGCGGCGGATCAGGTCCCGCAGGGGTCCGTCGTAAGGGCCGAAGGAGCGGACGGCGCTGAAGGCGAAATCCTCCTTCCGGCAGCGCCGGCAATGCTCGCCGCCGTCGGGAAGATGGGTCCCGCAGACGGCGCAGACGGGGTCCGGCATGGACAGGACGCGGTCCCGGCAGGCGGCGCAGAGGGGATGGGAGGAGTCATGGGGAAGCCCCTTCCGGCAGGAGAGGCAGCGGAGGGGCCAGAAGGCGTTCAGGACCGCGAGGATCAGTTTCCGGACCGAAAGACCCAAACCCGGACCCCCCCCTAGAACTGAATCGTGACCCTGGAAGTGACGGAGATGGTGGTGAAGTCGTCTTCCTTGCGGGCCTTGTTCATCACGCGCATGTATCCGCCGCCGAAAGCGGCGCGGATGTTGGGGGTGATCTCGAAATCCCCGTTCACGTTGGAGTCGAAGGTGTCGTTGCTCTTGGTCTCGTCCACGTTGTCGCGGATGATGCCGTAGCGGAAGGACCCGGTCAGGATCAGGCGGTTGCTCAAGGCCAATTGTTTCCCGAAGGGGAGGCGGAAGAAGCGGGGGATGTTCACGTCGCCGAAGACCTGGAGGGAGCCGTTCCGGTTCACCACGTCGGAGGTCTTCTTGCCGGTGCCGTCCTCGGACTCGCTCTGGGACTGGTCGTAATGCGGGGTGAAGCGCCAATTCCCCACCTTGAGCGTCGTGATGACCTGCCCGTTGATCCCGCGGGAGCGGGTGCGGTTGGTCAGCTGATTGGTCTGGAGATTGAAATCCTCCTGGACGGAATTGGTGTAGGACAATGAGAACTGGAGGAGCCTGAAAAGAGTGAACGTGAAGTCCGAGCCCAGGCTGTTGGCCAGGGACTTGGTCTGGCCCAGCGTTTCGGTGACGCGTTTCTGGTAGTTGCCGTTCAGGCGCGTATCCTGCATCCAGCGCGAGAGGAAGAGGGGGCGCTCGATCTCCGAGGTGGAGAAGATGAAATCGGGCCAGACGCGCGAATAGGAGACGCTCTGGGTGCCCGTGGTGTCGCGCTTGGTGACGGTCTCGGTGAAGGTCCCGGACCCGTTGATGTTCTTGAGGGGCGCCCACAGCCGGCTGCGCAGGAAAGCGAGCCCCTCGAAGGGCTGCCAGCGCCCGGAGAGCCGGCTGGTGTCCGTGGCCGTGAGGCTGGTGCGCCTGGCGTTGGGGTTCATGCCCTCCAGATTGAAGGTCTTGCCGCGGATGACCAGCTTGTCGCGGCTGTCGAACCCGCCGTCGATGTTCTCGTAGCTGTCGCCGTCCGATATGGAATAGCCCCCGGAGAAATTCATGGTGTTGATCGCGCGGTTGATCCCGCGCACGTAAGGGATGTACTGGAACACGTCCTTGGGAGAGAGGGACGCGGACACGTCGCCGTTCGAGCCGCGCGTGATGTTCTTCAGCGCCCCGCGCCGGAACGTGTTCGTTCCGAAGACCACTTCGTTGACGTTATGGGTCTCGCTGGTGGTGATCGAGTAGCTGTAGCCGGGTGCGAACCAGGAGAGGACGCGCAGGGACCCCGAGAAGGACAGGGACTGGTTCAGGGTCTTATTGACCTTGCCGAGCTGGTCGCGCAGGGGAGCGGTGGCCGGCGTGACCGCGAAATTGTCCACCAGGAGGGACTTGTCCTCGAAGGACTGGCTCAAGGAGTAGGAGGGGGTCAGGGAGAACTGGGGGAAGAACTGGAACGCCGTCCTCAAGCTGTAGTTGTCCGTGAAGCTTTCCGTGCGGGAGTTGTCGGCCTTGAGCTCCGTGATGGACTTGCCCCGGCTGAAGCTGTAGGCCAGCGACGTGGGCAGGGGATGGAATTTGAAAAAGCGCGTGGGCAGGACATCCGGGCGCCAGGGGAAGGTGTAGCTCGTTCCATAGCGGTAGTTGAAGGCCTCGTCCCTGCGCTCGGCGTCGCTCCGCGTCGTCAGGGAATGGTCGACGGACCCGTCGATGTTGAGGAGCTTGTTCTTCACCGAGTTGGGCAGGAGGGGGAGCTGCGTCATGAAGAAGGTGCCGCTCAAGTTCTGGTTCGTGGAGATCACCTTCCCTTCGTTGATGACGGAGACCAGGACGTTGGGGTCGTCCACGGTCTGGATCTGGGGCGTGATCGTCTCGGAATAGCCGAAGCTCGAGTTCAAGGGCAGGAATTTCATCCGGCTCAAATTCAGGTAGCCGCTGCCGTTCTTGGAGTCCACCCCGGACCCCACGGACGTGAGGGTCTGGAAATTGCGGTCCACGAACCGCCAGGATCCGCCCCAACTGCCCCAGTTGGCCCAGGCGAAATCGCCTCGGGCGCGCCAGGCGTTGCCGACGATCTTCACCGAATCGGTCAGGTGGATGTCGTTCACGTAGACGTACTTGGCCTCCGAGTCCGGACCGCCGTTGACCGCGACCAGCCCCATGGTGATCTCGGCGACGTTGCGCAGGGAGGGGCTTCCCTTCTGGCCCGTCCATTTGCCGAAGGGTTTGGGGGCGTTGCGGTCGAGCTTGCCGTCCCGGTTCTTGTCGAGGATGTCCAGCTCGATCAGCCGCCAGCCCCCGAAAGTGATATTGGTCTGATATTCCAGGTAGTTGTCGGCGTTGCCCAGTCGCAGGAAGAAGCGCGACCCGGAATTGTCTCCGTGAAGGAAGAATCTGAACGTTTCGTGCTCGGAGAAATCCTGGGCCGGGCTGAAGGTGCGCTTCGTGGTGACCGTGGCGATCTCCACTGCGGCCGTCCTCTGGTACTCGATCCGGAGGGCCTGTTCCCGCCTCTTGGGGTTGTCCTCCTCGATCTCGTGGAGGTTCAGGAAGTCCGGGTGGGTCAGGAGGGAAGGGTAGTCCGCGTTCTCCTGGTTATTGGCCGCGAAAGCCCGGCCGGAAATGGGCGCGGTGGAGGGATCGACCTGGGCGTCCGCGATGCGCGTTCCCACCACGGACACCCTGCCCAGGCGGAGGGTGCCGGACTTGGCCAGCGCCGACGGGTTGACGACCGAGACCCGGATCTGCTTGACGGCGGACCATTCCGCCTGGCCCGTCGTGGTGATGTTCAGAGGCACCTGGAACACTTTCCATCCGTCCCAGTCCACGTTGGCGTGCGTCACGCCGTTCGCCTCGCGGAGGGGGTTGCCGGCGCCGCCGATCTCGTTGGAGTAATTGCCGAGGGTGTCGTCCGAGTCCAGGCGGCCGTTGCCGTCCAGGTCCTGCGTGTCCAGCCGGCCGTTGCCGGCCCCCACCGTGGCGGTGGAGGCGTCGGGATTGAGGAAACTCCAGCCGACGTCCTCTCCCGGGCTCAAGGCGCTGTTCCGGTCGAGGTCCTCGGTCTTGAGCGTTCCGGAAGGGTCCGAGTCGCTCCTCTCCGCTGTGCCCCCCAGCCGGAAGCGCATCTCGGCCTGGGAATTGTCGCCGTGGATCCAGAGCTCCAGGAACTGCCTGCGGTTGGTGAAGAAATCCACGCCCGAGCGGCTGAAGGTCTGGACGACGGACGCGGCCTCGTACTGGCCGGGCAGGTTGTAGTCGAGCTTCAAGGCCTGGATCTGCTCCGAGGGCTCGACCGCGGCCGACGGTATGATGTCCGTGACCTTGAAGTCCTCGTTCGACAGGAAGACCCCGCGGCCGCCCTGCTGGGTCGCGGCGTAGCCGGGGTCGAAAGCGCCGCCGGCGGAAATGGGATTGCCCTGCGAGGGGTTGGCGGCCACCTGCCAGGAATCCTTGTTCAGGCCGGCCTGGTCCTCGAGCTTGACGCCCTCGAAGGACTCGATCATGGCCTTGCCCGCCGTGTTGGGGTTCTTGATGCTCCGCGCGATCTCGGCCGAGATGGTCTTGATCTCGATGGGAAAGCGGCCGAATTTCAGGTCCGTGATGTTGAGGTCGCCCTCGAGCACCATGATGCTGCGCGCCGTGGAGCGCAGGTCCGGGACGCCCTGGGTGCGGGGGGCGAAGTTGAAAAGGAACGAGTTCCCGAAGAAGAAGTGGTCCGTCACCTGCCATTCCGAGCGCAGGCCCACCAGGGTCTCCTCCCCCTGGCCGCCGAAAGGCGAAAAATCGTAGGTGATCTCGACCACGGAGTCGCTTCGGATCTGGTCCGGGCGGAAAAAGGTCACCAGGCCCACGTCGTAATCGATGAAGTAGTCCACGTCGCGGGTCATCTTGCGGCCGTCCACGAAGACCTGCTCGGACAGCGAAACGATGTTGGCCTGGTCCAGGTTGAAGTTGCCCTTGCGGAAGCTGTATTCGGCGAAGATGCGGTAGCGGTTCTTGAAGGAAGGGACCTGGTCGCGGAAGATGTAGATGTCGTCCGTGAACGGCCTCGGGTCCGGGGTGCGGAACGTGTCGCTGGAGATGAAGGTCACCAGGCCGGTCTCGAAATCCACGTCGATGTTCTGCGGGTATTTGGGCACGGGTTTGGTCTGCGGAGCCGTGCTGATATCGAGACCCTCGAGGATCGAAGGTTCGTTGCGGTTCAGGTCGACGATCTTGAGGATGAAGTTGCCCCGGCCGTCGTCCCGGACGATGTTCGTGTCTCCGAGGTTGTAGATGCTCTTGACCTCGCGCGTGGCGAAGAACTGGCTCTCGTCGGGCTTCAACAGGAAGGGCTTGAAGCCCTTCAGGAGGTCCGTGGACTTCTTGTCCGGCGGGACCCGGGGGTCGTCCCCGGCGAGGGTCTGGCTGATGGGCTGGTTGGACCCGACGGGGATGTAGTCGGCCGCGACGATGTCCGTGATCTGGATGGCGCGGCGGAAGCGGATGGTCCCCTTGACGTAGTCCACGGTGTAGTCCACTCCCGGCACCAGAAGCTTGAAGACGCCCGTGTTCTCCCCCGCCGGGCCCTGGAAGACCCTGGTGGAGGGGTCCACGCCTCCCACCGAAGTCAGAGTGGGCTCGTGGATCGCGAAAGTGCGCGTGCTCTCGTCGATGTTGTTGTTGTTGGGGTTCTGGTCGTCCACGAATATCTTCTCCGAGCCGACCACGATGGGCCGGTGTTCGAGCTTGCCCGGGGCGGGGCCGGTGGCGAAGGCGAGCTGGTAGAACTGCCGGCGGGGATAGGCGATATCGTCGATCTCCTTCCTCTGCAATACGGAGTTGCCCGTGAAGCGCTTGGTCTTGGTGATGCCCTTCGTGCGCGAGCCGATCAGGTAGAGCCGGATCTGCTTCGGCGTGTAGCGGTGCCAGAGGGCGGACGGGAAGTAGCGCGCGAAGCCGGAGCGAGGGCGGAAGAGGAGCTGGGCGCGCACGCCGAAGACGGACTTCGAGTAGCCGACGAATTCCGTGGAAGGGAGGGAGATGGAGATGTCGCCGAACGCGGCCTCCTGCAGGACCTCGTCGGGATCGCCCTTGTACGTCACGGAGATGTCGCGCTGGTCATCCCCGCGGGTATCGTCGAAGTCCACGTTCACCGTGACCTTGCGGCCGACCGTGCCCTTCACCCGGACCTGCAGCTGCTGTTCGAGCGTGAAATCGGATTTGTTGACCCGGCCCTTGCCCGAATCCGGCTGGCGGTAGATGGTGGAGCTTAGCTTGAAGTCGATGGCTTTCCGGCCGGAGATGGAGAGGCCGGATTCGTAAGGCAGGACCACGTTCAGGCCGGGGCCGAGGGGCGGCGGGGCGGGGAGCGCCTTCCTTTCCGCCGTGGGAACGGGTTTCTCGGCCTCGGGAATGAGGGCCTCGCCCGACTCCAGGCGCCGGCGCATCTCGTTCCAGCGGTCCTGCCGGTAGCGGATGAAGCGGGCTTTCTCGATGGACAATTCCAGCTCGGAGACCTCTTTTTTCGAGCGTTGGGCGGGTTGGAACGCCATTTCTTCCTCGGTGAGGATGGATGGGGATCGGGCGGGGAGCATTTCCGCCAGGGCGGCGGCCGGGCAGGCCAGGTTGCCGATGAGAAGGCCTGTCAGAATGCTGCGGGTTATAGAGCGCAAGTAGAGGTCATCCCTGGATTCCGAAAAAAATTATACCTCATTTGACGGATGGGCTCAATGGGGAAGGGACGCGGCGCCTCTTATGCTATAATTAAACGCCATGAAGCCCCGCCTGCTCCAACGCTATATCGTCTTCGAGTTCATTCCCCCCTTCGCGGTCGCCCTGGGAGTCTGCACGTTCCTTCTGGTGCTCAACCACATCCTGGATCTCATGGACCTTTTTTTGAACCGGGGCGTGGGGCTGGCGCTCATTTTCAAGATGCTTTCCCTTATTTTACCCATGTTCCTGCCTCTTTCGCTGCCCATCGCGGCCCTCCTGGCCGCCTTCCTCGCCTACGGCCGGCTCTCCGAGGACGGAGAGCTGACCGCCCTGCGTTCGGCGGGCCTGACGGTCTTCCAGTACAGCTGGCCCAATCTGGCCCTGGGCCTGGCCATGAGCTTTTTCCTCGTCCAGTTCAACATGAACGCGGCGCCCCGGGCGGCCCGCGAGTTCAGGAACATCCACTACGCGGTGGCCCAGAAGAACCCCCTCGCCCTTTTCGCCCCGAAAGTCATGAACCATTTCGGGGATTACAAGGTCATCGTGGAGAAGATGGACCGGAGGAAGCGCAGGATCTCCGGCGTGACGGTCTACAAGATGAACCGGGAAGGGTCCCCCACCCGCATCCTGGCTCCCGAAGGCGAGGTGAGCGCGGTCCCGGGCGGAGGGCTCGTCATCGAGCTGGCGAACGGCGCCATCCATCAGCCCAGCGCCGACCGCGAGAGCCAGTACACCATCACGAAATTCAACCGGTTCGCCCTGCGCGTCCCCGCCGAAATGAGCGATGAGCCCAAGTCCGCGTCCGTCCGGGAGATGAGCGTAGGGGATCTGCGTTCGGGCATCGATGAGTCCCTGAAAAAGAACGTGAGCGCCGCCCCCCTCCTCACGGAACAGAACCTCCGGATCGCGGCCGGGTTCACCCCGTTCGTCTTCGTGGCCCTGGGCATCGCCCTGGGCGTGAAGCTGAAGAAGGGGAGCCGGTCGGCCGGCATCGGGATGAGCCTGGTGGTGGTCGCGCTCTACTACGGGCTTCTGCTGCTGTCGGTGTCCCTGTCCAACCAGGGAGCGGCGCCGGCGGTCCTCCTGACCTGGGTCCCGAACGCGGCGGCTCTCGCCGCGGGCGCGGCGCTTTG
>MGUT01000070.1:0-1245 GCA_001800095.1 Elusimicrobia bacterium RIFCSPLOWO2_01_FULL_64_13 | reverse complement strand
TGGCGAAGCAATAGCGCATGATCCTCAAGCGCTACGTCGCCCGGGAGTTCGTGAAGCCGTTCCTCTTCAGCATGCTGGCTTTCGCCCTCGTGATCCAGACGGGCCATCTCTTCGACCGGCTCCAGGTCTTCATGAGGAACGAGGTCCCTTTCCGCGTGATCGCCGTTTACCTGATCGCGATGCTCCCCCTCTGGCTGATCCAGGCCCTGCCCGTCTGCACCCTGATCGCGGGGGTGATCTCCGTGGGCAACATGTCGCGTTTCGGCGAGATCCTCTGCCTGAAATCCAGCGGGGTCTCCCCCTGGAAGGTCCTCGTCCCTTTCTTCTGGATCGCCGCCGGGCTCACGGTCCTGACCTTCATCCTCGGCGACACGCTCATGCCCCGGGCCACGTTCTACGGCCGCTCGCTCTACCGCAGGACCGTGGACAAGGCCGGCCTGCAGAAGCCGGTCTGGACGGACATCATCGTCCTGGCCAGGGACCGCCGCAGGATCAGCGCCAAGAAGCTGGACCTCGCCAGGGGAGAGATGGAGACGGTGAGCGTGGAGGAGTTCGGGGACCGGTTCAACCTGCGCCAGGCCCTGAACGCCCAGAGGGCGGAATGGAAGGAGGGGTCGGGCTGGGTCTTTTACGACGGGGTGGTGCGGCTTTTCTCCAGGCAGGGCGACGAGATCATCGAGGAGGAGTCCTTCGCCGCGGCGCGCCTGCCCATCACCGAAGCGCCCGGGGACCTGGTCCCCCTGCAGGTGAAGCCGGAGGAATTATCCCTGGCGGAGCTCAAGAATTACATCGCCCGCATCAACGGGCTCGGCATCCCCGCCCTGCGCGAGCAGGTGCATTACTACCTCAAGTTCGCGTTCCCGTTCACGCACATCCTGGTCCTGGCCATCGGCATCCCCATCGCGTTCCGGACCACTCCGTCCGGCGGAGGCCACGGCCGGGCGGGGTTCGGCCGGATGAGGTCTCTGGCCCTGGCTTTGGCGGTCGGCCTGGCTTATTTCCTGCTGATCGCGTTCGGGGAGGCGCTGGGAGAATCGCGGAAGGTCGCGCCCTGGGCCGCGGTCTGGATCGCCAACGCGGTCTTCGCCGTCGCGGGGGTGTTCCTCCTGAAGAGGATCAACGGATGATGACCAGTTTCCCCGTCCTGACCGCCGTGCCGTCCGCCTTGAACCGGTAAAAGTACAACCCCGAAGCCGCCGGCTCCCTCGAGTCGCTCCTCCCGTCCCAATCGAATTCATAGACGAA
>MGUT01000069.1:4965-6392 GCA_001800095.1 Elusimicrobia bacterium RIFCSPLOWO2_01_FULL_64_13 | reverse complement strand
GAGGGGCAGGCCAAGCTGGGTCTTGCGCCCCCGCACCCAGCGGAGCAGTTCCTCAAGGAGCGGGATCTTCTGCCCGCGGTAGGCCCCGGAGAACCAGGACCCCGCGTCCAATTTCCGCAGTTCCCGGACGGAGCGCTCCCGAACGAGGCCCGTCCCGTCCGAGGTGCGCGAGAGGTCCCGGTCGTGGAACACGACGCAGCGGCCGTCCCTGGAAAGGTGGACGTCGCATTCGACCGCGTCCGCCCCCATCCTCCAGGCCAGGTCGAACGAGACCAGGGTGTTCTCCGGAGCGTAGCCCTTGGCCCCGCGGTGGCCGATGAGCCAGACGCCGCGCGGGGAGGTCTCCCTCAAGACCCGGACGCCTGAAGATTTAGCTTGGGACACGGTCAGGATGGGCCGGATTTCCGCGCGCACGAAAGCAGAATATCATTTTGGCCCGGGCGAGGCAATGACATTGGACATTTTTGGGATCTTTTGCTACCCTGATACCGCGCATGAGCCAAGAGAACCCAGCCGCTTTGGTCCCGCAGAAGCGCGAGCATTGGGCCAGCCATCTCGGCTTCATCCTGGCGTCCGCGGGGTCGGCCGTCGGCCTGGGCAACATCTGGCGCTTTCCTTACATCACAGGAGAGAACGGCGGCGGCGCCTTCGTTCTGGTGTATCTGGCCTGCGTGTGCGTGGTGGGCATCCCGGTCATGGTCTGCGAGTTCGCCATGGGCAGGAAGACCGAGAAGGACCCCGTGGGCGCCTTCTCCGCCTTGAGCGGCGGCTCGCCCTTGTGGAAGTCCGTGGGGTTCATGGGCGTGATCGCCGCCTTCGTCATCCTTTCCTACTACAGCGTGGTCGCCGGCTGGACCCTGGCCTATATCTTGAAGGCTGCCGCAGGCCAATTCGCCCAGTTCGCGGATCCGGATTCCGCCTGGCGGAACTTCCTCGCCTTCGCCGCGCACCCTTTCTGGCCGATCGCCTTCCACGGATTGTTCGTCGCCCTCTGCATCTGGATCGTGCACAGCGGCGTGCGCGACGGCATCGAGAACTGGTGCGACAAGCTCATGCCGGCCCTCTTCCTGATCCTGGCCGTCATCATCGTGCGATCCCTGACCCTGCCCGGAGCCGGGAAGGGTGTGTCGTTTTTCCTCCAGCCGGACTTCGCCAAGCTCACTCCCCAGGCCTTCCTCATCGCGCTTGGCCACGCGTTCTTCTCGCTCTCCGTGGGCATGGGGGCCATGATCACCTACGGCTCCTACGTGGACAAGTCCGAGAACCTGTGGAAGTCCACGCTGATCGTGGCGGGGCTGGACACTGGAACCGCCTTTTTGGCCGGGCTGGCCATATTCCCGGCGGTCTTCGCCATGGGTTTCGACCCGGCCGCGGGCCCCGGCCTCGTCTTCAAGGTGCTTCCCGCGGTCTTCTCCAAGATGCCGGGC
>MGUT01000069.1:125-4948 GCA_001800095.1 Elusimicrobia bacterium RIFCSPLOWO2_01_FULL_64_13 | reverse complement strand
CTCCCTCTTCTTCATCCTCCTGGCCATCGCCGCGCTGACCTCGGGCGTGTCCCTCCTCGAGGTGGTGACCGCCTACTTCGTGGACGAGAAGGGCGCTCCGCGCCACAAGGTCACCCTCTGGTCGGGCCTCATCATATTCCTGGTCGGGATACCCTGCGCCTTGTCCTTCGGGATGCTGGGCGGCTTCACCGTCTTCGGGCGGACCGTCTTCGACAACCTGGACTATCTCGCCTCCAACATGCTCCTGCCCGTGGGGGGATTTTTGATCTGCGTCTTCGTGGGCTGGAAGTGGGGCATCCGCGCCGCGTTCGACGAGATCGCCGTCGGCTCCCATGAGTTCGAGGACTCCCTCCACCAAAAGACCCTCAAGGTCCTCATCCGTTACGTCACGCCCGTCTGCGTGCTCCTGGTCCTCCTGTTCTCCATCGGGATCCTGAAATTCTAGGGACCGGTCCGTGACCGGTTTCGCTTCTTCCATAGAAAAAATAAATTCCTGGGTCTGGGGTCCCCCCACGCTCGTCTTAATCATCGGAACGGGCCTCATCCTCACCGTCGCCTTGCGCGGGCTTCAGTTCCGGCTCCTTTGGCGCGGGCTCTACCTGGCTTTCGTCGTGCGCAGGGAGAAGGGCGCCCAGGGAGACGTGAGCCACTTCCAGGCGCTCATGACCGCCCTGGCCGCGACCGTGGGCACGGGCAACATCGCCGGCGTGGCCACCGCCATCGCCTTGGGCGGGCCGGGAGCCCTCTTTTGGATGTGGGTGACGGGTCTGGTGGGCATGGCGACCAAGTACGCCGAGGCCCTGCTCGGAGTGAAATACCGCAAGGTGGAGCCGGACGGCAGTTTGAGCGGCGGCCCCATGTACTACATCTCCCAGGGATTGGGCATGAGAAGGATGGGGGCCCTGTACGCTTTTCTGGCTTCCGTCTCCGCATTCGGCATCGGGAACATGGTCCAGTCCCATTCCGTGGCCGACGCCCTCCGGGACTCGTTCGGGGTGCCTCCCCTCGCCTCGGGGCTCGTCCTGGCCGCTGTGACGGGCCTGGTGATCCTCGGCGGGATCAAGTCCATCGCGCGGGCCTCCTGCGCCATGGTGCCCGTGATGATAGTCGTTTACGTCCTGGGGGGTCTGGGAGTGCTGATCTTGAAAGCGGAGATGATCCTTCCCGCATTGAAGATGGTCTTCCGCGACGCCTTTGCCGGCAGTTCCGTCGCGGGCGGATTCGGCGGGGCCACGGTCATGCTCGCGGTCCGCTACGGCGTGGCGCGGGGCGTTTTTTCGAACGAGTCCGGTCTGGGGTCGGGAGCCATCGTGGCGGCGGCCGCCCAGACGAGCCGTCCGGCCGTCCAGGCCCTGGTGTCCATGACGCAGACTTTTTTGGACACCCTCGTCGTCTGCACGATCACCGGCCTGGCGATCCTGGTCACGGGCGCCTGGACATTCACCGGAACGGACGGCCGGGCCCTGACGGGGGCCCCCCTGACTTCGGCGGCGTTCTCGGCCGGGCTTCCCGGCCAATGGGGCGGGACCGTGGTGGCGGTGGGACTCGTCCTCTTCGCCTACTCGACATTGATCGGCTGGGCCTACTACGGAGAAAAATCTTTCGCGTATCTCGCGGGGCCCAAGTCCGTCGTTCCCTACCGGGCGGCCTTCTGCCTGTGCGTGTGCCTGGGGGCCGTGACCGAGCTCACGAACGTCTGGAACCTGGCGGACCTGACCAACGGCCTCATGGCCCTGCCCAACCTGCTCGGCATCCTCGGGTTATTGGGCGTGATCGCCCGCGAATCCAGGGACGTTTAAAAAACGAAGCGCCGCCCGTTCTTTACTGCTTGCCCGCCTTGCCCTTCTCCATCGCGGGAGCTTTTTCCGCCTCCCCCTCCTCGCCTTCCTTTGCTTCCTCGCCCGATTCCTCGGTATATTCCTGCTCCTCGCCTTCCTTCATCTCCGTCTGTTCCGTCCCGGCCTCCATGCTTTTTTCCTTGCATCCCGAGATCCCGAAAAGCATGAGAGCCGCCGCCAGCATCCAAGCTCCTCCGTTCATTTTCTTTTTCAACCTCCTATGTGTCCGTCCACTTCTGCCGCCTGTTCAGGATTATAGCATTTATAATTTGACACTCCGAGCGCGATATGCTAGAATTCATCTGTAAGATTGAAGTCACATAGTACCAGGAAGCCAGAACGGCTGTATCCGTGCTATTCCGATCAATCAGAATGGCGCGGTTTTTTTTGGGATCCGGATACCGGCTTCAAAATAAAAACTTACAAAACGACACACACAGGAGCAAGCACATGAAAGGAAAAGTCAAGTGGTTCAACGAGCAGAAAGGTTACGGATTCATCACGCCTGAGGACGGGTCAAAGGACCTCTTTGTCCATCATTCAGGGATCCAATCCCAGGGATTCAGGACCCTGTTCGAGAACCAGGCGGTCGAGTTCGAGATGGAATCTTCGGACAAGGGTCCGAAGGCCAAGAACGTCGTCCCTCTGGGCTGAACTGAACCACTAGCAGTATAAAGTAAGCGGTCCGCCTTTCCGGCGGGCCGCTTATTTTTTTTGCGCGTCCCGCACCGAGCCCAGCCAGGCGCACAGGACCACGCCCGGCCAGAGCAGGGACACGTCCTCCCCGTTGGGACGGGCCTCACGGCCCGCCTCGCGGCCCGACCGCAGGCGGTCCAGCCGGGAATAGAGCTCGCGCTTGTCCAGGAACCCGATGGAATCGAGAAGGTCCCCGGAGAGGGTCTCCCGCATCCATTCCAGGGATTCGGGCCGGGTCCAATGCGCGATGGGAACGATGAACCCGTGCTTGCGCCTCCAGCAGATGTCCCTGGGCAGGAGCCTTTCCGCCGCGCGGCGCAGGACGTACTTGCCTTTGAACCGGCGCACCTTGAGGTCCGCCGGCAGGCGCGCGGCGAACTCCACGACCCTGTGGTCCAGGTACGGCGGCCGCGCTTCGAGTGACACGCCCATGGACGCCATGTCCACTTTCATGAGGAGCCGGTCCGCGAGCGACGTCCTCCTTTCCAACTCCAGCACCGCGTTCAGGGGACTGGCGTTCCGGAATTCCCCCGCCGCGGCCCCCGCCATGGCCAGGAGGTAACTGTTCTTCCAGTCCTCCGGGCCGATCAGCAGCACGGAACTCAATGTCTCTTCGGAAAAATCGCGGTTAAGGCGGAACCAGTTCCCCGGTCCCACGTCCGGGATGTTCCGGAAGGGCTCGCCTTTTCCCGCCCGCCGCAGGACCGCCGCCGCCAGGGGCCGCAGGAGACGGGGAAAGGCGCGCGTCCAGCCCGCGTAGACCAGGGACTTATAGCGGTTGTAGCCGGCGAAAAGCTCGTCCCCCCCTTCCCCCGTGAGCACGACCTTCACTTCGCGCCTGGCGAACGCGGACAGGATGGCCGTGGGCAGGATGGTGGGGTCGGCCACGGGCTCGGTCATCTCGGAAAAGATCCGGCGCGAATCCAGGAGGTCCGCCTCGCGGACGATGAGCTCGCGGTGTTCGGTCCCGATATGCCGGGCGACTTTGCGGGCGTGGGCGGACTCGTCCACCCCCGTGCCCGGCTCGAACCCCACGGAGAACGTCCGGACCTTCCCGGGAGAATGGCGCGCCATGAGAGCGGCGATGAGACTCGAATCCACCCCGCCGCTCAAGAACGCCCCCAGGGGGACGTCGCTCACCATCTGGCTCCGTACGCTCTGGTCGAGGAGCCGGAGGAGTTCCCCGGCGCCGGATTCCACGCCGCCGCCGGCCGGGTCCTCGCTCGTCTCCAGCCGCCAATAGGGTTTTTCCAGCGCCTCGCCTTTCCTGAAACGGACGGAAAAGCCCGGCGGTACTTTCCGGACGCCTTTGAGGACCGTGCGCGGACCGGGCACGAAACGGAAAGCGTAATAATCCCCGAGGGCGGCGGGATCGAACTCGAGAGGGACTTCTCCCGAACAGAGGAGCGATTTAAGGGTGGAGGCGAAGACGAGCCGGTCGCCGTCGAAATGGTAGTAGAGGGGCTTGATCCCCATGCGGTCGCGGGCGAGGAAGACCTCGTTCTTGACGGAGTCCCAGACCGCGAAGGCGAACATCCCGTTCAGGTCCGTCAGGCACGCTTCCCCGCGGGCGTCGTAGAGGTTCAGGAGGACTTCGGTATCGCTCCTGGTCCGGAACCGCCTCCCCCCGGATTCGAGGTCCTTGCGCAATTCGCGGTAGTTATAGATCTCGCCGTTGAAGACGATCGTCTTCCCCGCGAACGTCATGGGCTGATGGCCGCCGGCCAGGTCGATGATGGAGAGACGCCGGAATCCCAAGCCGGCGCTCGCCTTTCCCCGCTCGAAATGGAACCCTTCGTCGTCGGGACCGCGCCGTTCCAGGGTCCCGGCCATGCGCCGGACGTCCCCTTCGGAGATCTCCCCGCCTTCGAAACGGACGATCCCGCAGATGCCGCACACGCTCCTACCCCCTGGACGTCATCTTTTTTTCGTCCCGCGCGCTTCCCGGCAGGTCTTCACGAACCACTGGAAAAGACGCCGGGTGGCGCGGCTGTCCGGGGTCCGTTCCGGGTGCCACTGGACGGCCAGGATCTCCTGCCGGCCGGGGTTCTCGATGGCCTCGATGGTCCCGTCGTCGGCGAGAGCGGCCGTCACGTAGCCGGGCGCCAGGACGCGCACGGCCTGGTGGTGTTCGGTCGAGACCTGCGTCTGGGCCAGGCCCAGGACCTTCCGCAGGCGGGTGCCCCGCGTCAAATGGATGCCGTGCTCGCGCACGGCGCGGCTGCGGTGGAGGACCCGCACCGATTTCTTCCTCCTGGGGATGGATTGGTAGAGCGACCCGCCTTCCAT
>MGUT01000068.1 GCA_001800095.1 Elusimicrobia bacterium RIFCSPLOWO2_01_FULL_64_13 | reverse complement strand
CCCCGCAGGGTGACGTTGGAGGCGTTCTGGGTGTAGGGGTTCCCGGAAGCGGCACTTTCGATGATGGGCTTGGCGCTCGCGGCGGAATCTTTCATGTCGGCCGCGGCCTGGGCGATCTGGGCGGCGGAGAGTCCCTGGCTCTGGCCGGCGTTGACGAGGGCGTTGGCGAGCTCCTGGGAGTTGGTGATGCCTCCCGCCGCCAGGCCCGCCGCTCCCACGAGGTCCTGCAGGTTGCCGTAGCCCACCGTGTCGATGGCGGCCTGGGCGTCGTTCCGCGCCGCCAGGAGGGCCGCGTCCGCCGGGTCGGCGGTATCGGCCCCGGAGAAGCTGACGCCGCTCGCGCCGCTTGCCTGCCCCAATCCGATATTGGCCGTGTCCACGAAGGGCACGCCGCCCGCGGACGTGAAGTTATTGACCGAGAGGGCCAAGCGCATGATCCGCAGTCCCAGCCCCCCCTGGGCTTCGAGCAGGATCCCCTTGCCGGGGTCGTCCAGGCGGTCGAGGGTCTTGACCGTGGTGAAGAGGGAGGACATCTCCTCGACGTCGAGGCCGGTCCCGTTGGTCTGCGCGTCCTTCACCTTGGAGAAGGAATCGGCCAGGTCCCCCACCGTGTTGATGTCCTGGAGGATGCCGCCCGTCAGCTCCGCGCGGAGGTTCACGGGGGTCTCGAGGTCGAACATTTTCTGGCCGGCGATCCCGGCCGGGTTCCAGTATTGCGCGAGGGAGTCCTCGGCCACGGCGACGAAGGCCCCGCCCATGCCCAGAGGCCGGGCCCCCAGGATCTTGAAGGATTCCGCCCGGAGGGAGGAAAGGAACGAAACGCCGAGGGCGAGAGGAACGAAGGGAAATGCTCTAAGCAGCGGCTTGAGCGGCCGTCGGTTTGGACCCATGGAGGCCCTCCTATAAGTTCTAAGTGCCTTCCTGCCAGCTGGAGAGGTATTTCTCCTGTTCCGGAGTGAGCTTGTCGATGGAGACGCCCATGCTCTGGAGCTTGAGGCGCGCGATCTCCCTATCGATGTCCTTCGGGACCGGGTAGACCTTGCGCTGCAAAGGCTCGGTCCGGATCTTTCCGGAGCGGCTTTTGACCACGTATTCGGCCGAGAGGGACTGGTTCGCGAACGACATGTCCATGACGCTGGCTGGGTGGCCTTCCGCGGCGGAGAGGTTCACCAGGCGGCCGTCGGCGAGCAGGTGGACGCGCCGCCCGCTTCTCAAGACATATTCGCGCACGAAATTGCGGACTTCGCGGGTCGATTTGCTCAAGGACTTGAGCGCCGGGATGTCGATCTCGACGTTGAAGTGGCCGGAGTTGCACACGATGGCGCCGTCCTTCATCTTGAGGAAATGTTCGCGCCGGAGGACCGATGTGTCCCCCGTGACCGTCACGAAGATGTCTCCGACGGAGCTGGCGCGCGCCATGGCCATGACCTGGAAACCGTCCATGGCCGCTTCCAGGGCCCGGGTGGGGTCGATCTCGGTCACGATGACGTGGGCGCCCATGCCCTTGGCCCGGTTGGCCACGCCCCGGCCGCACCAGCCGTAGCCGGCCACGACCACGTTCTTGCCGGCCAGGAGCACGTTCGTGGCGCGGATGATGCCGTCGATGGTGGATTGTCCCGTCCCGTAGCGGTTGTCGAAAAGGTGCTTGGTGTCGGCGTCGTTCACGGAGATGATGGGGTAGCCGAGCACCCCGTCGGACTCCATGGCGCGCAGGCGGATCACGCCGGTGGTGGTCTCCTCCGTGCCGCCGATGATCTCGGGCAGGCGGTCCGGGTACTCCTTGTGGAGGATGCCCACCACGTCCGCTCCGTCGTCCATCGTGAGCTGGGGGCGGGCGGCAATCACGGACTGGATGTGGTCGTAGTAGGTCTTGTTGTCCTCGCCCTTGATGGCGAAGACGGGGATGCCGTGGTGGCGGACGAGCGACGCCGCCACGTCGTCCTGGGTGGAGAGGGGGTTCGACGCGCACAGGGTGACCTGGGCCCCGCCCGCCTTGAGCGTGATCATGAGGTTCGCCGTCTCCGTCGTGACGTGGAGGCAGCAGCCGGCGCGCACCCCCCGGAGGGGTTTCTCTTTAAGGAAACGGCGGCGGATCAGCCGCAGGACCGGCATCTCCCGCTCGGCCCATTCGATGCGCCTCTTGCCTTCTTCCGCCTGCCGGATGTCCTTGACGTGGTATTTCATGCGATCTTCTCGACCTGCCGGCGCAGCTCGGCGGCTTTGTCGGTCTTTTCCCAGGTGAATTCCGGCTCCGTCCTGCCGAAATGGCCGTAGGCGGCGGTCTGCCGGTATATGGGCCGCCGGAGCCGCAGGAAGTCGATGATGCCTTTGGGGGTGAGGGAGAACACTTTCCGCACTCCCTGGGTGATGCGCTCGGGATCGACGATGCCCGTGCCGTGGGTGTCCACCATGATGCTGACGGGTTCGGCGACCCCGATGGCGTAGGCGAGCTGGACCGTGCATTGGCCGGCCAGCTTGGCCGCGACCACGTTCTTGGCGATGCAGCGCGCCATGTAAGTGGCGGAGCGGTCCACCTTCGTGGGGTCCTTGCCGGAGAAAGCGCCGCCCCCGTGGGGAGCCCAGCCGCCGTAGGTGTCCACGATGATCTTCCGCCCCGTCATGCCGGTATCGGACTGCGGGCCGCCCACGACGAACTTGCCCGTGGGATTGACGTGGAAATTGGTCTTCGAATCCAGCATCTTCTTCGGCACGACCGGCCTGATGACCGCCTCGATGATCTGCTGGCGGGCCTTCTCCGTGATCTTCCTGCCGGTCTTGTCCAGGATGTCGGCCGTGTGCTGGGAACTGACCACGACGGTGTCCACGCGGATGGGCTCGTTGTCCTGGTACTCGACGGTCACCTGGGACTTGCCGTCCGGGCCGAGATACGGGAGGACGTTCTTCTTGCGGACCGTCGCCAGCCGGCGGGTGATGCGGTGGGCGAGGGTGATGGGCAGGGGCATCATTTCCTCGGTCTCGTTGGAGGCGTAGCCGACCATCAGCCCCTGGTCTCCGGCCCCGCCGGTGTCCACGCCCTGGGAGATGTCCGGGGATTGGCGTCCGATGGCGTTCAGGACGGCGCAGGTCTCGTAGTTGAAGCCGTACTTGACGTGGGTATAGCCGATGTCCTTGACCACTTTGCGGACGAGGTCGCCGACTTCGACGTAACCCTTGGTGGTGATCTCTCCTCCCACGATCACCAGCCCCACCGTGATGAAGGATTCGCAGGCCACCCGCCCGGTCGGGTCCTGCCTCAAGACTTCGTCCAGGACCGCGTCAGAAATCTGGTCGCAAACCTTGTCGGGATGGCCTTCCGTCACCGATTCCGACGTGAAAAAATATCTTCCTTTACCCATGGAAACGCCTCCTTGAATGATGCGCAACCTGCTCTTGTCGGTTTTGATGTGGCTTGTCTCGCGGATTGGCTATCGGGCGCAGGCCTGGCCGACCGGCAATCGTCCGGATATTATAAAGAAGTTTACGTCAATGTGCAAGTCATTTTTTGGAGACGGCCTCAAAGACGGAGCATCCCCCCCGCTCGTACACCTCGCGATACCCCGAGCCCGGCCGGGTCAGCCGGTCGCGCCGGTAGGGAGCGCCGTAGACCGGCGGCGATCTTTTGCCCGCGTAGACGTGGGTGGCGGGGTTCTCCCTCCTCCAGGCCGCCAGGTCCTCCCCGTGCCAGATATCCATGCCGTGCAGGTTCCAGATCCTCCGTTCCCCGATCGACGCGATCAGGGGCCCCGAATCCCCGGCGTTCGTCAGAAAGACCGCTCCCGTGCTCGTGTGCCGCCGGATCCAGGCGAAGGCATCCATGTCCTCCGGGGTGACGGAAGCGTTCACGTCGTCCAGAGAGTAGGCGTAGAAGTTCCCCAGGGCGAGGTCCCGAAGGAGGAAGCGCGCGGCTCCCCCGCCGTTCTTGAATTCCGTGTAATGGGAGGAGAACCCTCTGGTCCGCGCTTCCAGGAAACCCCATCCCGCGGCCGCCGCAGCGGACAAAGCGACGGCGGCGGCCAGCGCGGTCCGCTTCGGGGTCCTGCCCGCTTCTTGCGCGGCCGCGGCCAGGCACATGGCGCCGGGGATGAGCAGGAAATAATGGATCCTTTCCATCTGGAAAAGGTGGTAGAAACCCACGGCTTCCGTCCGGAAGACCGCCAGGGCGGCGGCGAATACGAGGAGCCCTCCGGCGAATTCCAGGGCGAGGTCCTTCCGGTCCCCTCTCCAGGCCGCGCGGAATCCCGAAAGGACCATGGAAAGTCCGAACCATGGACCGAAAACGAAAAGGAAGACGATGGAACCTCCTAAAGCGGACCCCAGGAACGGGATCCGGGAGATGCCGCGGAAATCATAGATCCTCGCCAGGCTGTCCTGGTGTCCGTGGACCAGGGCGGCCCGCGAAACACGGTAAACGTCGAAATTGAAGTTCCAGAGGAAGGGCGCGATGAGCAGCGCCGCCAGAGCCAGGGCCTTCCAGTTCCGCTTGAAAAAGTCCGATAGGCCCGCCGGGCTCCCTCCGGTCCGGACCAGGAGGCGCGCGGAGTAGTAGGCGGCGAATCCCACCGGCGGGATGAGGTGCGACAGGACTCCCGCCGCCAGGACCAGACCCGCCGCCAGCCGCTCCTGCGGACGCTCATCGTCGAGGAAGTCGTAGGCGAAGAAGAGGAACATCGCGGACAGCGCCGTCGGCCCCGAACCCCATTGGTTGAGGAATTGGGGATAATGGGAGAGGAAAAGGGACAGGGACGCGGCGGCCAACGACAGGGTCTTCGAGAAACGGCGCCGGAGGAGGCCGTACAGCGCCAGGTTCATGAGGACAAACGCCGCGCAGGACACGAAATTCGTCGCGCGCCAATAGGGCATGCAGCCCAGGAGGTCCAGGAAGGCCGAGAGGGTGTGGAACCCGAGCGGATATTCGCCGAAATGAGGGAAGGGCATGACCGGGTCGTAGGTGGGAGAGAAACCGTTGTGCGATACGATGACCCGGGTCATGGCGTTGTGCTGGGTCATGTCGCCCACGGACCCCGTGATCCGGCAGAAGAACGGCGCGAACCTGGCCGCGATCACCAATCCCATCACCGCCAGGAGCGCCGGGAGTCCCTTTTCCCGGATGGATACCGGCCCGGGCCGGCGGCCCCAGCGCAGGGAGAAATCAAGGATGAAAACGGAATTCAGGAAATAGAAGAGGCCCGTCAGCGTCGCGGGGACCGCCATGGTGGCCCAGAAGCTCACGACCCAGAAGGCGAGGGAGGCGGCGGCGCCGCGGGCGGCGGCTTTAAGGAAGTCGGACTCATCCCGGGCTGAAGGCCGGCCGTCGGGGCGCGAGGCAAGGAGGAGGTTCGCGCCGGGGAAGATCAGGAGGAGCGGCGCGGGAAAGAACGCCAGGAGCGCCGAGAAAAATACTATGGCGGACAGGACCGGCACTAGACGCGCGAGAACGCGGTCACGCGCGAGCGGGGGCCCAGGACGGTGAACGGGCGGACCCTGACCGCGTCCCCGAGGACGCTTCCCGGGCCGATCATGGCGCCTTCGACCACCGAATCCTTCCCCGCCGTGACCCGCCGCAAGAGCACCGACCGCCGGACTTCGGCGCCGGCGCCGACGCGGCAGAAGGGCCCCACAACCGCGTCGGGGCCGACGCGCGCCAGGGGGTGGATGGAGGCCGACGGCGAGATCCGCCGGAGCGACCCGGCCGGGACGATCTTTTTCAGGCGGCCCGAGAGGACGTCGAGGTTGGCCTGGAGGTATTTTTCCGGCGTGCCGATGTCCAGCCAGTAAGTCCCGCGCGGGACGGCGTAACCGAAGACCGGCAACCCGTCCCTGACGCAGCCGGGGAAAAGCTCCCTCTCCACGGAGGAGTTCCGGCCCGCGGGGACGCGGTCGAGGACGGCCCGGTCCATGAGGTAGATCCCCCCGTTGATCAGGACCCCCTTCGCGGAGGCGCTCCGGCCTGAAGGCGGTTTCTCGATGAATGCGCGGACCCTGCCCCGCGGACCCGTCCGCACCAGACCATAGTGCTTCGGGTCCGGCACCGGGACGAGGGCGATCGTGATCCGGGCGCGCCGTTCCCTGTGGAAGCGCAGCATGGCGGTCAGGTCGAGATCCGTGAGGATGTCCCCGTTGAAGGCGAAGAGGGTCTCCCCCTGCGCGAGCCGCTCCGCGTTCTTCATGGCCCCGGCGGTGCCGAGCTCGCGGGTCTCGCGCGAGCAGAGAACGGAAGTGCCCAGTTTTTTTTGGGCGGAGACGAAAGGGCGGTAGGGGGCGAGCTCATCCGAGACGCAGAGGACGGCGTCGCGGCATCCGTGCTTCCTTAAGAGCGCCAGAGGGAACCCCAGGGAAGGGGCGTTGACGAGAGGCAGGAGGGGTTTGGGAGTGCCCAGGGTCAGGGGGCGCAGGCGCGTGCCCTTCCCCCCGGAAAGGATGAGGGCGGCGGGACCTCTCACGTCAATAGGCTCCCCGTCCCCCGAGGATCACCGGCAGGGTCTTGAGCAGGATCTTCAGGTCCAGGCCGGGAGACCATTCCTCGAGGTAGTAGATGTCCAGTCGCATCATGTCCTCGTACTCGAGGTCGGCGCGGCCGCTGACCTGCCAGAGCCCCGTGATCCCGGGAAGGACGCGGTAGCGCTTCCGGGCCCAGTCGGGATTGCCCTCGGCCTCCTTCAACACCTGGGGACGCGGACCGATCAGGCTCATCTCGCCCTTGAGCACGTTCCAGATCTGGGGCAGCTCGTCCAGACTGAAGCGCCGGAGCCACCGGCCCACGCGGGTGATCCGGGGATCGTCCCTCATCTTGAAAGCCGGACCGCCGCGGAAGCTGGGGAGGTCCATCTTCTTCAGCAGCTCTTCGGCGTCGCGGCGCATGGTCCTGAACTTGAGGCAGAAGAACCTCTTTTCCTTGAATCCCACCCGTTCCTGGCGGAAGAACACCGGGCCCCTGGAATCGAGGACGATCAGGAGGCAGACGGCCAAAAAAGGCAGGAAAAGAACGGTCACGATGATGATGGAGACCGACACGTCGAAAAATCTCTTGGACGCGTACCGCAGGCCGTGCAGGCTCAAGGGCTTGAGGTGGAGGATCGGTATCCGGAGGGAGTCGTCCACCGAGATCTCTCCCATCCGCATCTCGAGGAAATCGGGAAGGATCTTGATCTCGATGCCGCGGTCCTCGGCCTCGTCCAGGAGGGCCTGGACCCGGTCGTTCCCGAGCAGGTTGCCCGCGATGAAGATCTCGCGGACGGCCTCCCCTTCCCCGAGGGCGGACCGGGCCGCCTCGACCTCCCGCGACGGGAAGGCCCGGGGTTGGATGTGCGGTTCCTTGCCCAATTGCCTGACCACGGTCTCGATGCCGCGGCCTTCGCCGAGGATGAACACTTTCTCCCTGGAGATCATCTTCCCGAAGAGGAACCCGGCCGCGAGTTTCCACGACTCCCGCGAGAGGAACAGGAGCGCGATGGAAAAGAAGAAGCTCGCCGCCATCACGAGCCGGGAATATTCGTAATGGCGGTAGAGGAACGTGGCCGCGATGATGAGGGTGGTCCCCAGGATCACGCCTTTCGCGACGGCCATGAACTCGTCGGCGGCGTCGTGGAAGCGCTTCCGGTAGAGATTCCCGAAAAGCGCGAACACCAGCACCCACAGGGGAACGACGATCTGAAGGGCGTCGTGGTAAAAATGCCAGGGAGGAACGCCTTTGGTGATCGGGAAGACGCGCGTGAAGGGCTCGTAATGGAACCGGAGCTGGAAAGCGAGCCAGAACGAGGCGTAGACCACGGCGGCGTCGCTCAAGGCCGATATCAGGGGGATCGCGCGGCGCGGAGAGAAATTCATAGATTTAAGATACTACTTTTTCCGGACCGTTGCCACCTACGCGTCGGGGGGCAGGGCCCCGGGGGCGGCTTTCCTTATATAGGAGGATATCTCCTGGATGAACGTCCCTTTGCTGAACAGCAAGGCCTGTTTTCTTATGATTTCCCTGTCCCATTTTCCCCTTTCAAACGCTTTAACGGCCTCTTCCAGGGACTGCGCGGAAGGTTCAGAAAAGAAAAGGCCCGTCACGCCCTCGACGACGGTCTCAAGGGCGCCCCCTTCGCGGAAAGCCACGACGGGGGTCCCGCAGGCCATGGCCTCCACCGGGACGATCCCGAAATCCTCGATCCCGGGGAATATCAGGGCCCGGCAGGACCGGTAGGCGGAGAGGATGTCCTCGTCGGACCGCCAGCCCAGGAACTCGATATTGGGTCCGGCCAGGGCCCGGAGCGCCGGCCGGGATTGGCCGGTCCCTATGATCTTCAGTTTCCTGCCGGAGAGGTTGAAGGCATCCACGGCGAGCTCGATCCTCTTGTAGGGGGCCAGGGCGGACACGATGAGGTAAAAATCCTCCCTGGGACCCTCGCCCGGCGCGGGCCTGTAAAATTCCGTGTCCGCGGGCGGGTAGATGACGGCGGAAGGCCTGCCGTAGTGGCGGCGGATGCGGGCTTCGACGTGGCGGGAGTCCGCGATGAAGTGATGGACGCGGGCGGAGCTCTTGATGTCCCAATCCTGAAGGGCCGGCCGGAGAAGGTTCATCGCGGCTCGGACCGGCCAGGAGGCGGCGCGGGGTCCGAAATAATGGCCGAACTGGTCCCAGATGTAGCGCATGGGAGTGAAGCAGTAGCAGATATGCACGGCCTTCGGGTCCGGCCGGCAGCCCTTGGCGACGCAATGGCTCAAAGAGATCACGAGTTCGTATCCGGCCAGGTCCAGGGATTCCGCGGCCAGGGGAAGGACGGGCAGGGCGTAGCGGTAGAACCTGCCCGCTCCCGGCAGGCGGCCGAGCCAGGATGAAAAGATCCTGTGCCTCTCGATCGCCGGCGAGACGGAGCCGGGAACGTGGACGAGGGTATGGATGTCGGCGCCGGGGAAAAGACCGGAGATGATCTCGAGGACCTTCTCTCCCCCCCGCATGCCGGTCAGCCAGTCGTGGACGAGGGCGACCCTCATTCGCGGTACACCTTGAGGATCTCTTCCGCCGTTCTCTCCCACGTGAAATGTTCGACGCGGGAGCGTCCTTTTTTGACGAGGTCCTCGCGGAGCCCCGCGTCGTTCCAGAGGACGGCGATCTTCTCCGCCAGCTCCCCGGAGTTCCCGGGATCGAAAAGGAGGGCGGCGTCCCCGACCGCTTCCGGAAGGGAGGCGGCGTTGGAGGAGATGACGGGAGTCCCGGAGGCCATGGCTTCGAGAGGCGGCAGGCCGAATCCCTCGTAAAGGGACGGGAACACGAAGAGCCGGGCGTTCCTGTAGAGTCCGGGCAGGGAGGACGGAGGCACTTCTCCCAGGAACCGGATGTCCTCCCGGCTCGAATAGGGCCGCGTGGCTTCCTCCATGGTGTTCTTCCCCGCTATCACCAGACGGCATTCGCCGAGCCGCGGCTTCGCGCGGAGGAAGGCCTCGATGAGGGTCATCACGTTCTTGGCGGGGCGGACATTGCCCACATAAAGAATGTAGGGCGGGGCATCGGGGTCGGGCGGCGGCGCGCTTGCGGAGAACAGGGCCGCGTCCACTCCCGGGGATATGACCCGGATCTTCTTCTCCGGGACACCGATGACGGCGGTCAGGTCCCGCAGGGTGTTCCAGGAGTCCGTGATCACGACCCGGGCCTTGCGGCTGACGGCCTCGATCATCCCGCGGGCGTAAAGATAGGCCGGCCGGGACGGCGGGAAGCGGAGGTGGATGAGGTCGTGGATCGTGACGATGAGCCTCCCGGGGCAGCCGAGCGGCGCGTTATAGTGGGGAGAATGGAACAGGTCGGGCCGGTCCCGGCGGAGCAGGACCGGAAAAAAGATCTGTTCCCGCAGGGAATAGATGGGAAAGGGAGCCAGGACCTTGCGAGCGGAATAATCGGCGAGCCTTCCCAGGTCGCCGTAAAGCGTCACGTCCAGGCCGTCCTCCTTGAGGATGCGCGGGAGGACCGAACGGATGTACGTCCCGATCCCGGAGTGGCGGATCATCCTGGCGTCGAATCCGAGCCGGATCATCCGTCCCTTAGAAGCGGCAGCGCAGCAGGGTCCAGAGGTAAGCCCAACCGTCCCGCCAGGTGATCTTCTTGCCTTCGGCGTAGGTGCGGCCGCTGTAGGAGATGGGCGTCTCGTAGATGCGCAGATGCCGTTTGCAGACGCCGGCGGTCACTTCCGGCTCGAAGCCGAAGCCGTCGGCCTTGAGAGGGATGGAGCGGAGGACGTCGGCGCGGAAGGCCTTGTAGCAGCTTCCCATGTCGGTCAGGTTGATGTTGTAGAGGACGTTGGTCAGGAGAGTGAAGAGACGATTGGCCGCGTAATGCCAGAAGAAGAGGACGCGGTGCGGGCCTCCCAGGAAGCGGGACCCGTAGACCACGTCCGCCCTTCCGTCCAGGATGGGGGCCAGCAGGGCGGGATAGTCCGCCGGGTCGTATTCGAGGTCGGCGTCCTGGATGAGGATGATGTCGCCGGACGCGCGGCCCAGGGCGGTGCGGACCGCGGCTCCTTTGCCGAGGTTCCGCGGGTGGGAGAGCGCGAGGACGCCCGGGCCCTCGAGTTTTTTGACCAGAGCCGCGGTGGAATCGGTGGAGCCGTCGTCCACGATCAGTATCTCGTCGGGGACGCCCGTTTTCCGGACGCGCCGGACGATCTCCTCGATCGTACCTTCCTCGTTGTAGACGGGGATGACGACCGAAATCCTAGGCATGGCTCCCGATCCCGGCCTTTTCCATCATGTCCCGGGCGGAACAGTCGATGGGCAGGGTGGATACCCTCTCTCCCCACGGGCCCCATTGCCGGACGGGCTCGGCGTCGTTGAATATCACCACGGTCCTCGCCCCGAGCCCGGCGGCCAGGTGGGAGAAGAACGTGTCGATGGTCAGGCAGAGTTCCGCTCTCCGGATCAGGCCGGAGAGGACCGCGAGGGATGTCTTCCCCGCGACGTTCTTCGCCCCGGTCCCCGCTGCGAGCTCCTCCACGAGAGGCGCGTCGTCGGCGTCGCCCGTGCACAGGACCGTCCGGCCCGATTCAAGGATCCCGCGGACCACTTTTTTCCATTCCTCCGTTCTCCAATGCTTCATCCCGCTCAAAAAGGACCTCCGGCAGAAAGCGTGGACCAGGACGAGCCGCCCGCCGCCCGCCGCGCCGATGGAATCCAGGAACGCCTCGCACGCCGGCGCGTCCTCGAGATAGCCGAGTCCCGGGTCCTCGCGGTCCTGGGCCCGGCCTTCCGGGGACACGGTCCCGAGAAGGTCGAAGAAATGTTCCGTCTCGTGCACGCCTTCGCGCCAGGCGGCCGCGCGGTCGAGCAGGAACCCGAATCCGCCCGTGGGGAAGCCGGCGAGGCACCGGGGGCTCCCGAGCGCGAGGAGCGGCAAGCCATTAGGATAGTAACTTCTAAAATCCAAGGCAAGGTCGTACCTCTCCCGGAGCATGGCGCGAAGGAGCGCGGCGGCGTCGCGGGCCGACCGGACGAGGCGCGTCCACAATCCTCCGCTCCGGACCAGACGGAAATCATCGTAGAAGAAGACCCGGTCGATCCGGGGGTTGCCGGCGACCAGGTCCCGCGCCCATCTCCCGCAGACGAAATGGACGCGCGCGTTGGGGAAGTCCCTTTTCAGGGCGGGCAGGGCGTGCAGGCTCATGAGCACGTCGCCCAGGTGGTCGATCTTCGCGACGAGGATCCTGCGGGTATCCGCCGGCGGCCCCCGTTTTTTCTTGAGGGAAAAAAGGGCCGCCCCCAGCCCGTCCACGATCCTCAAGAGAAGGATCGCCCGGGGATTGGTGAGCAGATAGCCCCGGTTGAGCTTTTTCATCCCTTTCCTCCCGCGCTCCGGAACGGCTCCGGGTTTTTTCCCAGGACGGCCAGGGAAAGGAACTGGAGGAACCCCTTCCACAGATAGGGGATGGACTCCGGCCTCTTGCGCAGATAGACCGCCAGGTCCCGCAGGGCGAGGGCCGGAAAGAAGATGAAATACAGGAAGAGCTTCCGCGGAAGGCGCGCGTGCTTGGAGAAAACGAGCAGGCGGTTGCGCCAGCGGTAGAAGGACTGGAACGGGCCGTATTGGTCTCCCGCGGTCGCGGACCCCTTGTGGAAGACGACGGATTCCGGACGGTAGAGGAGCTTCCAGCCGGCTTTCCTCGCCCGCAGGCAGAGGTCCAGGTCCTCGGCGTAGGCGAAGAAGCGTTCGTCGAAGAACCCGAGGGAGCGGCCGGCCTCCGCCCGGATCATCAGGGCGCAGCCGGAGAGGAATGCCATCTCTTCGGCGCGGTCGTAGAGCCCCGTGTCCTTTTGGTCCCGGCCCCGGTTGCGCGCGAAAAGCTTCCAGCCGGCGACTTCCCCCCCGGCGGCCCAGATCCTCCCATCTTCGCCGGAAAGGATCTTCGGGGCCGCCAGGCCGGCCTTGGAGTCGGTCCGGAGGGCCGAGGCCAGGGCCGCGAGCGAGTCCTTTCCGACCCTGGCGTCGTTATTCAGGAAAAAAAAGAAATCGGGATCCAGACGGCGGCCGGCGTCGCGCGCTCCCAGGTTGCAGGCCGCCGCGAACCCCTCGTTCCGCGGGAGCCGGATGAAGGCGACCAGAGGGAACAGCGGCTGGAGCCTTTCCTGGTTCTCCCTGGTCCCGTTCTCGACCACGGTCACGGTCCCGGGCGGGACGCCGTCCTCCGCGAGGGATTTCAGGCATGCGAGGGTCTCTTCCGGCCGCCCCAGGCAGGGGATGATCGTGGCGATCTTCATCGGCTAGCCGGCATCCGGCGAGAAATCAAAATATTCGCGCGTAAGGTTGGGGTTGTAATAGAAATCGGGCCGGGAAAGAGCTTCAGGCCATTTCTCCCGGAGGCGGCGCTCCGACTCATCCAGGCCTTCGGGCCGGGCCATGTTCCCGGCTCCGTTGGAAGCGACGCGCAGGACGCAGAACGGGGTCCAGACGACGTACCGGCCGGCTTTGCGGAGGGCCAGGCCGAGATCCAGGTCCTTGTGCGGGCTCAAGAGGCGCTCGTCGAAACCTCCGGCGAGCTCGAAGGATCTCCGGTCCACCGCCATGCACCACGAGCTGACCGCGATGGCGTTGCGGATGAGCCGGTGGGGCTGATTGTAGATCACGGCGTCATCCGGGACTCCCGCGAAGGCGCTGCCCAGGAAGCCGCCCAGGCCCAGGACGTACCCGCCGTGGAGGATGGTCCCGTCCGGGCCGAGGATCTTGGGCCCGACGGCCCCGACCCCTTTTCTTTGCGCCGGCTCCAGCAGGGCCTCGATCCATCCGTTCGGCGGCGGTTCGAAATCACGGGTGACGAAGACCAGGGTCCGGCCGCGGCTCTCCCGCGCCAGCCGGTTCAGGACCGCCGGGCTTCCGGCCGGACCGTCGTCCGCCACGATCCTGGCGCCGGCGGATTCGGCCGCCCGCAGGGCCCGCTCATCCGGGGGTCCGCGGAAATGGACCAGGACCTCCCGGTCCGCGGCGGCGGCGTGGGCGATGGTCTTTCTCAAGCTCCCCGTTCCGGAGGACCCGTCCAGGGACAACAGCAGACTCACGTCGGAAGGATCGCGGACCGCGAACCGGCAGCGGTAGAGGCCCTGCTCATCCGTCACCTCGACCGTTCCTTCCATGCCCCGGCGGCGGAACGCGCTCTCGAGGGACTTCAGGCCGGACTCGTAGGCGTATCTTTTCGCTCCGGGGCTCGAAGCCGTGGAACCGGGCGTCTTGCGCCAGCTGTAGAGGACGTAGGGGAGGTGGGCGATCCGGTCCGTCCTTTCCTCGGCCCGGAGGAGGATCTCGAAATCCTGGGCCCCGTCGAAACCCGGCAGGAACCCTCCGATGTCGTCGAAAAGCTTCTTGCGCATCACGGTCAGGTGCCCGATGTAGTTGTGGCAGAGGATCTCGTCCGGAGAGTATTCCGGCTTGAAATAGACCTCGCAATGCGTTTCATTCAGGTCGACCTTGTCGTTGTCCGAATAGAGGATGTCCCAGGACGGGTCGTCGTTCAACCTTTCCGCCGCGCGGTAGAGGGCGTCCGGAGAGAGCAGGTCGTCCTGGTCCATGAAGGCGATGAAATCCCCCTGGGCGAGGGCGGCCGCCTTCTGCGAGGCCGAGCTGATCCCCCCGTTCTTCTCCTCGAAGGCGCAGATGATCCGCGCGTCCCCGGCGGCTTCCTCCTCCAGGAGCTCCCGCGACGCGGGGTCGTTCGAGCCGTCGTCGCAGACGCAGAGCTGCCACTTGGGGTAGCATTGCTCCCGCACGCTCCGGATCGCCCGGCGCAAAAAAGGGAGGCCGGGCCGGTAAACGGGGATCACGATGCTGATGAGCGGCTGGTAGGAAAGCTTGCGCGACTTCTCCCGCATTTCGTCGAGATCGGAATCACTCATGCGGCGGGCTTCCCGCCAGAGGCGGTAGATCCGGTCGGGCTGCCGGGACTTTCCCTGGAAGTATTTCTCCCGGACGATGAACTTCCCGCTGCGGACGCGGTAGAACAATTTTTGGGCGGTCGTTTCCATCCCGTCCTGCCAGAGGGACAGGAAAAGCCGGTAGGCGCTGTAGCCGATCTTGCGCGGGAGGTCGAGGCAAGGAACGGAGGATTTCATAAGCGGACCTCTCTTCGAGAGTATAACAAAATCCCCGCCAGGCAGGCCGCCTCGGCCGCCAGGACCCCCGGGACCGCCCGGACCGGGAGCCCGTTCAATTGCGAGATCCTGCGCAGGGATTCCGCCAGGCCCCTTCCCGGCGGCATGCCGGTGTAATGGGGCAGGAGAACGGCGAGCCCTCCCCACAGGGACAAGGCCCATGCCCCCAGCACCAGGGCCCGGAGGCCGGTCTCGAAGAAATTCCGGAGCAGGAACCGGAGAGAGAACGCGGCGATCGCGGCGTTGCAGGGGAAGAGGGCGCTCCAATACCAGCCGCCCATCGTGTCGAAGTTGCCTGCCAGGACGTTCTGGACCTGGTGCGCGGCCATGGCCGCGGAAAAGAACGCGGGGAAGAGAAGGAGGAACGCCGCGCCCGTCCAATCTTCCTCTTCTTTTTTCATGCGGGCGAGGGCCGGAGGCAGGGCCAGGATGACGAGGATCAGCGCGTATCCGAACCAGCGGTAGGCCGCTCCCGGGAGAGGGACGAAGGACCAGTTGCCGGCCCAAAGGAGCCCGATGAGATTGGAAGCGGCGAAGCTTTTCCAGTCCACCTCTTTCGCCGCGGCGAATTTATCCGCCCAGCCGGCCTCCCGGGCGACCACGGCGTGGACCGTGGCGTTCCAGGTCCCGTAGGTCCGGAGATTATGGTGGAACCAGGGGGCGGAGATCGCGCAGGCCGCCGCGGCGCAGAGCGCCAGACCGAGGACGGCTCTCCGCTTCCGGTCGGGAAAACGCCCGATCTGCCGGAACCCCGCGGCGAGATAGGCGGGAACGCAGACCAGGACGTAAATCTTCGTGACGATTCCCAACCCCAGGACCGCTCCCCCCAGGATCCAGAGCCGTATCCCGGGCTCCCCGCTGAAAAGGCGGACGGCGATGAGGACGGCGAACGTCATGAGCGGCAGGGCCAGGACGTCGTTCGTCACGTGGCCGAAGAGGATGAACGTGGCCGGGAAAGCGCCGAAAAGAGCCAGGGCGAGGATGGACTCCCTCTCCGTGAAGTGATCGCGCAGGAGGTTGAACATCGGGAAAAGGGCGAGGGAGGCGATCAGGACTCCCAGGAACCGGAGCGCGAGCACGCCGGACCGGAGAGGGGTTCCTTCCAGGAGCTTCCAGACGGGCGAGAGAACGGCGTAGAAGACGGGCGGATGCTGGGCCTGCCAGCTTCCCAGAACAAAGGGGGACGACGGGTCCAATGCGATCCCGCGGAGACCGGCGAGGACCTCTTCGCGCCGGGATTCCGGACTCTTCCAAAATTCGGAGTAGGTCGGCTGGCCCCGGTCGTAAGCGTCCGCCGGCATGAGGGCGAGGGACCGGGCGATGTCTTCCGGGATGGACGGGGTCCCCTGAACGGGGATGGAGCCGGTCCGGGAGAGATAGGCGGCGTAGCCCGCGTGGAGCCACTCGTCGAAACCTCCCCAGAGGGGAAGGATCATGGCGGCCTCCGCGCCGCGCAGGAGGAAGAACATCCAGACCAGGATCAGGCGCCTGGCCGAGGCGCTCATGGCCGGGTCTCGAGAGAGAGCAGGGCTTCCGGCACGGAGGTCTTTGGACCGGCCTCGGGCACGAGGGCGTAGACCGCGACTGTCCCGTTCGAGTAAACGGGCGCCAGGCGGCCGCTCCAGAATCCGGCGAGGGAACCGATGCCGCGCCGGTCCAATCGGAACATGGGATAGCCGCGGGTCCTTTCGAACTCGGACGCGTTGAAAAGGATGTGGGTGAACCCGGAGGAGAGGAGGCGCCGGTAGAGGCCGTCCGGGTCCTCCCCCTCGTTCACAAGGCGGGAAAGGAGATGTTCGTTGTGCACGGATGGAGCGGTCAGAGGGCGGGGGTAAAGGCGTCCCCGGGTCTCGCCGACGAGAAGGAGCCTGCAGTCCCGCGGCAGGTTCGCGTCCATCCAGACGGCGGCGTCGTAGGTCCCGGGCGAATAGAGGAGCCGCGTTTTTTCTTCGGAAAGGCCGGCCAGCGCGGTCCGGCCGTAGGCCGCGCGTTCGAGGGCCGGCAGCCATCCGGCCCCGCAGAGCAGGATCCCCGCCGCCAGGAGGAGACCGTAGGTCCGCCGGAAGAACCCTTCGGGCGCGGCGGCCGCGCTCCCGGCCAGGGCCAGGGAAAGGACGGGAAGGACCGGCAGGAAGAAGTAGCGCGCCAGAGAGGTCCGCGAAGCCCCGAACAAGGCGAACGCGCAGCACCAGAGCAAAGCCGCGCGCATCTTCTTCTCCTCCAGGCCGAAAAGGAGGGCCGCCGGCAGCGCCGCCAGCCACACCGGGCCGATGAAATTCATGGACGGATATTCGTGCCCGGAGAACGTCTGGCGCCAGAAGGTCAGGGCCAGGTCGCTCCAGCGGAACGCGCCGGCGGAGAACTGGGACTGTTCGGCGCGGAACACGGCCCAATTTTCCGGGCGCATGTAGCGGAATCCGGACAGTTCCTGGAAAAAGGGATAGAGCGGGTTCCCGAAGACGAGGATGTTCCTGACGAGCCACGGCAGGACGGGCAACAATGCGAGTCCCGCGAAGAGCGCGAGGGTCCGGACCCTCTCCCGCGCGGGCAGCGCGCGGCTGCGGACGAAAAGCGCGGCCCAGAGGCCGGCGGCGAACACGGCGCCCGTGTATTTCGTCGCAACGGCGAGCCCGGCGAAGATCGCGGCCGGCGCCGCCCGGCGGAGCGGGGAGCCCGGCTCCCAATCTTCGAGGGCGAGATAAGCGAGAGTGACCCAGAGGGCGAGGAAGAGGTCGCTCTTGGCGAACCGCAGATTCTCCATCACGATGGGAGCCGAGAACCAGATGGCCGCCGCGAGCGCTCCCGTTCTCCGGCCCGCGGACCCGCCCCGGTGGAGGAGCGCGGCGATCACGGCCGCTCCTCCCGCCAGCTGGAGGAGGAGAGGCAGGGCGTCGCTCTTCCCCAATCCCATCCCCAGGGCATAGAGCATCTCCGCCGTTTGGGGAAAGGCGGAATGGACATTGTCCGGGACGGGGACGAGCTTTCCCGCCGCAAGGTAGGTCTGCGGAAGGGCGAGATGGTAGGAGAGGGAATCATAGAAGGGATCCGGTATGAACGCTCCCATGAGAAGGACGGGAAAGCCGGCGAACAGCGCCCAGGCCGCCGGTCCCGAGGGAAGGGGAGGAAGGGTCCTCCTCCATTCCTTCAGCCACGGTTCCCCGGAGCGGAAGGCGAAAAATCCGGCGAGGAGGAGCAGTCCCGCGAGGGCCGCGAAATTCAGGACCCCGGCCGCCGCGACGGCCAGGACGCCCGCGGCCAGGACCCCCAGTCCCAGGCCGGCGCAGGCCCCGGCCCGTCCGGCCGTGTCCGCCAACCCGAGCCGCGGCAGGAGCCGCCTGCCCAAGAATACGGACAGGACCGCGATCCAGCCGGCCAGGGCGGCGCGGGCGAGGTTGCGGAAGAATTCGAGCGGCCGGTTTTTTGGAAGGGTTCTTTGCGCGGAAGGAGCAGGCGGG
>MGUT01000067.1:3359-5154 GCA_001800095.1 Elusimicrobia bacterium RIFCSPLOWO2_01_FULL_64_13 | reverse complement strand
CGCTCTCGCTTCTTTTGTTGTCGGAGCGTGTCTTTCTCGCGCTTGTCCTCGTCGGGCATGAGCTTGCGATAGTATTCTCCGTTCACCACGAACCACCCGCCATCGATCGGAAGCAGCCTTCTTCCGTCGTGATCCTTCCCGCGGCTGTTTGGATCTGGGCTGCACAGGCAAGCGATGGCTTTCTCCGTCTCGTACAGAGGGATGTGTGCGCGATTCGAGATGCTGAACGACGACCTCCTGACTTCGTGGTGCCTGTCGCGCAGCAGGATGAACGTGAGGAAGACCCACCTCGTCGCGGGCGACTCCAGCGACAGCGAGGACTCCAGGATCGACTCAAACACCTTGGCGAAACCACTCATGTGGCTATCCCTTCTCGAACACGCCGTCGACCAGGCTCTTCTTGTCCATGACCTGAGCGAAGAGGACCGCCTTCCGCAGCCTCTCCACGGCCAACTGAGGAGTGGGGCCAGCGAGATCCCGAGCCACGAGGCGCGAGGCGGCATCCGAGAGGGGCGCCCCCAGGGCCGTCTCGAACTCCCCCAGGGCCCCCGCGAGGGCGTCAGACAACTCCTCCCTGTCGAGCTCGGGCAACGAGACGGGATCCCCCCCGCGGC
Source organism: Elusimicrobia bacterium RIFCSPLOWO2_01_FULL_64_13 (assembly GCA_001800095.1). Taxonomy (GTDB): domain Bacteria; phylum Elusimicrobiota; class Elusimicrobia; order 2-02-FULL-39-32; family 2-02-FULL-39-32; genus 2-01-FULL-64-13. The sequence goes on along the minus strand of MGUT01000067.1, from coordinate 4,540 downwards.
AGGAACAGGGACGGACCGCCGAGTATCGCCTCTCCACCCGGGTCACAGGCCTCGCGTCCACCCATCCGCAGCCGCGACAGAAGAGACAGGTCCGGTCCGCCGCCGTCGCAAGAGCTCGCTCCACCCCCCCCTCCGGTCGGTGGTCCCCCGTCTCGTCCACGCGCTTGTGGATCGCCGCCAGGGACGGGACGTATTCGCTCTCCTCCGCGAGCGCCGAGAGGGCCCGCGCTACCGGCCCAGCCTCGTACCGCATGATGGAGGCACAGTAGACGTCGACCGTCATCTGGGGCATCCGCGCGCGCGGGTACATCGCGAACAGCGTTCGGATCAACTCGTCTGCCTGCTCTCGCGTCATCGTCTACACCTCGTCCAGGGCCTCGCGAATCAGGGTGGAGAACGGGTCCGCCTTCCGCAGGGGGGACTTCTTCGCGGGGGGGCACGATGCCTGCCTTGAGTGGACGAGTAGACCGCGGCGGAGTGTCTCACCTATCCGGATCGACTTCCGGCCGCATCTACCGTTCAACATAGATGCTGGCCCCCACCAGTCACTCCTTCGCGTGGAGATCAGCCTCGGCCTTGAGTGCCGTCCAGCACTCCAGATGGTACAGGCCGTCGTTCGCCGTCCCACTCCGCATGGCCACCTGGTCCACCCCTTCGATCACCGGCGTGTGACAGCCAGGACAGCCGGAGGCAATCTCCTCGATCTGCGTGACCGGCGCCAGGTCCTTGAACTTCTCGTCCTTCACCACGGTGTCACGGCAGCAGCGCTGCTGGAAGACCAACAACTCCAAGCCGAGCGACATCACTGCGTCCTGGAGACGGAGGACTGTCCCGCGGTCCGGCTCCGACAGGTCCTCAGGGCGGCACTGCGACACCAGCCGGTGTACGTACACTGCCTGGAGAATCACCTCGTTCGCCGCCTCCCAGAGCGACTCCGGGATCGGAAGAATCCGCTCCTCGATCAACTTCTCGTCCATGTCTGCCCTCGTCATACATCGTTTATGGAGTGTACGGGGCAAATCGTGATTGTCAAGCGGATCGGTGGATTCTTTCTTTTCAGTGCGCCCGGAACAGATGCGCGCCCCAGTCCTTCTCGCAGAACGCGAGCGTCCGACAGCCCTTCTCCACGCACCGGAAGACGTGGCGGATGCAGAGTGGCTCTCCGCAGCCACGGCAGCGCA
>MGUT01000067.1:3222-3321 GCA_001800095.1 Elusimicrobia bacterium RIFCSPLOWO2_01_FULL_64_13 | reverse complement strand
GCCTTCAACGCCTGGCCGAGGCTCGGGGCGAGGTTCCGATGGAGGCGCAGCTTCCGCTCGATCTCCTCGGGCGTGTCGTCGACGTTGTAGAGCGAGGCG
>MGUT01000067.1:0-3183 GCA_001800095.1 Elusimicrobia bacterium RIFCSPLOWO2_01_FULL_64_13 | reverse complement strand
GTCCCTACTTGTCTTCGATCCAGTCGAACTTCGGGTCCGCGCAGGGTGTGGCCCCGGGGGTTTCCGTTAGGCGAAGGAGCGGCGATGGCCCCGATGGGAAGAGGGCGTCATCGAGCCACTCCCAGGGATGCTTATGGATCCGACACATCACCTTGGCCCCGCACTTTGGGCACGACCGTCTGAACCGGCGCGTCTGCTTGCCACAGTGCGTGCACTTGAAGAACAGGAAGCGGTTCCCGTCGAAGCAGGATGTCGCCCACCGCGGCTGTCTGAACAGAAGCCACATCGCTCCTCCTCCCGTGCCGACTCCGTAGTTGACAAAAGCAGCCGGCGCAAGTATTCTACACGCCGTGGAGGATCTGGAAAGGAGAATCCGCCAGTGCTGACGAAGCGAATCATGGTCCGACTGGAGGCGCCGATGATGGACGAGCTCACGCGCGTGGGGGAGTCCTCGCACACCCCCATCTCCATCCTCGTGCGCCAGGCGATCTGGTCGACCTTCGGGAAGCGTGTGGGGAAGGCTCGCCGTGCCACGGCCAAGACGCCGCCTCGCCGATAGGAAGAATCCAGAGGGGGGCTACGCCGACCAGACCGACGCGATCTGGGACGACATGCTCCTCCATCCCGAGGTGTGGCTCGCCCAGGCCCAGTCGCTCCAACGGACCTTCCTCCGGCGCCACTACTACTACGTGGACCACGGCCCCCTCGGAGGGCTGACCCGACTCGCGATGAGGGAACAGGGGAACAGGTTGCCCGACTTCGACAGGCACACGGAACTCATGGCGCCCAACCAGACGTCCTCCATCGATGTCTTCGACCAGGGCTGTCGCGACAACATCTGGTTCTGGATCTCGGGGGGCCTCGCCACCGCGCCCGCCGACTATCCGTACCGCGACTACCTCAAGCCCTGCGTCTTCACCCTCGACCAGCACGCCGACGAAGACGAGAAGATCGTCAGGGCTTTCCCCTGAGATAAGGAGTACGTCCGGGTTGCGATGGACCTGATGCTCGCGAATCCACTCACCGTGATCGAGAAGTCCAGGAAGGTCATGGCGACCTGGATGGCCGTCGTCCGGTTCCTCTGGATGGCGCAGTTCTGGCCGGGCCGCGAGGTCATCTTCCAGTGCAAGATGGAGCAGGAGTCCAAGGACCGCCTCCTCAACCCCGCGTGGTTCATCTACGAGCACCAGCCCGCATGGTTTCGCCAGTACCACCCAGCCATCAAGAAGGACAGCACCATTGAGTTCTACGAGCTGGAGCGCGACGAGATGAATCGCTTCAGCAACCGGGCGCTCGCCGACGGAAGGCCGTTCAAGCCGAAGCCGACCGGGAGCCGCATCATCGCGATCCCCGAGGGAGACGGCCCTTGGCGAGGCCCCACCGTCTCCGGAGGGATCATCGACGAGGCCGCGCACTTCCAGGCGTTCGACTCCGTGCTCACCGCCGCCCAGGCGAGCGTCGAGGCGTCCAAGTCCGTCCGCCCTCTCGTCATCATCTCCACCCCCAAGGGGAAGGGGCGCTTCTGGCGCCTCGCCCACGACCTAGAAGGCCAGTCCCTCGTCTCCCCCGAGAAGGAGGTCTCCGGAGAATTCAAGGCCCACCCAGGCTGCATCTGGCCCGGGATGCGCTGGCGCAAGAACTCCAACGGCTGGATGTCCATCTTCATCCACCACAGCGTCGACCTCGAGAAGGACGCGGATGCCACGACCGAGGGCAAGGTCTTCCGCGAGCGTATCGAGTCCCACTACAAGGGCGACCCACTCGGCCTCGCCCGCGAGTATGACCTGTCGAGCGAGGTCGGCGCCGGCCTCCCCGTCTACGGCCTCGCCTTCAACGCCGCTCTCAACGTGACCAGGACAGCGCAGTATCAGCGGGGCAAGACCGTCTACCGCGGTTGGGACTTCGGCTACCGTCGCCCCTTCTGCGTCTGGGCGTTCGAGGACGACGAGGATACCCTCGTCGTCCTCTACGAGATGATGGGGCAGGACATCCTCATCCACGAGTTCGCGGATCAGGTGCTTGACCTCTCCAGGAAGTGGTTCGGCTGGCTCGAGAACGGCAAGGCCGAGATGCCCAGGTTCCGCGACTTCTGCGACCCCGCCGGCGCCGCGAAGTCCGACAAGTCCAAGAGGTCGAGCGTCGAGGTGCTGAACTCGAAGGCGATCTACCCAGGCTTCCTTCACCGCGGGATCGACGAAGGACTCGTCTCCGTCCGCCAACTCCTCCGTCCGCGTGAGAAGCTGGGCACCCCGGAGCTCACCTTCCACGAACGCTGCCACATCCTCATCGAGGGCATGAAGGGCGGCTACCACTACCCCGAGGAGAACCCCACGCGCCCCGAGGTCCAGAGCGACGTCCCCGAGAAGGACGGCTACTTCGACCACGGCGCCGACGCCCTCCGATACCTCGTCGTGGGACTCCGCACCCCCGGCGGGAAGAAGAAGCACCGCGATGGAAATGGACAGAAGCCCAAACGGAAACTATGGTGGGGGAAGAAGTCCGAGGAGGACGCCTCGTGAACAGCAAACACCAGCGGCTCTGCTACGCCTGCGGGGCTCCGTGCGAGATGCCATTCCACGTCATCTACATCAGATCCGGCGCCTTGGTCCTTCCGAATGGTAAGGAGGCGTGCGTCTGCGGAGAGTGCCGGGCAAAGATTCTGGAGGACCCGCGCGTTCTGGGGAGGGACGATGCCGAGCTTTGACCTCCGCTGCGAGACGTGCGCTCACGTCTTCGAGGTCTTCCGGTCCTTCGCCGAAGGGCCCCCGCACGAGTTGCCGTGCCCCCAGTGCGGCAAGCCCGCCAAGCGAGAGTGGACGCTCCCCGAGGTTTTCGTGTCGAACCCAATCGAGGGCCGCTGGAACACGCGGCAGTACGAGCACCTCGCATTCGACCTCTGGCCCGAGACGGTGAAGGAGCGCCACGAGCGTCACACCGTCAAGAATCGAGTGGAAGCCACGGACTACCTCAGGAAGCGCGTCCAAACAAAGGTGCATCCACGAGAGGCCAAGCGCGGCCACGTCCAGTTCCCGCAGGTGGGGTAGCCCAATGCTCCTCGAATTCAAGGACGACCTCGCGGAGAAGCTCGCGGACGACGAATTCGCCCTGAAGTGGGTCCGCCACCGTCACTCCCAGATGAAGAAGTTCCGCGAGACGTACGAGGACGGCTGGAAGGAGGACTAC
>MGUT01000066.1:8529-12067 GCA_001800095.1 Elusimicrobia bacterium RIFCSPLOWO2_01_FULL_64_13 | reverse complement strand
GAACTGGCAGACGCACAGGACTTAAAATCCTGACCTCGCAAGAGGGTGTGGGTTCAAGTCCCACCCCGCCCATAAAAATATCCTTAAAATAATTTCTTAAGAATTTTTTATGGCACCATTCCTTCAGGAAAAGGAATAAGAAGTGGTGCTATAACAATTTGACCATCTTGACTGAAACTCCCGGCTTGAAAATCGAGCTCAAGAGAAAGGCGTTCCATTCCCTCGCCTTGCTCTACGCCCTCGGCTACGCCGTTCTGGACCGGACCGTCATCCTCCGCGTCCTCTCCGCGATCCTCCTGGCCGTGACCGTTCTCGAGATCGCCCGGCTTTTGTTCCCGGCCTTGAACCGGAGGTTCGTCTCTCTCTTCGGCGGGATCCACCGGCCGGAGGAGTTCAACAGGTTTTCCGGCATATTCTGGACCCTCGCCGGGACCCTCCTCACCATGTTCCTCTTCCGGGACCCGCGGGTCGTGTACTGCGCGATGGGCTACCTGGTCTTCGGGGACGCGGCCGCCGCCCTCGCGGGCGTCAGGTTCGGCCGGATCAAGATGGGAAAGAATAAGACGGTGGAAGGATGTTCCGCGTTTTTTTGGACTTGCCTTGCGGTGGGATTCTTCTTTCTGACCCCGGAACAGGCGGCGGCGGGGGCGCTCTTCGCCGCGCTCGTGGAGGTCCTGCCCCTTCCCTTCAACGACAACTTCTGGCTGCCTTTGCTTTCAGGTCTCTTCCTGACCCTGCTTCGCTGAACTATCTCCTTTTTTTCCTGCCCCTGCGGTCGCCCTTGCGTCTTTCGGGGAGGAGATTCCTCTTGACTAGACGTCTGTAGATCGCGTTCACGGCGATCGACTGCCTGCGGTCCTCTTCCCGCCTCCGTTCGTCGACCGGCTTGGCTTTCTTCTTCATCCGGCTCTCCTTTAGACCTTCGCTTAAATCCGCGTCATTCTAACAGGAGTCCCGCCTAATTTCAAGGGGGGTTGGCGCGGGATTTTCAGCTCCGGGCCACCCCCACCCCGAACTCGTAGACCAGGTCCCCGCCGTGCTTGGCGGCAGTGAAGAGGAGGCCGAGCAGGACCGCCCAAACGGCCAGGAAGATCCACCTGCGGGTCTCCCAGAGGTCTTTGAGGAAGAACCGGCAGAGGGAAAGCGCCGTGAAGAGACCCGCCGACCAGAACGCGAGCTCCTCATGCTCTTCCAGGACCTCCCAGGCGGCGGGAACGTGCGGGACCGTCTCTTCCGCGAGAAGTCCCAGCCCGACGGCCGCCCAGGCCGCCAATGTCCCCAGCCAAAGCATCCAAAGCGCGGCCTGGGAGACCCAGGACCTTATGCATTCGTTCTTGGAGAGATGGTTCACTCCCTCCGCGGCGAAACCCAGGGTCAGGAGCGCGATGGGAAAATGGACCGCGACGGGATGGAGAAGGTAGAATTTCACGGCGGTCCGGTCAGCCGGCCTTCTGGGAGGAGAGGACTTGGATGGCCTGTACGCCGCCCTTCAAGAAGACCTTGCCTTTCACTTTGACCTGCTCCCCGGCCAGCGCCTTGAGGTCCAGGTAGGGCTGTTTGGCGTCATGGTCCTCGATGAGGAGGTAGACGGACCCGTCCTTGGAAAGGAGCCCCATGGGAGCGCCGTCTTTCAGGCAGGTCAGGGCGCATTTCTGGTGCTTGGGCCCCATGCCGTTGTGGGTCATGAAACAGACCATGTCCAGCACCTCGCCCTGGACCGACTGGATTCCCGATTCGGATTTCGTTCCGTGCGAATGACCGCGGCCTTCCTCGGCCCGGACGCCGGGAGCCATGAACAGTCCCGCCGCCAAACCCAAGAACATCCATTTCAACGATCTCATATATTACCTCCCATTGATTTAAGCTCCGTGTCCGCGGACAGCCGTGTCGTTCAACCGGCTCACATCAACCGTTCCGTGCTTCATTTCATAGCGCCACTTCCAAAGGGCGTAGATGGGGGGATAGACCAGGAGCTCGAGGATGAAGCTGGTGAAGAGGCCCCCCACCATGGGGGCGGCCACGCGCTTCATCATGTCCGCCCCCGTGCCCAGGGACCACATGATGGGCACCAGCCCCACGGCCGCGGCGCAGACGGTCATCATCTTGGGCCGGATGCGCTTCACCGCTCCGTGGATGACGGCCTCGTGCAGGTCCTCCCGGGTCTTCATCTTCCCGGCGAGAGCGGCGTCGCGGTAGGAGAGGTCGAGGAAGAGGAGCATGAACACCCCCGTCTCCGCGTCCAGCCCCATGAGGGCGATCATGCCCACCCAAACGGCGATGGAGACGTTGTAGCCGAGGAAGTAGAGGAACCAGACCGCGCCCACCAGGGAGAAGGGGACCGCCAGCATCACGATCCCGGCCTTGGCCGCGGACTTCGTGTTCATATAGAGGAGGACGAATATCAAAAATATCGTCAGGGGGACCACGGCCTTCAGCCGCTCGCGCACGCGCAGCATGTTCTCGTACTGACCGCTCCAGACCAGGGAGTATCCGGTCGGGAGGTCCAGCGCCTCCTCCACGGCCCTCTTGGCTTCCTTGACGTATCCGCCGATGTCGCGGCCGGCCACGTCCACGTAAACGTATCCGGCCAGCATCCCGTTCTCGTTGCGGATCATGGCGGGCCCGTAGGCCAGCTCGATGTCGGCGAGCTGCTCCAGGGGGATCTGGGCGCCGGACATCGTGGGGACGAGCACCCTGCGGAGCTTGGGAAGGGAGTCCCTCAATTCCCGCGCGTAGCGGACGTTGATCGAGTACCGCTCCCTGCCCTGGATGGCGGTCGTGACGGGCTCGCCCCCTATGGCGGAGAGGATCACCATCTCGGCCTCCTTGATGGTCAGGCCGTAGCGGGCGAGCTGTTCGCGCTTGAGGTTGAAGTCCAGGAAATACCCGCCCGCGGTCCTTTCCGAATAGACGCTGCGCGTGCCGGGGACGTCCTTCAAGGCCGTTTCCAGGCGCGTCCCGATCCCCTCGATCACCTTCAAGTCTCCTCCGAAGATCTTGATCCCGATGGGCGTGCGCACTCCCGTGGTGAGCATGTCGATCCTGGCCTTGATCGGCATGGTCCAGGCGTTCACCGCGCCCGGGAACCGCATCCGCTCGTCCATCTCGTCGATGAGCTCTTCCTTGGAGATATGCTCCGGCCAGACGTGCTGGAACGGTCTTTTAAGGAAGCCGGGCATCCAGGAATACCAGCGCTCCTTCCTCCTCCACTCCTTTTGCGGTTTCAGGAGGACCGTGGTCTCCATCATAGAGAAAGGGGCGGGATCGGTGGAGGTCTCCGCGCGTCCCGCCTTTCCGAAAACGCTCTCCACTTCGGGGAAGGATTTCAGGACCTTGTCCTGCGTCTGCAGGAGTTTCTGGGCCTCGGTGACGGAGATGCCCGGAAGGGTCGTGGGCATGTACAGGAGACTTTCCTCGTAGAGAGGCGGCATGAACTCCGAACCCAGTTTGAGATAGACCGGGACCGTGGTCAGGACGGCGAGCAATGCGGCGGCGATCGTCGCCTTGGGGTGTTTCAGGACGAAGCGGCAGGCGGGCT
>MGUT01000066.1:3890-8425 GCA_001800095.1 Elusimicrobia bacterium RIFCSPLOWO2_01_FULL_64_13 | reverse complement strand
TTGAAATGGACGTAATCCATGCGGGTGAACATCATGCGCATCGCCGGGTCCAGGGTGACGGCGAGCACCGCGGCGATGGCCATGGCCAGGTTCTTCGTGTAGGCCAGGGGCTTGAAGAGCCGGCCTTCCTGGTCCACCAGGGTGAAGACGGGCATGAAAGCCACCGCGATGACCAGGAGGGAGAAGAAAACGGACGGCCCCACCTCCTTGAGAGCGGCCAGGCGGATCTCGTGGTAGTCGCCCTTCCGGCCGCCCTCGTCCCAGAGCTGGAGCTTCTTGTAGGCGTTCTCCACCTCGACGATGGCGCCGTCCACCAGAACGCCGATGGAGATGGCGATGCCGGCCAGGGACATGATGTTCGAGGATACGCCCAAAAAGTACATCGGGATGAAGGCCAGGAGGACGGCGATGGGAATGGTCAATATGGGGATCAGGGCCGACGGGATGTGCCAGAGGAATATCAGGATCACGATGCTGACGATGACGAGCTCCTCGGTCAGGGTGTTCTTCAGGGTGGCGATGGCCCTGCGGATGAGCTCGGAGCGGTCGTAGGTCGTCAGGAGCTCCGCGCCTTTCGGCAGGGAGGGCCTGACCTCTTCGATTTTTTTCTTGACCCGGTCGATGACGTTCAGGGCGTTCTCCCCGTGGCGCATCACCACGATTCCGCCCACGACGTCGCCCACCCCGTTCAGGTCCGCCAGGCCGCGCCGCATCTCGGGGCCCAGGGCCACGCGCCCAAGGCTCCTCACGAGGATGGGCGTCCCCTGCGCGCCGCGCGCGACCACGATGTTCTCGATGTCCTCCACGGACTTCACGTAGCCCCGGCCGCGCACCATGGTCTCGGCGCCGGCGATCTCGATCAGGCGCCCGCCGACGTCGTTGTTGCCGTCGCGGACGGCTTCGATGACCTTCATCAGGGGGACGTTGTAGGCGACGAGGGCGTTGGGGTCGAGGTTCACCTGGTATTGCTTCTGGAAGCCGCCGATGGAGGCGACCTCGGCCACCCCCGGGACCCCCTGCAGCCAGTAGCGCAGGTACCAGTCCTGGAAGGTCCGCAGGTCCGCGAGGCTGTTCTGCCCCGTCTTGTCGATGAGGGCGTATTGGTACACCCATCCCACGCCGGTCGCGTCCGGGCCCAGCTCGGTCCGGACGCCTTCGGGAAGGTTGGGGAGGATCTTGGAAAGGTATTCGAGGGTCCGGCTCCTCGCCCAGTACAGGTCCGTGCCGTCCTGGAATATGATGTAGACGTAGGAGTAGCCGAAGTCGGAAAAGCCCCGGATCGCCTTGACCTTGGGAGCGCCCAGGAGAGCGGTCACGATCGGGTAGGTCACCTGGTCTTCGATGATGTCGGGAGAGCGGTCCCAGCGGGAATAGACGATCACCTGGGTGTCGGAGAGGTCCGGGATGGCGTCCAGAGGGACCCGCCTCATGGCGGCGGCCGCCGCGACGACCGCGCAGGCCGTCAGGATGATGACGGCGAACTTATTGCGGGCGGACCAATCGATGACCTTTTCGATCATCTGCGGTCAGTGGGAATGCCCGCCGGATCCGGCGGAGCCGGCAGAGCCGGAGATCGCGGCCTTGAGGCGGGATTCGGAATCGATCAGGAAGTTGGCCGAGGTGACGACCGTTTCCCCTTCGGACAATCCCGACAGGACCTCGTAGTATCCTTCGGCTTCCGCCCCCAGTTGGACGTTCCTGGGCTCGTACTTCCCTCCTCCCGCGGCCAAAAAAACGATCTGCCTCTCGCCCGTGTTCAGGACGGCGTCCTCGGGCACGGCGAGCTTGCGGCCCAGGGGGATCGTGATCTCCGCGTTCACGTACATCTCCGGCTTGAGCCAGCCCTCCGGGTTGGGGACGTCGGCCCGCACGCGCAGGGAGCGCGTCTCGCTGTTCAGGATGGGGTCCACGGCCCTGACCAGGCCCGTGAAACTCCTTCCCGGCAGGGCCGGCGAGGTCACGCGCATGGTCTGGCCGGGCCGGACGTAACCCGACTCGAATTCGTAGATCTGGGCGTAGATCCATACGGACCCGCTCTTGTCTCCCAGGAGGAGGTTCGTGGGATCGGGATAGTCGCGGTTCAGGTTGCGCATCTGGTCCTCGGACATGCCCAGCTGGCGGAGGCGAAGCTCCGACGCCCTGACGAGGGCGTCGGCCCGCTCATGCACGTCCGGCCAGGGGCTCTCCTTGATTTTTTCCTTGGCGGAGAGCGCCGCCTTGTGCTCGAAGAGGGAGTTGTAGAGCTCGGCGTCGTAGGCGACCCGGGCCGAGGCCCGGACGGCTTTGGTCAGTTCCCGGACCTCGACCCGGCCGGTCTTGACTCCTATGAGCTGTTCCCTCTCGGGGCTGATCTGGAGCGGGGAATGGCCTTCATGGCCTGAAGGCCCTTCGGTGGCGCTTGGGGCCTCTTCGGACTCGATCGGGACGAGCTTCATGCCGCAGATGGGGCAGTCGCCGGGCTTGTCCGACGTGTACGAGGGATGCATGGGGCAATGGTAGAGCTTCTTTTCGGCGGCCCCCTGTTCATGGCCGCGGCCCGCTCCGGATTTGCAGGACGTGATCGCGGCCCCCGTTCCGATCAGAAAAAAGGCCGAAGCCAGGACCGGCAGGATTTTCTTCATGATTTTTCCTCCCCAAGGTCGCGGCCGAGCAGGCGCTCCAGGTCCGCGAGCCACCTCTCGTAGTCGGCCAGGTGCTGGTAATGTTCCATCCTGAATTGGAGCAGGGTCCTCTGGACGTCGATCAGTTCCAGGAAGCTGGTCCGGTCGGACCGGTACGACGCTTCCGAGACCTCGAGGGCCTGTTCCGCCTGCGGGATGACGCTCGTGCGGTAGAGGTCCGCCAGTCTCTCGGCCGTGCGCACCTTCACGAGGGAATCCTTGACCCCGAAGCGGGTCATGTTCTTGGCCGCGTCCAGCTCCGCTTCCGCCATGTCCCGGTCGGCCCGGGCCGTGTCCGCCATGGATTTCTGCTTCCAGAACCAAAGGGGGACCGTCATCCCGATCATGGCGTCGCTGGTCCCGTCCATCGCCGGGTCCTCGGCCTGCCGCGAGCGGACCTGGGCCATGAAATCCGGCAGGTACTCCATCCGGCCGGAAATGAGGGCCTTGCGGCTCCTTTCGGCGGCCGCCCTGGTCCCGAGGAGCTCGGGCCGGCCAGCGAGCGCCATGTCCTCCAGCTGGGCCAGGGATTGGCCGAACCTTCTGATCTTCGGCTCTTCCGGCGGGCCCAGGGGTTCCTGGGGCGCGCGGTTGAAGAGCTGGTTCAGCATGGCCTGGGACGTCTCTTTTTCCTGGTTCAAGGTCACCATCATGTTCAACATCTTCGACAGCTCGATCTGGGCGCGCAGAACGTCGGTCTGGCTGACCTTGCCCACGGAATATTTGGATTCCGCGACCTTGGAGAACCGGCGCATGAGCTCGACGTTCTCCTCGAGGATGTCGATGGATTTCACCGCCAGGAAATACATGGCGTAGGCGGACTTGACTTTGCTTCGGACCTCGAGCTCCTTGGCGAGGTAGTCCTGCCCGGCGACGGCGGCGTCCAGGGCGGCGATCCTTCCCTTGAGATAAAGCTTCCCGGGGAATGGGATCTCCTGCGAGACGCCGAGCAATTTTTCGCGGCCCGAGTACATGCGTTCATAGCTGATCCGGGGATCTTCCCAAGTCCGCCGGGAAGGGATCGCGGCCCGGCGGGCGTCCCGCCTTTTTCCCGCGGCGCGGATCTCGGGGTTGTTCCGCCGGGCCGTCTCGAGCGCCTCCTCGAGAGTCAACGGCGCGGCCGGCGCCGCGTCCGCCGCGCCGGCGGGCAAAGCGGAAAACGCGGGAAAGACCAGGGCGGCGAAAAGCGCCGCGGCCCGGCCCGGACCGGAGCGGTGCGGAGGGATCACGAGGAGAGGTTGCACATCCCGCACAGGCATTGTTCCCTGCCTGTGTCCTTGCGGCAGGATTCGCAGGCCCGGTGCATCAAGGTCCGGGAGAAAACCGCCCTCTGTTCCGGAGTGAGGATGTCCGACAGGGAAGCGAGGGCGGCGGCGATCCTCTCCTGTTTTTTCTCGTAGACCCAGGTCAATTTCCGCGTCGCCGATTTGATCTCGGATTTTTTCAGCCCTTCCCCCAGGTAAGAGCACAGGAAAATCCTGTTCCGGGCGTCCTGGACCGATATGTCTTGGAGGGCCAGGTTGAATTCGGACTCTATGGAATCGAACTTGGCCGCCTGTTCCGGAGTCAGGTCCAGGACTTCCTTCCAGGGTGGTTCTTCGGCGGGATGGCGCGTCAGAACGTACCACGTGGCGGTCGAGGAAGCGGCGGAGACGGCGAAAATGACTGCGAACCAAACAAGCGGTTTTTTCCAGTTCATATGTGGAATCCTCCCTATCTTGATTTTCCGGCTGAATCTTGGGTCCATCGCGATATGGGCGAGCCGGCCTGGGAACCGGCTTTTCCGGGAAGCAGCTTGAGGGCGGCCGCGGTGCCGAGGAGCGCGGCCAGGACGAGGGACGCCAGGGCGAAGGCGGGACGTCCGGCCGGCCATTC
>MGUT01000066.1:2911-3793 GCA_001800095.1 Elusimicrobia bacterium RIFCSPLOWO2_01_FULL_64_13 | reverse complement strand
GAGGGACCAGGCCCGGGCGAAGGCGCGCTCCTCGTTCCGGCAGGCGGGGCAGTCCTGCAGATGCGCGCGCAGGGCACCCTCGTCGGACGCGGAAAGCGCGCCGTCTTGAAGGAAGGCCAGGAATTTCAGGGCTTTTGAGCAACGCATAATCCACCTCGTTCGGGCTTGTCGCTTCCTACCCGTCTATACACCGTATCCCGAAAAAAGTTGCGGGGGGGGGCTAGCGGGAATCCCGCGCGAGGTGGGCGAGGGCCCGGGAGAGGCGCCTCTTGGCCCTGAAAAGAAGGGACTTGACCGAAGACACGGACAGGTCCATCGCTGCGGAAATCTCCTCATAGGACATGCCTTCGAAACGGGCCATGAGAATTGCGGCGCGCTGGTTTTCGGGAAGGGCGTCGACCGCCTTCCGGACCGTTTGGGCCAGGCGTTCCCTCTCCAAATCATCCTCCGGAATGGAGGCGCCGTCATCGAGCAGGCCCGGGCCTCCCGACTCCAGGGGTTCCTGGGGGCGTCTCTTCCGGTCGCGGAGGCGGTTGGAGACCAGCCGGGAAGCTATCGAGAACAGCCAGGGCTTGAAGGGGCGGTCGGGGTCGTAACGTTCCCTGTGCCGGAAGACGCGGAGGAAAACGTCCTGGGCGGCGTCTTCGGCTTCCGCCCGCCGGCCCAGGAACCTGGCGGCGAAGCCGACCACGCGGGGAGAGTACCGGTCGAAAAGCCGTTCGAAGGCGTCTTCGGACCCCGACGCGAACCTCCGCATCAGGGACTCGTCGGATTCATCCGGCAGAACGCTTTCTTCCGTTGGCGCGGCCATGGGTCGGTACCAGCACCATTCTTCATTTTTGCGAGGGGAAATTCAAGCGCGTTTCCGCCGGCCCGTCGGAT
>MGUT01000066.1:1902-2897 GCA_001800095.1 Elusimicrobia bacterium RIFCSPLOWO2_01_FULL_64_13 | reverse complement strand
CCGGGGGATATATGATAAATTGGGTTTCAAATGGACCCGCGAGGTGGATCATTCTAAAGACGGACTCGAAAAGATCCCTCCTGACCAACGTCGTCCTGATCCTCGTCGTCGTTCCCGCCTTGTTCCTCATCTTCCAAATCCGGGGCAGAGACGGGTCCGGGCCCCCGGAGGAGCCGCCTCTCGTGATTTCTTCCGGCACCATCCCCAGGGGAGGGTCCCTCTACAAGAGCCTCCTGAAGGAGGGGGTCGCGGACCTCGAAATCCAGGGCCTGATCGGTTCCCTTAAGAGGCATTTCGACCCCAGGCGGAGCCGGCCGGGGGACGCCTATGAGCTCTTCAAGACCACCTCCGGAGAATTGGTGCGCCTCAAGGTCTGGGAAGGCCCCATCCAGTATTACACGGTGGAAAAGACCACTTCCGGCTACGTTTCGGACAAGGACGCGATCCCTCTCGAAGACGTGGTCATGGGCCTGTCGGGATCGATAGAAAATTCCCTTTGGGACTCCATGGTAAGCCGGGGGGCGGACAGCCAGCTCTTCTCCAGCGTCGAATCCGTTTTCGCCTGGCAGATCGATTTCCTCACGGAGCAGAGGAAGGGGGACCGTTACAAGGTCCTCTGGAAAAGGAAAGTGGGCGCGAACGGCATCTCCCTGGAAGGAGACATCCTGGCCGCCGCCTACGAAGGCGGGGAGACCGGCAATGTCGTGGCCGTGCGGTTCGAAGGCCGCTATTACGACGCGGACGGCAATTCCATGGAACGGAGTTTCCTGCGGGGTCCCCTGGACTCGGCGCGGGTGTCGTCCTTTTTCAACAAGAGAAGGTACCACCCGATCCTGCGCCGCTACCGCCCTCACCACGGCACGGATTACGCGGCGCCCCGGGGGACCGGAGTGCGGAGCGTGGGGGACGGCGTCGTGGTCTACAGCGGCTGGAAGGGCGGCTATGGCAACGTGGTCAAGATCCGCCATACCAACTCTTCCTTTGAGACGCTCTAC
>MGUT01000066.1:0-1877 GCA_001800095.1 Elusimicrobia bacterium RIFCSPLOWO2_01_FULL_64_13 | reverse complement strand
GCCTGGCCACCGGACCCCACCTCCATTTCGAGGTGCACCGCAACGGCGTCCCCATCAACTTCCTCACCCTGAAGCTCCCTCCATCCAGGAAGATCACCGACCCCGGCGAACTGGCCCGTTTCAACAAGCTCCGGGACGTCCTGCTCCGCCACCTGGATTCCGTGGACGCGTCGGCGAAAGCCCCCGTCCCCATCGACTCCGGATTCGCCGCCTTCTAAACGTCTTTAAATCCTTGTAACAAACGGACATCTCGGAAGGTCTAAAAATTGTGGGAAGCGAGCCAGACGACATCGAAATCATCCGGTCCGTGGTCCGGGGGGACGCGGAGGCCTACGCCGTCATCGTCAGGCGGTATCAGGACCGGGTCCTGCGCCTCTGCTTTTCCATCCTCGGCGGCATGGACGCCGAGGACGCCGCCCAGGAGGTCTTTCTGAAGGCCTACGATTCCCTGGACCGGTTCCGCATGGAAGCCTCCTTTTCCACCTGGCTCTACGCCATCGCCTACCGCCATTGCCTGAACCTCCTCGACAAGCGAAACCGCCGGAAAACGGAGTCCCTGGACGCCCTGAAGGAGAAGATGGGGGAAAGGGCGGACTCTCTCGCCGCGGAGCCGGAGCGGTCCGGAAGGGAGGACGCGGCCGCGGCCGTCCGGCCGCTCCTGGAAGGCCTGTCCCATGACGAGCGGGCCATCCTCGCGCTTCGGGAGCTGGAGGCCCTCTCCTATAAGGAAATAGCTCGAACCCTGGGAATCTCGGTGGACGCGGTCAAGATCCGTCTTTTCCGGGCGCGCGCGGCCTTCAGGGAAGCCGCCCGGTCCCGTAACTTTCCGCGTCCCGAGACGGTCTAAAGGGTGGAGGGCCGCATGAACCATGACCGGGCGTTCCAAAAATTGATGGAATTTTACGACGGAGAGCTCGCGGCGTCCGAGGCCGGGGAGGTCCGGTCCCACGCGGCCGCCTGCCCGGAATGCTCGAACGCTCTCCGGTCATGGAAGGAGGCGTCGGAGGCCGCGGGCGGGCTGGGTTCTCTGCGCGCCGGGCCGGATTTCGCGGTCCGGGTGATGGAGGGCGTCCGGGGAAAGGACCTTGCTCCGGCGGATTTCACCCGGTTCTTCCAATGGAAGACGGCTTTCGCCCTGGGAGCGGTCTTCCTGTTCCTGGCCGCCGCCATCCTGCGGCAGGAGGCGCCTCAAGGCGAAGGGGCCGATCCGGAGGTGGTGTCGGTCCCGCCGGGAGCGGAGTCCATGCTCTTTGATGAGAACGAGTTCGGGAGGGAGGAATTTTTGGCGGCGCTTTTCGAAGGCGGAGAGGAAACTTTCCAAGGAGGATAGAACTATGGGGAACAAAAAGAAGCTCGCTTTGTCGTTCATCATCGGCCTGCTCTCCGGGGCGATCCTGATGGGCGCGGGCCTGGGATGCTGGCGCGGAAAGATCCCGGGGACGGGCCTGTTCTTCTCCGGAGGCCGCCACGGCCGCGGCGGCGCGGGCCCAGGCAGGATGCTCGAAAAATTCACGCGGCATCTGGACCTCAAGCCGGAGCAGAAGGCCGGGATGGAGAAGGTCCTCGATGACAGCATGAAGAAGATGAGAGAGCTGCGCGAGAAGGTGCACCCGCAGTTCGTGGCCATCCGCGAGGGCGCCGAAAAAGAGATCGAGTCCATCCTGGACCCCGAACAGAGGACCAAGTTCAAAGGGCTCATGGAACGCAGGGAGAAATGGCGCAGGAAATGGATGGGAGACCGTTGAGAGCGGTCCTTCCCGGATTCCTCATCGCCCTGCTCCTGATTCAAACCGCCCGGTCGGCCGCGGCGGAGCCCATGACCTGGGAAGACGCGGTCCGGACGGCCAGGGGAAAGAATCCCGAGGTCCTCTCCGCCG
>MGUT01000065.1 GCA_001800095.1 Elusimicrobia bacterium RIFCSPLOWO2_01_FULL_64_13 | reverse complement strand
CGCCCCGTCCTGATCCCTCCGGAAAGGAGGTTCACCTCCTCGAACTTGAGCTCGGGCCGCAGGATCACGAACGTGTTCTCGTCGAGTTTGAGGGCGTTCCCGCTGTAGAAATTGACGTGCGCCTCCGATCCTTCCATGGTCCGGATCCCGTCCTCGTTATAAAGGTCGAGGCCCCTGGCCGCGCGGTTCCAGTCGGCCTTGTCCTTCTTGCGGTAGCGCACGTCGTTGGCGAGATACACGATGGTCGCCTTGCGCAGCTCTTCGCGGATGAGGAGCACCGGCACCTTCAGCTTCATCCCCGGTAAGGCGGCGGTGGGATCGGTGAGGGGGATCTGATTGTATTTGAGTATCTCCGGCCAGCGTTTGGGGTCCTGGAGGTAGAGGCTCGCGATCCCCCAGATCGTGTCCCCTTCCTTGACGGTGATCTCCTGGAGCGCCTCGGCGGGGAAGGCCGCCTGCCGGCAGGCCAGGACGGCCAGGAGGACCGCGCAGAGCCGGGACCTCCGGTTCATGAGGCGGCCGCGCCGGAAGCTTTCCCGCGCTTCAACCCTTTCGGGATCCAGAATATGAACCTGGAACCCTTGCCCACCTCGGACTCCAGCCAGATCTTCCCCCCGTGAAGCTCGACGAAGTACCTGCAGATGGTCAGGCCCAGCCCCGTCCCGCCGTGCTTCTCGCCCTGCACCTGCTTGAACTTCTCGAAAACGCTCTCCCGGTATTCCTCGGGAATCCCCGGCCCGTCGTCCGAGACGGCCACCTGGACCTTGTCGGGAAAGTCCTCGAGGGAGATGTGAACGTTCCCGTCGTAAGGGGTGTACTTGATGGCGTTCGCGGCCAGGTTCCCCGCTACGCGCTCGATGAGGCTGCGGTCGCCCTGGATGGCGAACTCGCCGTCTCCCGCCGGCAGGTCCAGGATGAGATGGATGGATTTCCTCTCCGCGAAGGGGGCGTAGAGATCGCGCACGTCCTCCAGGACCCGGCGCATGGGCACGGCGCCGATCTCGAGCTCCATCTTGCCGGCCTCGATCTTGGCCGAATCCAGGATGTCGTTGATCATGCCGATCAGCCTCATGCCCGCCCGGTCCATGGTCTCGAGCATCTTCAACTGCTTGTCGTTCACGGGTCCGGCCACCTCTTCCTTGAGGAACCGGACGAAACCCTGAATGGAGGTCATGGGATTGCGCAGGTCGTGCGTGATGGAATGGAGGAAATTCTCCTTGAGCCGGTCCATCTCCCTCTCCAAAGTCACGTCATGGACCACGGTCACGACCCCGATGTTCTTTTTCGTCCGGGGAGCGTAGACCGGCTCGGAGGACAGCTGGAAGTGCCTCTCCCGGCCCCCGCTCGGAAGGACGATCTCTTTTTTCTGGTGGGCCTCGGGGTCGGACAAGAATTCGCCGAGGGTCTTCTTCGCCTTCGCGTCGGGGACCAGTTCGAGCAGGTTCCTGCCGATCAGGTTCTCCTGCGCCGGACGCTTGAGGGAAAAAATGTCGGCCGCCTGGTCGTTCAGGAGCTGGATGGAGCCGGAGCGGTCGGTCAGGAGGATGCCGTCGGCGATGGAAAAAATGACGGATTCGGTCTTCGTTTTTTCCTCTATGATGAGGTCCACCTGGAGCTCGTTGTAGCGCTTGATTTCCCGGGACATCTCGTTGAACGTGCGCGCCAGGTCCCCCATCTCGTCGTTGGAATGGATGTCCACGGCCGCGTCGAAATCCCCCCGCGCGATGGCGCGGGCTCCCTCGATCAGGTTGAAGATGGGCCTGGAGAGGTTCTTGGCCAGGACGAACGCCGCCAGCGCCGCCGCCCCGAGGGAGATGAGGACGATCTGCAGCGCTCTCCGGCGGGTCTCCCTGACGGCGAAATAGGCCGCGTCCTTCGGCTGCTGGATGACCGCCACCCAGCCCGCCCAGTCCACCGCGGCGTAGGCGCCCACGATCGGCCTGCCTCCGGCATCGGCGTATTCCTTGGAACCGATGGTCTTTTTTTGGAGGGCTTCGCGGACGATCGGGTTCGCAGAAAAATCCGTTTCCGCCCCGATCCTCCCGTCGGAATGCGCGATCACCCGGCCCTTTTCGTCCGCCACGAACGCTTCCCTCCCGCCTCCTCCGACCCCCGCGCCCTGGGTGATGATGTCCTTCCACAGGTCCTCCAGGGATATCTCGACATAGAGGGCCCCTTGTTTCGGGTCCCGGGGATGATAGGGGAACACGATCGTGAAGGACGGCCGCCTGTTCTTGAACGAAAAGTCGAACTTGGGCTCGAAGGCGCCGACCTTCTGGTCCTGGCCGCGGTAGGACAGGTAGACGGGATCCCCGGACCGGTCCAGGAGCTTCTCTTCCTCCGGGCCGGCCCCGTCGGAGATGGCTTTCAGGAGCTCGACCCCGCCGGAGTTGAGGAAAGAGACGACCTTGAATTCCCCGTTCGCGTTGAGGAATGTCTGGAAAGGGACGGCGGAGATGATCCCCTGCATCCTCAAGGAATCCACGAAAGCGCGCAGCTTGGATGCGACGCTCGAGAGGTAGATGCCTATCCTCTTGGCGAGGGAATTGGCCAGGTTGGTGTGGAGCTCGAGGATGTTGCTTTCGAGGTGTTCCTGGTTGAGCGATGAGGTCTGCCACCCGACGATGATGACGGGCAGGGTGGCCAAAAAGACCAGGATCAGGGCTATTTTCGGAAAGAGCTTAAGGCGCATGGACCTTATCTTAAGGGAAAATAAGGCATATTTCAACCTCCCCGCTCACCTGGGAGTTCGCGTTATCGGGGCGAAAAAGTACAGCTCTCCGGGATACCAGAGTTTCTGGGCCATGCGTTCCGCCTCGGTCCCGCCGCCCGCGAAGAAATCGATCCGGCCGGGGCCCTGGATGGCCCCGCCCTCATCCTGGTTCAGAACGAACCTCCGCAGAGGTCTTGGGCCGGGCGTCCCGTCCGGCCCGGCGTCCGGCCTCCGGGTGGAGATCCAGGCCAGGGCCCCCTGGGGATAGACTTTCGGGTCGGCGGCCACGGAACGGCCGGACGTGAGGGGAACGAGCAGGGCTCCGCGGGTGGAGTTCGTCGCGGACACGATCTCGAAAAAAACATAGCGGGGATTCAGGTTGAGGATGGCCTGGCGCTCCGTTCCCGGCAGGCCGTTCATGTACTCCGCGAACCTTCGGCGGTTGAATTGCCCCCTGGGAATGGCGCCCCGCTCGATCAGGACCGTGCCGACGGACCGGAAAGGCAGGCCGTTGTCGCCCGCGTAGCGGATATGGTAAGTCTCCGTGGAATCCGGCAGGTTCACCCACCCGGAACCCTGGATCTGGAGGAAGAGGACGTCCATCGGGTCCCTGGCCCAGGCGATCTCAAGTTCCCGCCCTTTGAGGACCAGGCCTGAATCGATCTCTTCCCGGCTATAGTAAGGCGCCAGCTCCGTCCCAGAGACCCTTCCCACGATCCTCTCCCCCTTTTTCCGGGGATCGAACTTTTCCGAGTTGACGTCCACCAGGTCCCGCGGCCTTCCGTAAACAGGGTAACGGTATTCGGCGGTCTTCTTGAGGCTGGCCGTGAGGGAATATTCGTGATAGGCGGAGTAGGAGACTCTCCCCTTGCCGTCGCTTCCCGGCGAGGAATAGGCTTGAAAATGTTTCCTGACATGATCCGCCACGGACTCTCGGTCCGGTCCGCTTTCCAGAAACGATTCCAGGCCTTCCAGGGACCGGACCATGTCTTCAAGGGAAACGGTCTCCTTCCCGAACCGGAAAACCGTCCCGGAGGGGATCTGCGAGTAGTAGAGGAGGCTCCGGGCCACGGCAAGGCCCAAGCCGGCGGGATCGCCGTCATCGCGGAAATCGGGACATTTTTCCGGACGGACCTTGACCAGGATTTCCCCGGGCCCCCTTTCCGCCGCGCCGAGTCCCCATGGAAAGAGCCCGCAGAAAAGAATCCAGGCCAGGACAATCTTGAATAATTTCATGAAAACTGTTACCCTTGAAAATATGTTGAAGGCCGTAAATCTTTATTCTCTCGTGGCGCTCGGTTCCCAGTACGTCATCGTCCTCGAAGAGATCGAAGGGCCCCGGCTGATACCCATCTGGATCGGTCCCGCGGAGGGCAACGCCATCGCCATGCACTTGAACCACATCCAGCTGCCCCGCCCCATGACCCATGACCTCTTCGTCAACGTGCTGGAGACCCTGAACGTCCAGATCTCCAAGATCGTGATCACGGAGCTGCGGGAAAGCACGTTCTACGCCTCCATCTTCCTGCAGATGAACGGGGACGTCCAGGAGATCGACGCCAGGCCCTCGGACTCGATCGCCATCGCCCTGCGCTGTTCCTCCCCGCTTTTCGTGGACGAGTCGGTCTTCGAGCAATGCGAGCCGCTCCTCAAACCCATTTCCAAGGACGAAGTCGACGATTTCCGGAAGAAACTGGTGGACCTCAAGCCCGAAGACATCTACAAGGACATCAGAAAGCCGCCCGAGGGCGGCCTCTAACCCCTCCTACCTTTCTTCCTCGTAGCGGATATCCTTGCCGTCGAAACCCGGGGAGTAGACCGCTATGGCCACGGCGGGCTCGGGCCCGGAGTTCACGAAGGCATGCCAGGTCCCGTGAGGGATGAAGATGACCGACCCGGACCCCGCCTTGAATGACTCGTTCCCCAGGAACATGGTGCCGGAACCGGACTGCACGAAGACCGCCAGGTCGTGGAATTCGTGCATGTGATTTTTTTCAGCCCCCCGGAGCTGGATCAGGTGATAACTGGCCAGGTCTCCCCGGAGGATCTGGGACGTGAGGATGCTTTCCTCCCGGCTGATCTCGTTCTCCCAAAGCATCCGCTTGAGGGACTTGGACGAGACCCGGTCCACCTCGTTCATCTGATAGAACACGGTCCGCGTCACGGTCACGCAACCGGTCAGGGCCAGGCAGAGCGTCCCGAAAATAAGGGTCTTCATGGCAAGCAAATTGTACAAAATTCGCGACGCGCCCGCTCCTACCACGGCAGGTCCAGCCGGAAGTCGAGACGGCCGCCGCTGCGCCAGCCGGCGCGCCAGCGAGCTT
>MGUT01000064.1:6812-9114 GCA_001800095.1 Elusimicrobia bacterium RIFCSPLOWO2_01_FULL_64_13 | reverse complement strand
TGAGCCTGTCCGGCCGGACGGTCACAGGCACGGCTTTCGACGAAGCCAGCCACGTGGGCCTCATCGAGCTGGCCCTGGCCTCCGCTCCGGTCTCGGCTGGAGGGAACATCTGGTGGAACGGCTCCGGCTTCCTTTCCGCGACGGCGGTCTACCGCTCGACCACGGATTGGGACGGAACGGCCTGGGAATGGGACGGGACCGGCGACGGCTGGGCGGGGTCGCTCCAGAGCGGGACCCAGTACCGGGTGAAGGCGCGGGCCACGGACAACGCCGGGAACACGTTCACCACCCAGCTCACCACGTTCACTTATGACTCGGCCGCGCCGGTCACCGCGCTCCTCTTCCCCATGACCACGAACGTCTATCTGATGAACGTCCACGCCATTGCCGGAACGGCGACGGACACGGACGGGACCATCGCCGCGGTCCGCGTGGCCATTTCCACCGGCGCCGGCGCTCCTTACGAGGACAGCTTCTATAACGGCGCCGATTTCTCCGCCACCACGGCCTACATGCTGACGGCCGTCCCCGCGGACGGGAATTTCAACACGGCGAACGAGAACTGGGAATATTCCGCGCCCCTGCCGGTGTTCGTCACGAGCACGGTCTACAAGGTCCACGCCCAGGCCACGGACAACGCCGGGAACGCCCTGCCCTTCGCCTCGGTCGCGAAGACCACTTTCACCTTCGACACCGTCCCGGCCCGCTCGACCGTGACGTTCCCGGCGGAGCTCACCGCCTGGCGGCGCCTCGCCGCGATCTCGGGAACGATGTCAGATTTCACGGGCATCGAAGGGATCGAGAAAGTCCAGGTCGCCGTCCGCCGGACCCTGCCGGTCCTTTACTGGGACGGGGCGGGCGACTGGAACGGGGACGATACTTCCCCCAACTGGCTGGACGCGACGCTCTTCGTCTCGAGCTGGAGCTTCAACAACATGCCGGACTGGGAGGCCGACAACAACACCATCCGCAAGATCTTCGTGCGGGCCCTGGACAAGGCCGGGAACGTGCCTCCCACCCCCGATTTCGCCAACGAAGGCCGGCAGTTCGTCGTGGACCGCAGTTCGCCGGTATCGCGCGTGAGCACCATCGCGTCGGGAACCACGACGTATCTCAAGGGCTATCTGCCCGCTCTCGCCGGGACGGCGAGCGACGCCACCGGCTCGGCCTCGGCCGGGGTGAAATCCACCAAGTTCCGGATCCATACCTCCACGGACGTCGGAGGCGCGGTGAACGGCTACTTGTCCCTGGGCGAGGACCAATACATCGCGGCCATCGCCAGCTTCACGCCGTCCGGGGGCGCTCCGTCCGGCTGGACCAACAGCTTCGGGATCCCCGACATCAGTTTCGTTGACGGTTACCGCTACGCGGTGGAGACCTTCTCCGTGGACAAATCGAGCCCCGAGAACACCGAGACCAACCTCGTCACGAGCTGGTTCGTCGTGGACAAGCAGACCCCGACCGCCGCCGCCACCCTGCCTTCCGGGGCGGGTGACGACCGGTTCTTCAATAACACCCTCCCCGCCATCTCCGGCACCGCTTATGAGGACAATACCGTGAACTCCGGCTTCGGCGGGGGCATCCCATCGGGGCTCTCCCAGGTGCTCGTGGAGATCGAGGACGCCACTCCGGGGGCGCCGGCGGAAATCTGGTACAATTTCGACGTCGCGAACGGCACCTGGACCACGACGGAAGTCTCCACCCCCGCTTCCATCACGGTCGGAGCCGGCGGGCTGACCACTTGGTCCCTCCCCACGGCCGTTCTCCCCACCAAGACCACGAACTGGAGCCGGTTCGGCACGGATGACCGTCTCTACCGCGTCCACGTGCGCGCCTACGACCTGGCCCGGAACACCGATACCTGGCAGGTGAGCGTGTCCACGTTCGATACATCCACCCCGACCTCCACCATCCTGACGCCCAACGTCGATCCATGGGAGGAGAACCTCTCCCAGATCTCCGGGACCGCCACGGACGCCGTCTACGGCAATGTGGGGGTCCGCACGGTCCAGATCGCCATCAAAAAGAACACGGGTTCCCAAGCCGGCTACTGGTGGCGGGACGACGGCGGTTTCGGCGGCTACGAGGCGGGCTCTCCCATATGGAACTACGCCCATTCCTATACCGAGGGCAACGGCGTCTGGGTCTATAAATCCACCCATGGCGCCGTCTGGGAAACGAACGAATCCCATACCATCTACACCCGGGCCGTGGACAAGGCGGGCAACCTCCAGGCCGATCCCACGAATTATTTCACATTCACCTTCTCCGCTCCCGCGGCCCAGGTCGGGCTCACGCGGCC
>MGUT01000064.1:5120-6762 GCA_001800095.1 Elusimicrobia bacterium RIFCSPLOWO2_01_FULL_64_13 | reverse complement strand
ACAGCGCCAGCAGCGTCAAGACCGAGATCCAGATCATCCGCTTGAGCGACAAGGCCCGCTGGTCCGTGAGCGGCTCCTCCTGGGGCTGGGTGGACCAATCCACGTTCAACACCATCTGCGCCAACGCCGGCGGCTGCGGCAACTGGTCGTTCACGGCCGTCCCGCAGGGCACCACGTCCTGGCTGATCCACGGGACCTCCTACACCGTCACCATCCAAGGCAGGAACTCCATAGACAACACGGCCTCGAACTCGGCGACGTTCCTATTCGACACCCAGGAGCCCGTGACCATCGCCACGCGTCCCGCGGGCTCCTTCACCACCCAGCTCACCGAGATCGCCGGGACCGTGGCCGACCAGGTGAACGCTTCCCTGCCCAAAAAAGTGGACATCGCCATCCAGCGCTTCGAAAAGCCCGGCGCGCCCGATCCTTTGGGGGCGGATGGATACTACTGGAACGGCTCCACATGGGTGAGCGGCGCCCAGTGGAACACTGCGAACCTGGTCGGCATCGGGACCCAGAGGAACTGGACCTACGCCATCCAGTTCTCATCCATGATCAACGAAGGGTTCAAATACAAGGTCTTCACCCGGGGCGAGGACCAGGCCTTCGACCAGTTCAATAACCAGAACGGGAACGTGGAGTCTCCCACCCCGAACATATCGGCCACCTACGACGTCAATAATCCGACCCCCACCATCACCTCGCTTGTGAACGGCCAGACCCGCACCGAGTTCGCCGTGGCCTCCGGAGCTGTCGCCGATCTCATCACCGCCGGCTACTCGGGCCTGGCGGCGGGGCGGGGCCAGGTCGACCGGGTGGAGCTGGCCATCAAGGCCTGCGGGTTCCCCGAATGCCGCTATTGGGACGGGACGTCCTTCCCCGAAGGCGGGACCGATGAGAACTGGCTCTCTCCGGACCTCTTCGGAGGGGCCTCCCCCTTGGACGTCTCGGAGAGCTCCTGGTCGTACCCGGTCGCCGGGCAAGAACTCCCTTCCGTTTCCAACGGAGGCCTGATCGACGGCCGGCCATACACGGTCTATGTCCGGGCTTTCGATAACGCCGGCAACCCCTACAGCGCTTTCGACGTCGGGGTCGCCTCCATCACGTTCACGGCTGACCTGGGTCCTCCGTCGGCGGGCGTGACGACGCCGCTCAATAACGCCAAGCTGCTTTCATTGAACCCCATCTCCGGCACGGCCGAGGACCCCCTGCCGGCCGCCGGTGTCCCCGTGTCCGGAATCCGCCAGGCCAGCATGTCCCTGACCTACCTGGACGCCGGGACCACCTATTACTGGACGGGAAGTGCCTGGAAAGGCGTCGCGGCGGATTCCGAGACCTGGACCAACGCCGGCTCCACTCCCACGCCGCCCACGCCGGCCTTCACAGGCCTGTACACCACGAGCGCGGTCTGGCAGAGGTCGGGAGCGAACTGGATCTCGGACAAGGAATACACCTTGCGGGTGCGGGCGCGCGACCGGAGCGTTCCCTTCTCGAACGTCGGGTCCATCTCGACCATCAAGTTCGTGATCGACACCACGACGCCGACCTCCGCCGTGAAGACGCCCGCTTCCCCCGCCGTCAACCAGCTCACCCAGATCACGGGAACGGCCAACGCGGACCTGGCGGGGCTGGCCGCCGT
>MGUT01000064.1:0-5094 GCA_001800095.1 Elusimicrobia bacterium RIFCSPLOWO2_01_FULL_64_13 | reverse complement strand
GACGGTCATCCGCCAGTCGGACGGCTATTTCTGGAACGGATCCGCCTGGTCCGTGAACGGGGCCACGATCCCGGTCAATTTCTCGGGGACCGCCGGAGACGTCACCTGGTCCACGGATTCGCTCAAATCCGCCGACCTGACGGCGGAGACCACCTACGTCATCCGCGTCTACGCGACGGACCTGGTGACGCCGGACCCCAACAGCCAGCTGCCTCCGGGACCGGCCAGCTACAAGAACACCCCGTCATCCTTCACTTTCCTCTATGACAACCGCCAGCCCCTGGTCGTCATCACAGACCCCGATCAGCCGCGCGAATCCGTCCTTTCCTCCCTCACGGGGACCTCGACCACCACGGCCATAGGCGGACAGATCTCGCGCGTGCGGTTGCGCGTTAAAAGGAATTCGGGGACCCCGGCCTTCTGGAACAGCGCGAATTTCGGCGCGGGCGCCCAGACCTTCGACGTGGACCTCCCCGAGGCCGGCGCCTGGTTCGACGCGGACACCGCGAACGGATTCGCCGCCTGGAGCACCACGCAGGCGGCCAACGCCAACGCCTTCCTGAACAACTTCTCCTATTCCGTCCACGCGATCTCCGAGGACCGCGGGGTGATCTCTTCCGCCCTGGCCGCATCCACGTTCACGTTCGACAACCAGAGGCCGGAATCTTTCGTTTCCCTCCCGGCAGCGGGAAGCTTCATCCGCACCCTGGACAGCGCGGCCGGCATCACGGGAACGGCCCACGACCTCTTCGACACCTCCAGCATCGACCGGGTCCAGATCGCCGTCAAGCGCCTGGGCGGGAACTCGGACGCCACGGGCGACATCATGAACTGGTGGGACGGCGGGGCCCTGACCTTCTCGCAGAGCTCGCAGACGTACAATCCCTTCTTCAACACGGGCGTCACCCTCTCCGGCGGCCCGGTCTACACCTTCACCTACTCCTCGACCAACTACGTCAACGACTCCAAGCTCTTGAGCGGCGTGTCCTACTTCATCACGACCGAAGCCCGCGACATATCGGGACAGCTGGAAACGGACTTCCAGTCCGGGGGCTCCACCTTCACCTACGACAACACCCCGCCCCGCACGGGCGTGACCCGGCCGCCGGAGTCGGGCATCGTCGTTACGGGCATGCCCTATTACCGCGCCCTCACCTCGGTATCGGGGACCGCGGACGACTTCACGTTCCTGCCGGCCGACCGGCCCTTGGCGGCCGGCCTTGTGGGCGGCTCGGCCGTGACGCAGCTCTCCATCCGCGACCTGACCCAGGGCGCGAGCTATTGGTCGAACGGGGACCAGATCTTCCGGGACGACATCGACGAGCAGACCTCGTTCTTCAATGTTTCGTTCGCGGGAGGGTCCTCCGGCACCTGGTCCTCCTCGCCCACGGGCCTGGGAGGGCAATTGATCACGGGCCATACCTACGTGGTCAAATCCACCGCCACGGACATGATCGGCAACGCCCAGACCCTGGTCTCCGTGAGCTCGTTCGTCTACGACACGAGTTCCCCGACCGTCGTCACGATCCAGCCGGTGGACGGCAACATCCTCACGGCCCTCACGGCCATCAACGGGACCGTCCAGGACAGTCCCGTTGCTCCACTCTCCCGGGTGGGCATGAGCTCCGTGACCCTCCAGATCCAAGACCTGACCCAGGGAACGACCTACTGGGACGGGAACGTGTTCTTCAGCGGCTCGACCCCCACGATCACCGTTCCGGTGGCGGGCCAGGGGCTGAACCTCCCCTGGAGCTACAATACGGCCGCGATCCCCTGGGAGAGCGGACACGAATACAAGATCTACGTCCGGGCGGGCGACCTCCTCGATAACCGCAGCTCGACCCAGACCCTGAACGTCAAATTCGACTTCACCGCCCCGCAGTCCGTGAGCACCAAGCCTCTGTACGGCGTGCAGAGCGAGGGATTCAATTCAACGACCAATATCCTCAAGACCCTGGCTGGCACCGCGTTCGACCTGCCGAACGTGGCCACGGCGCCCTTCCGCTCCGGCATCATCCGAGCGCAGATCCAGCTCTGGAAGGAGAAATCGGACCCCATCGACGACGCTTACGACGGCGGGGTGGTGGACGAGGCCTTCGATCCGACGGCCGTGTCCTCCTTCGCCGTCGGCAATACCCTGCGCTGGCTCACGGTCTCGGACGTCACTCCGGTCCTGACCTCCTCGCCCACCGCCATCTCCTGGGTCTATCCCGTGGTCGAAGCGGCCTTCGCTTCCGGCGAGACCTACCGCTTGAAGACCCACATGGTCGACGGCCTCCTGAACGAGGAATCCACCCCCACCGTCATCTCCACCAATTTCGTGCGGTTCTCCAAGGACTCGGCGCCTCCCGTCTCCCGTTCCACGTATCCCGTGGACGGACAGTCCTACATCAACCCGAGCGGGATCTTCGGCACCGCCGCCGACGTCACCAGCTCCATCCGCAAGGTCCAGATCCGAATCAAGAAACAGATCGGCGCGGATCCTTTGGATGGGGACGATGTCTACTGGGAAGGCCCGGCCACCCAGTGGCAGGTCAATCCTTCCACATGGGTCACGACGACCCTGAACCTCTACTCCAGTTCCGCCTCCTGGGAATACATAACGGTCCAGGACCCTTGGGACAGCGGCACCACCTATTTCGTGAACGTCCGCACGGAGGACACGGCCGACAATATCGAGACGGCCTTCAGCACCATCGCCTTCACCGTGGACAACCAGCCGCCCTCGACCTTGATCTTGAGGCCCGCCGACGGCTCCGGTTTCGCGCCCACGAACCCTCTTTCCACCATCTCCGGCACGGCCTCGGACGACCTGGCGGGAGCGGACAAGGTCTACGTCCAGATCAAGGACCTGACTCCGGGCGCCTCCTGGTTCAACGGCACGAGCTTCGTGTCCGCCGCCCCGCCCGAGACCGTAGGCGTCGAGGCCACCTGGCTGACCTCCGCCAACACCTTCTGGTATTACAACACCGCCGTTCCTTATCAATCGGGCCGGCAATACCTCGTGGCCGCCAAGGGCGTTGACACGGCCGGCAACGCCATGTCCGGGGCGAACTTCGTGGTGGGCGTGAACTCGAACACCTATTCCTACGACAGCTCCTCCGCCACGGCGTATCTCTCCCAACCGACCACGGGGCCCTATAACGCGACGACGCTTCCCGACATCACGGGCACGGCCACGGACGACTTCTCCGGCGTGCAGGTCGTGCTCCTGCGCATCCGCGACATCACCCGCGGAGCGACCTATTGGAACGGGACTGATTTCGTGGATACGCTCCAGACCCTGGAGCTCCCGATCCAGGGCTCGACCGCCTCATCGGTCGCGCCCAGCTTCTCCACCTGGAGCTACAACTCCGGCACCCTCCTCGCGAAACTCGACACGGGCCACCGCTATACCATCAACGCTCGCGGCCGGGACGTCGCCCAGAACGTGGACGCCACAGGCGTCACCTGGACCATCCTCTACGACACGTCCCCGCCGACCCCGACTATCTCCAAACCCGATTCGGCCTATCACAGTCCGGCCAATTCTCTCAATTTCCTGGTCGGGACATCCACGGACCTGCCCAACGACCTCCTGGCCGTGCCTGCCACGGTCCAGATCAGGATCACGCGGGACGACGGCTTCACCATCCGCCGTTGGGACCGGTCCGGCCTGCAATGGGTCGCGCTCGAGGACACCTGGAACTCGACCCGGCCCGCCGTGTCCTGGTCCTTCCCCAAACCCGTGCCCAACTGGGACACGGACGCCCGCTACACGGTCGAAGTCCGGGTGAGGGACTCGGCGGGCAACTTGAGCGATCCCACCACGTTCCAGGTGGGCGGCAACAGCTACTTCACCTACGATTCCAGCATCCCCATCACGACCCTTCTGGAACCAGCCACCCTCTACGTGCGATCCCTCACGACTATATCAGGAACGGCCGAAGACCCGAACGGACCCAATCCGGCCATACCCGAATCGAGGATCTCCCACGTCAAGTTCGCCGTTCAGCGCGTTTCCAACGGCACCTGGTGGGACGGCGCGGACTTCAACGTCTCGAACGCCGCGTTCGAGAGCGCGGGCGGCGACGCGGCGGACCCGGCGAACTTCTGGATCGCGACCGACACCCAGACCGAGGTCGCCGAAGGCGGCTCCATCAATTGGAGTTCCGCGTCCATCATCACGGCCGACCTCACGAGCGGACAGACCTATTTCATCAAGATACGGGCCAGGGACAACGCCCTGAACTTCTCATCGAACACCTTGGTATCGTTCACGTCCACTACGTTCGTCTGGGACCCCACGCCCCCGGACATCGCCCTCGTATCCCCCGCGCCCGACATCCACCAGAAGAGGATCTCCTCCCTGCCGGCCATATCGGGAACGGCCTCGGACAACGTGGACCTCCTGCGCGTGCAGGTGCGGGTGCGGATCGATAACGGCGCCCAGGCCGGCAACTTCTGGAACCCGACCGACAATACGCGCCCGGGCGATTTCTCCCTCACCCCCGCCCAGGCGGAGAGCGCCTGGCTGACCGCGTCGGGATTGGCTTCCTGGTCCACCGTTCCCTTCAACTTCGGCTCCTTCTTCGCGGACGGCTCGAGCTATACCGTGATCGCGCGGTCCCAGGACCTCGCCAAGAACTTCAACGTCACCTACTCCTCCGTCTCCTTCACGTTCGATCAAGGCCAGCCGTCCTCGTTCGTCACCCTGCCGTCCTCGGGCGTCATCTCGGGACTGCCGGGCCTCGCCGGCACGGCTTCCGACCCCGGCACGGGATTGGTCCAGTTCTCTTCCGTCGCCGTGCGCGATCTCTCCAACGGCAACTGGCTCTCGGGCGCAGGGAATTTCAGCGTCTCCCAGGCGAACCCCAACTGGCTTCCGACCGCGGCCTTCACCCCGGGCAACCCCGTGACCTGGTCCTTTACCACTCTCACGAATTCCGCTCTGAAATCTGGCACCTCCTACTTCATCACCTCCATCGCCGCGGACGACGTCGGCAACGAGGAGGGCTCCGGCGCGGGCAACCAGGGCACGGTCCGCTCCTCCACATTCACCTTCGACACCAACTTCCCCACGGCCACGGTCCAGAACCCCGCCCACCTCTCCTA
>MGUT01000063.1:26396-28365 GCA_001800095.1 Elusimicrobia bacterium RIFCSPLOWO2_01_FULL_64_13 | reverse complement strand
TCCGCCTTCCATAGAAGACGTCCATGGTCAGGAACAAAACCCTGGCCAGAAAGCTGTAGCGATGCCTGGGGGTCTCCAGGGTCTTGTCTTGCTCTGCTTTTAGGTCCTCGTTCTCCGCGATCATGGGTTACTACCATGATATCAAAAATAGACCGCGCGGATTTCCTGCGCGGGTGGACATATTTGAGGGATTCTGCGGAGCGGGAGAAGGTGGTAATGTGATACGCGGCAGACATGGACGCATTGACCCGCAAGGAAAAGATCATGCTCGCCTCCCTCCTCGCCCTCTTCATCGTCGGGGCGGGGGTCAGGTCGTACAAGGCGCGGTTCGTCCCCCACCCTCTCGTCCTTGTCCCGGCGGAAAAGCCAGCCGGCAAAAAGCCGGGGATGTCGGCCCCTTCGAAAAGACCGAAGGCCGGGCGCCGCCGCGTCAACGTCAATACCGCGACGGAAAAAGGCCTGGCCGCCCTCCCCCGCATAGGTCCCGCCCTCGCCCGCGAGATCGTGAGAACGCGGCGGGAAGAGGGTCCCTTCAAGAACCTGACCGATCTCCTCCGCGTCCCCAAAATCACAATCGGCTTCTATAAAAAAATCGAGCCCTACCTGACCCTCGAATGAACCTGCGGCCCGTATTCTGGGCGGCCGTCGGGCTGATCGCCGGGATCCTGGCCTGGCACAGGTTCGCGCCCTCCCCCGACCCCAGCATTCCCTACGGAAACGTATCGGTCCAAGGCGTCGTGGATTCTTTTCCCGTTCCTTCAGGCGGGCCGCGCCCGGGGATCACCGTCCGCTTGAAATGCGATGAGATAAGCGGAAATCTCCTCGTCCGCCTGCCAGGCGCCGTTGACGTCGCTTACGGCGACAAGATTGCCGCGGCCGGGACGATGGAACGACCCGCAGGCCCGAGGAACCCCGGCGGGCCGGACGAAAAGCTCGTCTTGAAAAGGAAAGGCGCCCTCGGCCGCCTGACCGTCAAGAGGCGCGATGACTTCCGGATCCTGGAAAGAGGCGGCGGGAGCGCATTTTTGAGGCGGATATTCCGGGTCCGGAAATCCCTGGAAGAAATAATCGACCGCGAGCTCCCCCCTCCGGAAAGGGACGTCGCCAAGCTCATACTCCTGGGCGGCGGGACCCTGGACCCAAAGGTCCGGGACTCATTCGCCAAGAGCGGCACGGCCCACCTCCTGGCGATATCGGGAGGGCACGTCGCCTTCATCGCCGGGATCATAGGGGCGGCCTTGACGGTTTTCCGCCTGCCCAGGCGGGCCGTGTTCGGTTTTACCATCCTCCTCCTGGCGATGTACTGCGTCATGGCCGGCTCGAGCCCGAGCGTCCTTCGGGCCGTCATCATGATCGGGATTCACCTGGCGGGACTGGCCTTGAACCGGGAGCCGGAGCTCTCCACGTCCCTGTCCTGGGCCGCGTTATGCATACTTTGCCTGAACCCCATGGAGCTCTACAACCCGGGTTTCCAGCTTTCTTTTTTGAGCGTTTTCATTCTGGGCTCCCTGGACGGGACGGGCGGGAACGTGTTTTTCCGGGCGGCCGCGTCTTCCGCATTCGTCTGGCTCGGGACAATGGCCGTGGCGGCCTATCACTTTCAGATCTTCTGCCCCGTGTCAATTTTCTCCAACCTGGTCTTATTCCCCTATCTGGGAGTGGTCCTTGCCTGCGGGGCGGCGTTCCTGGCTCTCGGGTCCGTCTCGGGCCCGGCCGGAGGGATATTGGGCGGGTCCCTGTGGCTCTCGGTCAAGGTGCTCCTCGCCATGAGCCGGTGGTTCTCCTCCCTGCCCTTCGCCTGGTTCCATGTCTCTCCCCCGGCGTCCTGGGAGATCGCCGGCTCCCTTCTCCTCGCGTTCGGCTGGGCGTTCCGCTCCGGACTGGGAAGGAAGAACATTTGGATTTTTACGGCGGCCCTCCTGGCCTTGAATTTTTCCGCCTGGAGCGCGGTCTTCCGGGCCGCGCCGGA
>MGUT01000063.1:20587-26338 GCA_001800095.1 Elusimicrobia bacterium RIFCSPLOWO2_01_FULL_64_13 | reverse complement strand
TGGCGGCTCCTGGGACAGGGGCGGGAACGTCGTGGGTCCATTCCTGCGTTATCGGGGCATCCATCGCCTGGACGGGGTCCTGGCCACCCATCCCCATTACGACCATTACGGCGGCCTCGAGACCGTCCTGGAAGATTTCAATGTGGACAGGTTCTTCCATAACGGGGATATTTCCCGGGAATTTCTCCGCGCCAAGGGCTGGAAGACGGAGACGCCTCTGGCGCGGCTTTCCGCGGGAGACCGGCTTCTCTCCGGGGGCGGCGCGGACATCTCCGTGCTCCATCCGCCGAAGGGGGAGGCGTTCCATAAGTCTCCCAACGAGCGCTCCATCGTCTTCCGTCTGGAATTCGGGGATTTCTCCGCTCTCTTCGCGGGCGACGCGGAGAAAAGGGCCCTGCGGAACGTGATTCAAAATTTCCCCGGAGCGGAAATCCGTGCCGATGTCCTCAAGGTCCCCCACCACGGCAGCGATCCCGGCCCCGTGCTCGACGAATTCCTGGACAGGGTCAGGCCGGGCATCGCGGTCGTGAGCGAGGGAAAGAATCCTTTCGGCCTGCCGTCCGCTTCCGTTCTGTTCCGCCTCCGGAAGGCCGGGGCCAGGACGGTCCAGACCGGGATTTCCGGAGCCGTCACGCTCGAGGCGGGCCGGGACGGGACGCGGTTTCGAACTATGCTAAAATAAGAGTCGTGAAAAAAGCCATCGTGCTTTTATCCGGCGGCCTGGATTCCGCCGTCTGCCTCTGGTGGGCTGAACGGAAGGGTTTTCGCCTTGCCACCCTCACGTTCACGTTCCCCGGACGGAGAGCGCGGGAGCTCGCCGCGACCAGGAGACTGCGCCGCCTGGCCGGGTCAAAAGAAAATTACGAAGTCCACCTTCCCTTCGTTCCCCCTCCCAAGGCCGAAGAGGCCTGCCATATCCCCGCGCGCAACCTCATGTATTACGGGGTCGCGGCCTCCCTGGCGGGCGCCGTCGGCGCGGGAACGGTCGTCGGCGGCCACATACTCCACGACGGAGCCGTTTTCCGGGACGCCCGGCCGGAATACCTGGCCGCGGTCGAGGGCCTCGCCCGGAAGGAATCCCGCGCCGGCCGGGCGGTCCGCTTCGTCTTTCCCTTCATCCGCGCGGACAAAAAAAACGTCATCCTCGCGGGACATCGCCTGAAGACCCCTTTCGCCGCCACCTGGAGCTGTTCGCGGAACGGAATGAAGCATTGCTGGAAGTGCGGCTCCTGCCGCGAAAGGATATCGGGGTTCGCGATGGCCGGGTTGGAGGACCCGCTCCGTGGGTAGGACGGCGGCGAAGCCGGCCCGCGCCTCGAAATACGGCGGGCTTCCGGCCAGGTTCTACGACGCGGACCATTCCTGGCGGGACTATTCCCGGCAGGCGGGTTTTTTCATGGCGCTCCTGCGGGAGAACGGCTCCGGGACTTCGCCCCGCGTCCTCGACCTCTGCTGCGGGTCCGGCTCCCACGCGGTCCGGCTGGCCCGCCTGGGAGCGAGGGTGACGGGAGCGGACATTTCCCCCGATCTTCTCCGTCTGGCCAGGGAAAAGTCCGGGAAAGAAGAGGCGAAGCCGGTCTTTCTGCGCGCGGACGCGTTCCGTCTGGGACGGGACCCCGCCTTCAGGAAAAATTTCGACGGAGCGGTCCTCTTCGGCTGGACCATCTCCCTCGCCCCTCTCTACAGGAGATTCTCCGGACTCCTCAAGACGGCGGAAAGGGTCCTGAAACCCGGCGGGCTGTTCGCCTTCGACGCTCCCCTGGGCGGGTGCCCGCAAAGGGTGGGGCCTAAACCCATTTTTTACAGGATATCTCCCCGCTTGTCCGGCGCCCTGCGC
Organism: Elusimicrobia bacterium RIFCSPLOWO2_01_FULL_64_13; assembly: GCA_001800095.1. Lineage (GTDB taxonomy): Bacteria > Elusimicrobiota > Elusimicrobia > 2-02-FULL-39-32 > 2-02-FULL-39-32 > 2-01-FULL-64-13. The sequence continues at coordinate 24,501 of MGUT01000063.1, read as the reverse complement.
ATCCGGCTGGTCCGGAGCGCGAAGGGAACGGAGACCTACCGCTATCTCTGGGACATCCGCGAAAAATCCGGAGCCGGAGGCCGCGTAAAAAGTTATAATCTGGAGGCGGAAGAGGACCTTAAGATCCTGGAAGCCGGGAAAATCCTCTCCGCGGTCCGGGCGGTCCGGGGCATGGAAGTCCGGTCCCTGTTCGGGGATTACCGGCCGGCGCGCCCCTTCCGCCCCGGGGACAGGAATCTCATCGTCGTCATGAGGAAACATGTACCACATCGCTAAGAGCGTCTCTTTCTGCTACGGGCACCGGCTCCTGGACTACTCCGGCAAATGCCGCCACCTCCACGGCCATAACGGCCGGGCCGAGATCACTCTGGAATCGACCCGGCTGGACCGACGCGGCATGGTGTTCGACTTCGGGGACGTGAAGGGGATCGTGGGGACTTTCATCGACGGAGAGCTTGACCATAAGATGATCCTCTGCCGCCGGGACCCCATGCTCGCGGAGCTGAAGAGGCGGGGCGAGGCCTGCTTCGTCATGGAGGAGAACCCCACGGCCGAGAACATCGCCAAGCTGATCTACGATTTCGCGAGGTCTAAAGGACTGCCGGTGGCCTCCGCCAAGCTCTGGGAGACGGAGACCTCCTTCGCCGTTTACGACGGAGGAAAAAGGGCGGGGCGGAGGTCAAAAAAGAAGCTTTGAGGCCAGGAGAAGGTAGACGCCGATGCTGGCCAGGTCCGTGGCCGTGCTCACGAAGGGCGCGCTCACCGCGGCGGGATCGATCTTGAGCTTTTTGAAGAGGACCGGAGTCATGGTCCCCATGACGGCCGCCACGGTCATGGAGGTCAGGATGCCCACCCCCACCACCACCGGCAGGCGCCAGGAATAGGCCGTCCCGTGCCGGGCCACAGCGACCGCGCTTAAGAAACAGCCGTAAGTCAGTCCCAGGGTCAGCCCCACCGCGAACTCCCGCCGGATCACTTTCCATATCCTGTCGAGCTGGATCCTTCCGGTGGCCAGCCCCCGGACCACGATGGTCGAGGACTGGGTCCCCACGTTCCCTCCCATCCCGGCGATGACCGGGATGAAGGTGGCCAGGGCCAGCACCCGCCCGAGGAGCTCCTGGTAATGGCCGATGACGAAGCTGGCCAGGATGCCACCGAAATAGGAGGCCAGGAGCCAGGGCATGCGCAGGACCGTCACGCGCATGAAGGAACCCGTCTCCAGGTCCTCGGCCTTGGTCCCCGCGAGCTTGGCCATGTCCTCGGTGGCCTCGTCCTGGACCACGTCGAGGATGTCGTCCACGGTCAGGACGCCCACGAGGCGGATCTCGTCGTCCACCACCGGGGCCGAGATGAGCTTGTAGCGCGAGAAGACCTCCGCCGCGTCCTCCTGGTCCATCCGGGCCGGGATCCGGATCAGGGCCACGGGGCTCATGATGTCCTTGACCTTGATGTCGGCCGGGGAGCTGATCAGGGTCTTCAACGTCAGTCCCCCCACCAGCTTCCCGTTCGGGGCGGTGACGTAAAGCGACTGCACGTATTCCTCCTTGAGGAGGCGCACGCTGGCCTGGAGGCGCTCCAGGACGGCTCGGGCGGTCATCTCCGGGTCCGCGGGCACGAATTCGGTGGTCATGAGCGCCCCGGCGGTGCCTTCCGGATAATGCGGGACGTTCCGGGGGGCCTCGATCCGGACCTTTTTCATGAAACGCTCCATCTTCCTGACGACTGGGGTGGGGATCTTCTGGAAAAGCCGGCCCGCGCTTTCCCCGGCGAGGCCGGAAATTCCCGCCGGAAGGGACCCGTCCCGCAGCCGGCCGATGAGGGCCTCCTGCTGGGGGGTCTCCAGCTCCTCGAAGACCTCGAGCGCGCGTCCGGGGTCCAGGAGGCGCAGGAGGAGGTGCTGGTGCTCGACGGAGAATTGCGGGAATCCGTCGGCCAGGTCGATGGGGTTGATTTCGAGGAGGAGGTCCTTGAGCTCTTCTAGCCGGTCGCCCTGGAGGAGCGACCGGATCTCGGGGATGAAAAGCTCGACGGGACGGGGAGCGGGCATGGCATGGAAGGGTCAGTTGCCCCGTACTTTCTTGATCTCCTCGATCAGGGCGGGGACCAGCTCGTAAAGGTCGCCCTCCACCGAGAGGGTGGCCAGCTTCATCAACGGGGCGTCGGGGTCCTTGTTGACGGCCACGATCACCTCCGCCGAGGACATGCCGGCCAGGTGCTGGATCTGGCCGGATATGCCGCAGGCGATGTAGAGCTTGGGCCGGACGGTCCGGCCGGTCAGCCCGACCTGGTGGCGGTAGGGGATCCAGCCGGCGTCCACCGTGGGGCGGCTGGCGCCGACGGCGGCGCCCAGAACGCGGGCGAGGTCCTCGATGAGCTTGAACCCGTCGGGCTTGCCCAGCCCCCGGCCGCCGGAAACGATCTTCTCGGCGGAACTGATGTCCACGGTATCGTCCTTCTCGTGGTCGAAGCGGACGAACTTGGCCTTGACGCTCCACCTGGAGGGGTCCACCTGCACGGGAACGACCTTCCCGGTCCGGCCGGGCTCGGCCGGGCGCCGGGGAAAGGACATGGGCCGCACCGTGGCCATCTCGGGCCGGTGCTTCTCGCAGAGGATGGTGGCCATGAGGTTCCCGCCGAAAGAAGGGCGGGTGGCCCGCATCATGCGGGTCTTGGGGTCGATGGCGAACTCGGTCGCGTCGGCCGTGATGCCGGTATGGGCGCTGATGGCCACGCGGCTGGCGAAGGACCGGCCGATGATGGAGGCCGGCATGAGGAGCTTGTTGGGCTTTTCCTTGCGGATGAGCTCGGTGAGGGCCGAGCAGTAGGCCTCGTCCAGGAAATGCTCGAAAACGGGGTGGTCGAGGACGTAGACCTTGTCGGCGCCGTGCTCGATCAGGTCCCGGGCCGCGTCCGCGACGTTGTGGCCGATCAGCACCGCGCAGAGCTCCTCGTTCAGGTCCTTGGCCATGCCTCCCCCCACGTGCAGGAGCTCATAGATGGTGGGCACGATCTTGCCGTGCCTCTGTTCGGCGTAGCACCACACCCCCTTGTAGGCGGCGGTGTCCACGTGGACCGCCACTTCATCCTTGTGCATGACGATGGCGTGGAAGACGTTCGTGTCCGGGACCTTGGCCTTGGTCTTCTCGAACAATCTGTCGCAGTCCTCGACGCAGGCGTTGCAGAAGACGCACTTGTCCACGTCGATGACGGCGAGCTTCTTCCAGCGGACTCCTTCTTCCTTGTCGCGGTCCGCCATGGAGATGCAGCTCACCGGGCATACCTTCACGCACGAGCCGCAGCCGGTGCAGCGTTCCTTGATGATGAAAATCTCGTTGGGCACGGGGGCGGTCCCTCTCTTTCTTCCCGGAGTTTAGATGAGCTTCATTTCCCGGAGCTTGGCCACGAGGTTGCGGGCCTTCTCCTGGGGGGTGGCGCCGTCCACGCGGACGCCGCCCTGGCGGGGGGGCGGGTTGAAGCTCGAGGCCACGATCGTGGGCGAGCCGCTCAAGCCGATCTTGGTCTTGTCCGCGCCGATGTCGTCGGCGGTCCAGCGGGCGATCGTTGCCTTTTTGGCGGCCATCTTGCCCTTCAGCGACGGCACCCGCGGCTCGTTGATCTCCTTGACCACGGCGATCAGGGCCGGCAGGGGCATGTCGATGACGTCGGTGCCGTCCTCCATCATGCGCCAGACCCGGACATGGTCCTCGGCGGCTTCCTCCACCTTCTTCACGTAGGCGACGTTGGGCATCTCCAGCCAGGCGGCGATGCCCGGCCCCACGTGTCCCGTGTCGCCGTCGTTCGTCTGCTTGCCGCAGATGATGAGGTCCACTTTCTTCCCGGCGTCCTCGGCGATCTTGCGGATGCCCATCTGCAGGGCGTAGGACGTGGCGTAGGTGTCGGCGCCGGCGAAAGCC
>MGUT01000063.1:19669-20546 GCA_001800095.1 Elusimicrobia bacterium RIFCSPLOWO2_01_FULL_64_13 | reverse complement strand
CTTTCCTTGATGCGGACCGCCTCCTCGACCGCGAACTCGTCGAACGGGTTGACGGCCGCGGCCATGCCTTCGCGCTTCAGGGTGCCCGTTTTCGGGTCGATCTGGATGTTGGAGGTCGCTGGGGTCTGCTTGATGCAGACGACGATGTGCATGGGATCAGCCTTTCTTGGCCAGTTCCTTGGTGATGGCGTAGCCGATCTCGTTGCGCTGGATCTGGTTGGCGCCTTCGTAGATCTGGGTGATCTTGGCGTCGCGCATGTATTTCTCGACGGGGAAGTCGCGCATGTAGCCGATGCCGCCGCAAATCTGGACCGCGTCGGTCGTCACGCGCATGGCCATGTCCGAGCAGAAGAGCTTGACCATGGCGGACTCCTTCGTCCAGCGCTTCCCGCTCAATTCCTCCATCTCCTCGTACACGGTCCGGCCGGACTTCTCGCTGGCCTCGACCGCCGGCAGGAGGTCCTTGTCCATGGCCCGCGTCACGGAATAGAGGAGCGAGCGCGCCGCCTCGAGCTGGGTGGCCATGTCCGCCACGATGTGCTGGGAGGACTGGAAGGAGAGGATGGTGCGGCCGAACTGCCTGCGCAACCGGGTGTAGTTGAGCGCCTCGTCCAGCGCGCCCTGGGCGATGCCGACCGCCTGCGAGGCCACCCCCGGCCGGGAGATGTCGAAGGTGGCCTGGGCCACGAAGAGTCCCCTGCCGTCCCCGCCGAGCAGGTTCTCTTTCGGGACCCTGCAGTTGTCGAAATTCAGCTCGTACGTGGGCGAGGCGCGGATGCCCATCTTGAGCTCTTTTTTGCCGAACGAGAAGCCCGGAGCGCCCTTCTCCACGACGAAGCAGGTGAGGCCGCGGGGCCCGCGGGCCTTGTTGGTGGTG
>MGUT01000063.1:14220-19652 GCA_001800095.1 Elusimicrobia bacterium RIFCSPLOWO2_01_FULL_64_13 | reverse complement strand
GCCTCGGGCTCGGTGATGGCGAAGGCCCCGAGCCTCTTGCCGCTGGCCACGTCCGGCAGGAAGCGCTTCTTCTGTTCCGGGGTCCCGAAGAGGAGTATGGGGAAGGAGCAGAGGGCGCAGCAGGCGATGCCGAGGGCGATGCCGCCGCAGGCCCGGGCGAGCTCCTCGACCACGAGGCAGAGGTCGAATCCCCCGCCCCCCAGGCCGCCGTAAGCGGAGGGCAGGTAGACGCCGAAAAGGTCCGCCTTGCGCATCTCCTCGACGATGGGCCAGGGATACTCTTCGGTCACGTCGTAATGTTCGCGCACGGGCTTGATCTTTTTCTGCGCGATCTCGCGGGCGGTGTCGACGATGGCCTGCTGCTCTTCGGTCAGAAAGTAGTCCATGAATCCTCCTTGGATTCTTTTCCTATGGAACATGCCATTTTAGTTTTTAACCGGCATCGCTGTCAACCAGCGCCCGTCGGCGGCGGGCACCATTTCTGATTCCTATAAATTGAGGAATGGCGCCAGCCCCCGATTCTGATTTGAAAATCGCCTGCGGCGATTTTCTCAATTAAATGGTTGCGGGGGCTGGTCAGACCGGGTTCTTTTTCAGATTTTTGAGGGCGTCGTGGGCGGCGTCCTGTTCGGCTTCCTTCTTGGATTTCCCCCGCCCCCTCCCCAGGAACTTTTTTTTGATCCGGACCTCGATGTGGAAGGTCTTGTCGTGGTCGGGGCCGCTCTCGTCGACCGTCACGTAGCTGGGCGGTATCTTGTGCTTCTTCTGGATCACTTCCTGGAGCTTGCTCTTGAAATCGGTCTCGATGATCCGCTTCTTCTTGGAGAAGCGCTGGATGACGAATTTTTCGGCCTTCTCGTAGCCCTGGTCCAGGAAGATGGCCCCGATGAGCGCCTCCATGACGTTGGCTACGAGGGATTCCCGGTCGCGGCCGCCGGTGGCGTCCTCGCCTTCGGAAAGGCGCAGGTAGTCGCCGATCCTGATGTCCCGCCCCCACTCGGCCAGGCTGTGCCGGGCCACGAGCTGGGACTTGAGCTTGGAGAGCCTGCCCTCGTCGTCCTTGGGGAACCGGATGAAGAGGTGGTGGGTGACGGCCGTGTTCAGCACGCTGTCGCCCAGGAATTCCAGGCGCTCGTTGAAAGTCCCCGCGCCGCGCTCCATCGCGTAGGACTTGTGGGTGAGGGCCTCCTCGGCGAACTTCTTGTCGCGGAACCTGATCCCGATGTGCTTTTCCAGCGCTTCCAGGGACAGGTGCCCCGTCTTGCCGGCCGCCGGGCTGGGAGCTGAAGGCAGGGAGGACAAATCAGTCGGCTGGGTAGGACTTCACGACCAGGACGGCGTTGTGCCCGCCGAAACCGAACGAGTTGGACGCGGCGCAGGTCACTTTGTGCTTCCGCGGCCGGTTCGGGACCACGTCCAGGTCGCATTCCGGGTCGGGGGTCTCGTAGTTGATGGTCGGATGCACCATGCCGTTCCGCATGGAGAGCACGCAGGCGATGAGCTCCACTCCGCCGGCGGCCCCGAGCAGGTGGCCGGTCATGGACTTGGTGGAGGAGACCGGGATCTTCCCGGCCCTTTCCCCGAACACGTTCTTGATCACCAGGGTCTCGGACTTGTCGTTGACGAGCGTGGAGGTGCCGTGGGCGTTGATGTAATCGACCTGGTCCGGGATGACTTTCGCGTCGGCCAGGGCGAGCCGGAGGGCCCGCGCCTGCGCTTTCCCCTCCGGGGAAGGGGAGGTGATGTGGTAGGCGTCGTCCGTGGCGCCGTAGCCGGCGAGCTCGGCGTGGATCCGCGCACCGCGCTTCCTGGCGTGTTCTTCGGTTTCCAAGATGACGATGCCGGCGCCCTCGCCCATCAGGAAACCCTCCCGGTCCTTGTCGAACGGGCGGCTGGCCTTCTGGGGGCGGTCGTTGTAGCTTTCCGCCAGGGCCCCCGCCTGGGAGAACCCGGAAAGCCCAAGCTGGGTGATGGCCGCCTCGGTCCCCCCGCAGACGATGACGTCGGCGTCGCCGAAACGCAGGTGGCGCATGGCCTCGCCGATGGCGTGGTTGGCGGTGGCGCAGGCCGAGGACACGGCGTAGTTCGGCCCGGCGAAGCCGTGGAGGATGGCGATCTCGCCCGCGGCCATGTTGGAGATGAGCTTGGGGATGAGGAAGGGCGTCACGCGGCGGACCCCCTTTTCCTTGAGGACCGTGAACTCCTCCTCGATGGTCCGGAGGCCGCCGATCCCGCTCCCGACGATCACTCCGACGCGCTCCAGGTCCTCCTTGGAGAGGTCGAGCCCGGAATCCTCGAGGGCCATCTTCGCGGCCGCCACCGCGAACTGGGTGAAGCGGTCCATGCGCTTGATCTTTTTTTTCTCGATGAAGTTCAGGGGGTCGAACCCCTTGAGCTCCGCCGCGATCCTGCAGGGATACGCGCTCGCGTCGATCAATGTGACGGGCCCGGCGCCGGACTCGCCCTTCATCAGGCCGTCCCAATAGGCCTCCAGGCCGATCCCAATAGGGGTCAACGCCCCCATTCCCGTGATGACGACCTTGCTCATGATGGCGCCTGCGGCGGCCTCCTGGACGTTCCGGGGCCTATTTCTTGTGCTTCTTGATGTAGTCGATCGCCTGGCCGACGGTCTGGATCTTTTCGGCCTCCTCGTCGGGGATCTCCATGTCGAACTCCTCTTCCAGGGCCATCACCAGCTCCACCGTGTCGAGGGAGTCGGCGCCCAGGTCGTTCACGAACGAGGCCTGGGGATTGACGCCCGCGGCGTCCACTCCCAGGTTCTCCACGATGATCTCCTTGACCTTGCTTTCGATATCATCTGCCATGGCTTTGTCCTCCTTGCTGCTTTGAGTTTTCCGCCGCGGGCGCGAGCCCGTCCGGCGGGGCCGTCACATGTACATTCCGCCGTTGACGGAGATCACCTGTCCCGTGATGTAGGATGAGTCCGGTCCGGCTAAAAAGAGGGCCGCTTGGGCCACGTCCTCGGGCTCGCCCAGGCGCTCGAGAGGGATGATGGCCGCGAGCTTCTGCTTCTGTTCGTCCGTAAGCTGTTCGGTCATGCGCGTCTTGATGAAGCCCGGGGCGATGCCGTTGACGAGGATGTTGCGGGAGGCGAATTCCCGCGCGCAGGTCTTGGTGAGGGCGATGAGGCCTCCCTTCGAGGCCGAGTAGTTCGCCTGTCCCGCGTTGCCCATCAGCCCGACGATGGAGCAGATGTTGATGATGCGGCCCGAGCGCTGCTTCATCATGGGCCGGCAGACCGCTTTGGTGCAGTTGAACGCGCCCTTGAGGTTCACGTCGAGCACGGCGTCCCATTCCGCCTCGCTCATGCGCATGACGAGGTTGTCCTTGGTGATGCCGGCGTTGTTGACGAGGATGTCGATCCGGCCGAAGGCCTCCTGGACCTTCTTGGCCATCTCCTCGCAGGACTCGGGCCGGGTGACGTCGGCCTTGAGGGCGAGGGTGTCCACCTGGAAGGAGGCCTTGAGCTCCCCGGCGGTCTTCGCCGCCAGGTCCTCGGCGACGTCGCAGACGGCGATGCGCGCCCCCTGCCCGGCCAGGGCCGCTGCGATGGCCTTGCCGATCCCCTGCGCTCCTCCCGTGACGACGGCGACCTGATCCTTCAGTTTCACTGCGGGCCTCCTTGAAGAAAAAATGTCATTCCAGGGCCGCGGCCGCGGCCTCCAGCGATTCCCCGTCGCCGACGGCCCAGCATTTTTTCGAGCGGTCGATCCGGCGCATGAGCCCCGCGAGGACCTTGCCCGGGCCGAGCTCGATGAAGATCTCCGCGCCCATGCCGGTCATGTTCACGACGGAATCTTCCCAGAGCACCGGATGGTCGATCTGGCTGACCAGTTTTTTTCGGAACGCTTCCGCGCCGGTCTCGGGCCGGGCGTCCGCGTTGGTCAACACCGGGAACTCCGCGTCCCGCAGGGACGCGCCTTGCAGGACCCCCGCCATCTTCCGCGCCGCCCCCGCCATCAGGCTGGAATGGAAAGCCCCTGAAACGTTCAGGGGCACGCACCGGGCTCCCGGCAGGGCCGACGCCTTTTCCACGAGGGCGGCCACCGCCTCCCGGGTCCCGGCCACGACGATCTGTCCGGGGGAGTTGAAATTCACCATCTCGCACGCGCCCCGCCCGTTGGCGGATTCCCGGCAGAGACCGGCCAGGGCCTCCTTTTCCACGCCCACGACGGCGGCCATGGTCCCGGGGATCTCGTCGCAGCAATCCCGGATAAATTGGCCACGATATTCTACTAATTTTAGGCCGGTATTAAAATCAAAAACATTCCCGGCGTGCAGGGCCGAATATTCTCCCAGGCTGTGCCCGGCCGCGCAGGCGCACCTACCCATGATATCGGGGGAGCGTTCGACCAGGGCCGCGAACGCCATGGCGCTGACCGTGTAGATCGCGGGCTGGGCGACCGCGGTCTGTTTCAGCGCCTCCTCCGGCCCTTCGAACAGGACCCGGACGAAATCCCCGCCCAGGACGGCCTCGGCCCGGGCGAGTATGTTCCCGGCGGCGGGGCTCGATTCGGCGAGGGACCGGCCCATGCCGGGATGCTGGGATCCCTGGCCGGGGAAAAGGAGGGCGATGTTCCGGGCCGGTGCTACCATCGCAGGACCGCCGCGCCCCAGGTGAGGCCAGCTCCGAAAGCGACCAGCTCCACCAGGTCCCCCCTCCGGATCCTCGACTCCCTCTGGGCCTCGTCCAGGGCCACGATCGTGGTCGCGGCGGACATGTTGCCGTATTTATGCACGTTCACGAAGACCTTCTCCGCCGGCAGGTCCAGTCTTTTCGCGACCGAATCGATGATCCTTAGATTGGCCTGGTGCGGGATGATGAGCTTCAAGTCCCGGGGGCGGAGCCCCGCCATTTCCAGGGCCTTGCCCGCGGCCTCGACCATCTTGGTCACGGCGAGCTTGTAGACCTCCGGGCCGTCCATGCGGATGGTGTGGGATTTGGAATCAAGGACCTCCTGGGTCAGGGGCATGCGGCTTCCTCCTCCCGGGACCTTCAGGACGTCGGCATGGCCGCCGTCGCAGCCGAGGTACACCGACAGCACTCCGGATTCCCCTTCTTCCGCGGAGAGCACCGCGGCCCCCGCCCCGTCCCCGAAGAGGACGCAGGTGGACCGGTCGGACCAGTCCGTGATCTTGGAGAGGGTGTCCACGCCTATCAAAAGGATCTTTTTCGCCGCTCCGGATACGATGAAGCTCCTGGCCGTGGCCAGGCCGTAGATGAAGCCGGAGCAGGCGGCGGAGAGGTCCATGGCCACCGCCTTTTTCGCCCCGAGGGCGGACTGGACCAGGCACCCCACGGACGGGAAGGCCATGTCCGGCGTGCAGGTGCAGACCAGGATCATGTCCAGGTCCTCCGGCCCGACGCCGGCGTCCGCGAGGGCAAGCCTTGCCGCGGCGACGGCCAGGTC